>DEHW01000017.1 GCA_002352135.1 Lysobacterales bacterium UBA2790
AAGCCTTCCGCCTCGGCCACGCCCCAGTCCGCCGATTGCGCATACGTCGCGCCCTTGGCGTTCAGCAGGTGCGGCGAACGCACGGCCACGGCATCCACACGTCCGCCACGGGTTTCCAGCACGACCTCGCCATTGACCTTGGTCTGCGAGGATTTGAGGAAGGCTTCCAGATCGGTCTTCAGCGGATCATTGAAGAACCCTTCGTAGACCAGTTCCACCCATTTGCGCGCCACGTCGGGCTTGAAGCGATTCTGCTGCTTGGTCAGCACCGCGTCTTCCAGTGCGCGATGCGCCGCCAGCAAAGAGATCAAGCCCGGGGCCTCATACACGATGCGACCCTTGAGACCGATCACGGTATCGCCGGTGTACACGCCGCGACCGACGCCATAGGGTGCGAACAGGGCATTCAGTCTAGCCAGCAGCGCAGCGCCTTCCATTGGCTGACCATCCAGCGCGACCGCTTCGCCCTCGACAAACTGCAGACGCACCTGCAACGCATCCATCGGCCATTCGCTGCGCGGCGCGCACCAACCGCGTGCGCCTTCGCCGGGTGCTTCCCATAGATCGATTTCGCCGCCCGACATGGTCAGGCCAAGCAGGTTTTCGTTGATGGTGTAGCTCTTCTGCTTGGCGCGCACACCGAAACCGCGCGCCTCCAGATAGGCTTGCTCGTAGGCGCGCGTCTGGGTGTGCTCTTTCTGGATTTCGCGAATCGGCGCGATGATCTGGTAGTCACCGCGCGACTTGATGGCCAGATCAAAGCGAACCTGATCATTGCCCATGCCAGTGCAGCCATGCGCGATCGCCTGCGTGCCCAGTTCGGAAGCACGTTTTAAGGCCGCATCGACGATCAGATAACGATCCGACACCAGCAGCGGGTATTGACCCTGATAGCCCTCGCCCGCCCAGACGAAGGGCTTGACGAAGCCTTCCCAGATCGCCGCGCCGCCATCCACGGTCTGATGGCTCGTCACACCCAACTCCGCCGCGCGCGCTTCGATGAAAGCGCGTTCCTCGGCGTCGACACCGCCCGTATCCGCAAATACGGTATGCACGTCCCAACCACGCTCCTGCAGGTAAGGCACACAGAAACTGGTGTCGAGACCNNCGAGTTTGAACTTGCCCTCGATGCGGTCAATCGTGATTTCAATGCCGCGGATCGCACCCAAAAGCGCCGCGATGTAGTCCGGCGGCGCCTCATCGATGGACCAGGGTTGTGGCATGGACGCCTCATGCTGCGCAGTCAATCCTTGCAGAAAGGTGCGCTTCCAATCAGCGTCGTCAATGACACGCAAACGTCCATGCACCTGTACCACGGCATAGTTCCAGGTCGGCACCTCACGCCCGGTCTGATGTTTGCTCGGATACCAACCGGGGCTGACATAGCCATGTGGCCCATGGAACACCACCAGTACCGCAGCGCCGTCGCGCTGCGCCAGGTCATTCGCTGCAGCCACGTGACCCTGCAAGCACGCAGAGCTCAATCGCAGCGGCAAATGGTCCGCCACCAGCCCGTCATCGCCGTGAATGATGACGCTGGCAAAGGGATGCGCCTGAATGAAGTCGTGCAGCACTTCAAGGCGCGTCTCTCGGAAGGCAGCGGGCTGATACATGGTCGATCAGATCTGCGCGATCAGCTTCGCCATCACTGCTTTCTGCACATGCAGGCGATTTTCCGCCTCGTTGATCGCAATGCAGCGTGGCGAATCCATCACCGCATCGGTGGCCTTCACATTGCGGCGCAGTGGCAAGCAGTGACTGAACACACCGTTGTTGGTCAGCGACATCTTCGCCTCATCCACCATGAAATGCTGGAACTGGTCGCGAATCGGCTTTTCCGGTGCCCAGTTACCAAAGAAGGGCAGCGCACCCCAGCTCTTGGCGTAGACCACGTCCGCCCCGGCATAGGCGCTGGCGATGTCGTGACTGACCGTCAACGAACCACCACTTTCCGCAACGTTTTGCGCCGCCCAGCCCATGTAGCGCTCGTCCAAAACGTAATCGGGTGTGGGACACAGCAAGGTCACGTCCATGCCCAAACGCGTGGCAATGGTCAGGGCCGAATTGGCGACAGCGGTATTCAAGGGCTTGGGGTGATAGGTCCAGGTCAGCACATACTTCTTGCCACGCAGATCGGTGGTGCCAAAGTGCTCCTGCAAGGCCAGCGCGTGGGCCAACTCCTGACAGGGATGGGTGATGGTTTCCATGTTGATCACTGGCACGGGAGAGTATTTGGCGAACGACTTCAGCACGATGTCTTCGCGGTCATAGGCCCAGTCCACGAACTTTGGGAACGCCCGAACGCCGATCAGATCGACGTAGCGCCCCAGAACTTGGGCCACTTCGGCGATGTGCTCTTCGGTGTCACCATCCATGACCGTACCCATATTGAACTCAATCGGCCAAGCGTCCTTGCCCGGTTGCAAGACGACGGCATGCCCACCCAACTGGAAGGCACCCAATTCGAAACTGGTGCGCGTGCGCATCGAGGGGTTGAAGAACACCAGCGCAATGGAACGCCCTTTCAGTTGGTCGCCGAGCTTGCTGCGCTTGAACGCGGCGGCACTCGTTAGCAGCGTGTCGAGATCAGGACGGCTCCAATCCTGGGTGTTCAAGAAATGGGTCAACGGGGATGCGCTCATCGGCAGTCTCATGGTGGAGGCAACGAAGTCGAAAAAACACGAAAGCCCAGCACTGGGCTGGGCTTTCCGTGAGTCATTTGCATGACAGCGTGCGGTTTACCCAGCGAAGCGGGAATCCGGTCGGCGCGCGCGCGAGGTCATACCAGCGGCCATGTAGGCGCTGCTCAGAACATCGGCGTGGGCGGACACTGTCAACATGGGCAGGATGGTTGCACAGGCATCTTGCGCGCTGCAATACGCTTCGTATGAGTTTTGGGCTTATTCGACCGGGGTGACTTCAACGCGAACGCGCAGATTGTTGCCCGGATCATAAGGAAGTCGGGCGTAGTAGACCTCGTCCTTCAAGCGATATTCGACATCGTAGCCATTGATGCGGCGCTCTTCGCGCTCGACATCGACCGTGTAGCAACGCCGTTCGACGTCCTCATACTGCCGATTCGGTCCGTTCCTGCGATCCACATCGCGTCCGATGGCACCACCTGCGATGGCACCTGCCACCGTGGCAGCACGGCGACCGTCACCGCCACCGACCTGATTACCGATAGCCCCGCCAATGATGGCACCAATCACCGCACCCGCCGTGCCGTTGTCGCGTTCACGTACCACGACACGCTCATCACTGCACTCTTCCTGCGGCTCGGTGTAACGCACCGTCTCGTAGACAGGAACCGCACTCAGCACCGTTGCATAGGTATAGCGGACACTCTCGCCTCGCACGGCGCTGCCGGACTGCGCGCCGACCAGCGAAGAAAAACAGAGCGCCAGCCCCGCCAACACCCAGAAGAACGACCTCGACATGACACGCACCTCTGCTTTCTCACGAATGCCGGACACAGGACCCAGCGACAACGACCTGATGCCGATTGGAGCACTGCGGCGCTGAATCATGGCTTTAGATTTTCGTTAAATCCAGTCATTCCCCGGCCTGATCGCGCACTTTGGAGCAAGGGAGCGTCGCGCTACACTCGCGCTCATGGAAATCAAACTCTTCAACAGTCTGACGCGCCGCGTCGAAACCTTCACTCCCCTGCATCCTGACCGCGTGACGTTCTACATTTGCGGACCGACGGTCTACAACTACGCCCATATCGGCAATGCGCGTGGTCCGGTGGTGTTTGGCGTGCTGGTCGATGCACTGCGCCGCCACTTTGGCAAGGTCGACTACGCCCGCAACATCACTGATGTGGATGACAAGATCAATGCTGCCGCGTTGGAGCAGGGGGTTCCCATCGCGGCCATCACGGATCGCTTTGCCGCCATCTATCGCGAGGACATGAGCGCACTTGGCGTGAAGCTGCCCGATATCGAACCCGCCGCCACCGCCCACATTCCGCAGATGGTTCGCATGATCGAGCAACTCATCGCCGCTGGGCATGCCTACGCCGCCGAAGGGCATGTGCTTTTCGCGGTCAGCAGCTACCCGGCCTACGGGCAACTCTCACGACGTTCCACCGACGAAATGCTTGCCGGAGCACGGGTGGAAGTGGCGCCCTACAAGCGCAACGCGGGCGACTTCGTGCTTTGGAAGCCGTCGACATCTGAGCTTCACGGCTGGGAAAGTCCTTGGGGACGCGGTCGGCCGGGTTGGCACATCGAATGCTCCGCCATGTGCGAGGCGCACCTTGGCGAAACCATCGACATTCATGCGGGTGGCGTCGATCTGCAGTTTCCGCATCACGAGAACGAGATCGCGCAGAGTGTTTGTGCTCATGGCGGCAAACCCTTTGCGCGCTTCTGGCTGCACAACGGCATGCTGACCTTTGACGGATCCAAGATGTCGAAGTCCGTCGGCAATATCCGCACCGTGCACGAACTGATCCGTAAGCAACCGCCGGAAGCACTGCGCCTGGCCTTGCTCTCGGCGCATTATCGCCAACCGCTCGACTGGTCGGACGCGCTCATCGAACAGAGCGTGAGAACGCTGGATCGACTGTACGGTACGTTGCGGGATTTGCAGGACGTTGAGAGCGATGAATGCTGCGCCATACCGGAAACGGTCGAAGCCGCGCTGTGCGACGATCTGAACACACCACTGGCCCTTGCCGAACTGCAGCAGATCGCGACACGTGCGCGGCAGTGCCAGCTTTCACTTGCCAGCGCGGACAGCCCAGAAAATCGCCAGGCGGCGAAGCAAAACAAATCCCAACTGCTGGCCGCTGGACGCGCATTGGGGCTGCTGCAGCAAGCACCGGCCGAGTGGTTTGGTCGCGGTGGCAATAGCGATGATGATGCACGCATTCAGGCTTTGGTGGATTCGCGCACGTCGGCCAAGCAAACCCGCGATTTCGCATTGGCCGACGCCATTCGCAAACAACTGCTGGACGAAGGCATCGCCATCGAAGACACGCCGCAGGGCGCACGCTGGAAACGGGTGGGATGAGTACATCACCATTTCCCATCGAACCAACCTGCATCGCGGCTCAAGAGGCGATCGCGGAAGAGTTTGGTTTTTTTTCGGACTGGTCCGAGCGCTACCAGTACCTCATCGACCTCGGTAAGAAGTTGCCCAGCTTCCCGGAGGCATGGAAAACCGAAGCCAATCGGCTGACCGCCTGCCAATCCATGGTCTGGGTGGTGATCGAGAACAAGGGTGACCGGATGTTCATCCACGCGACCAGCGATTCGACCATCGTGTCCGGGCTGATCTATCTGGCGCTAAGGGTCTATTCGGGACGGACGGCCGGGGAAATCACTGCCACCGAACCGGACTACATCACCCGAATCGGTCTTGCCAAGCATCTCTCGCCGACACGAAGCAATGGACTTGCCGCCTTGCTCGCCATGATCCGTGAACACGCGAAACGACTTCTGGCGTCACAAGGACAAAGCCTCGCATGAACCTTCGACCGCTGTGCGCTGCGTTGCTGACCTGTCTGGTCGCACCATCAACCGTGCTGTCGAATGATCAGACGATCAATGCGCAAGCTTGGCTTCCGACGCCCGAGGATCACGCGCCCACACCGCAACGCATTGCCCCGCTACTGAATCGCTATCAGGCTGATCTCTACAGCCTTTTGCATATCCACGACATTGAATGGGGGTCGGGCCGCGCGGCTGCGCTGGATGCCTTCTATCAGGCATGGCAGGAACGCTTGGGTGCCGTCGAATTCGACACACTCGAACTGGAAGACCGCATCGATTGGACCCTGTGGCGTGATGAATTGCGCAATCAGCGTCGCCTGCTGGGCTTCCAACAGCAGCGCCTGCAGGAGGTGCTCCCCCTGCTGCCCAGTATCGAAGCAGTAATGGCGCTTGCCGAAGCCAGACGCGCGCTTGCTCAAGCCGATGGACAGCACAGCGCCGAAGTTCTCGAAGCCGCTCGCGCTGAAACGGAGCGCCTGCGCAAGAACATCGACGCAGAGACGACGGAACTCAGCACGTTCACGCCAGCGCAAGCGCAACGCGCGGTGCGTATTCTCAACGCCACGCTGACATCCATACGTGATTGGCATGCACATCAGGATGGCTTCGACCCGGCTTTTTCCTATTGGACGCGCGAACCCTTCAAGGCCTACGTCGAATCCACCGAGGCACTGATCAAGGACATCCAACGCAAACTGGTTCACAGCGACGACACGGAAGTCATCATTGGCGACCCGATCGGACGGGATGCCCTGCTGGCGGAACTGGACGCCGCGCGAATTCCTTACTCCCCCGAGCGCTTGCTGACTATTGCTGAGCGCGAGCTGGCCTGGTGCCGCAAGGAAATGCGGCAAGCGGCCAAGGAAATGGGGTTCGAGCGCTGGCAGGATGCGCTGGAGGCAGTCAAGCAGGACTCGCCTGCACCGGGACGACAGCCTGATCTGGTCGTCCAGTTGGCGGACGAAGCGATCCACTATGTCACCGAAAATCAGCTGGTAGCCGTACCCATGCTGTCGCGCCGCGACTGGCGCATGAACATGCTCAGTCCGCAGGCACAACTCGAAGCGCCGTTCTTTCTGGGTGGCGAGGATGTCTGGGTGGCCTACCCGCACGACAGCATGCCGCAACACAAGAAGCACATGGCCTTGCGCGGCAATAACCGGCATTTCTCACGTGCGGTGGTTCATCACGAACTGATTCCCGGCCATCACCTGCAGCACTTCTACAACAGTCGCTATCAGGCACATCGACAACTGTTTGCCACGCCATTCTGGACCGAAGGGTGGGCTCTGTACTGGGAAATGTTGCTGTACCAGCGCGGATTTGCGCAGTCGCCGGAAGATCGTATTGGCATGCTGTTCTGGCGCAGCCATCGCGCGGCGCGTATCCAGTTCAGTCTGGCGTTCCATCTTGGCAAGATGAGTCCGCAGCAAGCGGTGGACTTTCTGGTCGACGAGGTAGGTCACGAACGCGAGAACGCGGCGGCCGAGGTGCGCCGCTCATTCAATGGTGACTGGTCAGCGCTTTATCAGGCGGCGTACATGCTCGGCGGCTTGCAGTTCATCGCCTTGCGCAAGGAAATGGTCGACAGCGGACGCATGAGCGATCTGCAGTTCCACGACCAGATCCTGCGCGGCGGACCCATGCCGGTGGATCTGGTACGCGCCAGGCTGCAAGGACAACTCACCGACCCCGACACGCGGTGGCGCTTTGACGACAACTGACATCGTTGATCGCCCGCCTTCATCGCTCAAACAAAAAGGCACGCGCCCTTGCGTTGCGCGTGCCTGATGTCGGCCCAGCAAAGCGGGCAATCGGCGAGGATCAGTCGCCCATCATTTTCTGACGATGCTCGTATCGCTCCTGCGCATCCAGACACAGGGTGGCAATAGGACGGGCTTCGAGGCGTTCCAGCCCAATTTCCTCGCCGGTCTCTTCGCAGTAGCCGTATTCGCCTTCATCGATCCGCTTGATCGCCTTTTCGATCTTGTTGATCAACTTGCGATAGCGATCTCGCGTCCTCAACTCCAGCGAATTTTCCGTTTCGCGCGTCGCGCGCTCAGCCTCATCGCCCACGTCACGCACCTCTTCGCGCAGGTTGTCGATGGTCTGCTTGGACTCTTCCACCAGCTCAGCACGCCAGTTCAGCAACTTCTGCCGGAAATACTCCAAGTGGAAAGGGTTCATGTACTCCTCGCCGCGCGCGGGACGATAGCCTTCCGGCAAGTCGACACGCACGACCTTGACTGCTGTCAGAGGCGCTTGCACGGCAACGGGCTTGGCGCTCTTGACACCAACGGCTCTTCCGCCGGTTGAGGTTGTACTGCTCTTGCCCGAGGGCGTGCTACGGGTACCGCTGGATTTCATTGAATTACCTGTGTCGTTCGATAGTCCCTCAGCAGGCGTGGGCGCCTTGGCTGCGGGGGGTGAGGCTTTGCTGACCGTCGCTGTCGGCTTGCTTGCAGGCTTTGCCGGCGCGGTCACAGCGGACTCGACGGATTTCCTTTTTGCTTTGGCGACCGCGCCGGG
Organism: Lysobacterales bacterium UBA2790; assembly: GCA_002352135.1. GTDB lineage: Bacteria > Pseudomonadota > Gammaproteobacteria > Xanthomonadales > Xanthomonadaceae > Aquimonas. Next base: position 8,034 of record DEHW01000017.1, read on the forward strand.
GACTTTCTTGGTGCCCTTCGGCGATTTCGTGGGCAAGTTGGATCGGGAATCCGGCGCCATCGACAGCGCCTTGGCAGCCACCTTGGGTGTTGGCTTGACGACGGCAGCTTGGGGCTGGGCGCGTTTTGCCGTGCTGACGACCTTGGCGATCGCGCGGGTTGCCGACTTCACGATACTCAGGACCGAAGACTTCTTGGCGACGGAGGAAGTGGCTGCAACCTTGCCCTTTGCGGTGGACTTGATCGCCGGCTTCTTCACGGATTGCTTGGATACTGCCTTTTGTACGCGAGTCGCGGTCGTCGAAGGCTTTGAGCTTGCCTTCTTGGATTGCGCTGGCGGTGAAACTTTGGCGACCTTCTTGGGCGCTCTTTCTAAGGGCTTGGAAAGCTTGCCACCCGCCGTCTTTGTAGTGACCTTGGGCAGCGTCGCCTTGCTCTTGATCGCCACCTTCGGTTTGGCGGCTGACTTGCCGGCCGTGACTTTTGGCTGAACCTTGACTGGCTTGGCAATCACCTTGCCCGCTGCGGACTTGCCCTTCACCACCGCGGCCTTGGCAGGAGTCGCTTTGCGCGCTGGAGCCACCACCTTGGTCGACTTCGAACTCGTGGCAGCTTTGGTTGGAACCTTGCTTGACCGCGAGGAAGCGGACTTCGCCGGCGATGAAGCAACTTTTTTCTTGACCGGAGCGGCGGTCTTGGCGTTTGACTTGATCGATGTCACTGAGGTTTTCGACTTCGCTGCCACGTTAAGCCCTTCCCTGTTGGATTGCTTGAGCCACGGCGGGCGCGTTTTATAGCCTACGCAGCACGTCGCAGCAAGCTGAGAACAATCACCACCGCGCGAGACTGTGGATCGGAATCCTATGGATGCGTCCGTCTGGTACATCACGCCCTTGCGAGCCTTGGCGCATCCACCAGCATCACCCTCCAAGCCAGGCCTCGCCTCAATTGACCCACAATGCGGAGTTCATGGCAAACGGCCAAGTCGTTTTTCAACGCACGTTTATACCGCTATCCTTTCCACCCCGCGATGATCAGGGTCCAATGATCGCGAATTTCTTGAGGTTGCCGAGTTGCGTCGGATATTGATTGCGCTGTTGCGCCTCTACAAACGATTCATCAGTCCTCTGTTGGGACAGCATTGCCGTTTTCATCCGAGTTGCTCGGAGTACGCCATGCAGGCGCTCGACGTTCATGGCGTGCTCAAAGGTAGCTGGCTGACAATCAAGCGCTTGGCGCGCTGCCAGCCGTTCTGTGAAGGCGGCCTGGATCCGGTGCCACCGAGGCACACGAAGTGCCGCTGCGCTGAACCCGACCCTTCCTCCGACCAGTAAGCCCAATAGGCAGAGGTAACCAGCATGCCTTCCTTTGATGTTGTCTCCGAGATAGACAAACACGAACTCACCAACGCGGTCGATCAGGCCAACCGCGAACTGGCAAACCGCTTCGACTTCCGCGGCACCGACGCCCGCTTCTGCCTTGATGAGTCGGTGGTGCAGATGACCGCTCCCAGCGAATTCCAACTGCAGCAGATGCTGGACATCCTTCGGCAACGCTTTACCGCCAGATCGATCGATGTCCGTTGTCTGGACCTGGGAACGATAGAAAGCAACCTGTCAGGCGCGCGCCAGAAGGTGACCGTCAAGCAAGGCATCGAACAGGCCTTGGGCAAGAAAATCGTCGCGCGCCTCAAAGAGGCCAAGCTGAAGGTCGAAGCCCAGATCAATGGTGACAAGTTGCGTGTCACCGGCAAGAAACGCGATGACTTGCAAACAGCCATCGCGGAGCTTCGCAAGGCGGAATTCGAACTTCCCCTGCAGTTCAACAACTTCCGGGATTGATCACTGCAACCTTGTTGCTGCGTTGCGGAGCGGCTAACTATCGCCCGTCTTCGGCCATGCCAGAATTTAGCTGTGCCGCCCATTGTGTCAGGAACTGATCCGGCGGCAGTGCATGCGAAAAGAGGAATCCCTGCGCCTGCGCACAGCCAGAATCCAGCAGCCATTGTCGCTGTGACTCGCGTTCAACACCTTCTACCGTCAATTCCAAACCCAACTCCTCCGCGAAACGGGCGATGGTTTTTACGATGGCGCGATGCCTGGCATTGCAATCAAGGTCCTTAACCAAGCCTCGATCCACCTTGATCGCATCGAACGGCGATGCCGCGAAGCTGTCCAAGGACGAGTAGCCCGTGCCGAAATCATCAACGACCAAGCCGACACCCAGCGCCTTGAGTTGTTGCAATCGAAGATTGGTGGCCTCGATGTCGTCACGGAAGATCGTCTCGGTCACCTCCAGCCTGAGACGGTCGGCCGGTAGCCCGGAGCGAGACAGAACCCGCGAAACCTGATCGGGCAAGCGCCCCGATGCCAACTGCCGGTCATCCACATTGACGTTGAGCAAGAGAGCTGTGGTCGCGAGCCTCCGCGCCCACGTCGCCACTTGCTGTGCGGCCTCTGATAGAACCCAGGCATCAAGAACGGCGATGAACCCGGTGTCTTCGGCGATCTGCAGGAACGCTCCCGGTGCCAACAGTCCACGTCGCGGGTGCTGCCAGCGCAGCAGTGCCTCACAGCCCAACCATCGCCCATCCTGCAGCGAAACAACCGGTTGATAGTGAATACGGAACTCGCCCCTTTCCAGCGCGCCAAGCATGTCCGACTGCAACTCGAATCGATGACGCGCCTCGGCGTGCATTTGCTCATCGAAGACGATGTGCTTGCCCTTGCCGGAAGCCTTGGCCCTGTACATCGCGATATCCGCGTCACGCAGCATCTGCTCTGGACGCTGGTAGTCCGCATGACCCATGACGATGCCAATACTTGCGCCGGAATACGCGACCTGACCTTCAACATCGAAAGGTTGCTCAAAGGCGGCTGACACCTCATCTGCCAAGCGCTCAGCGGCGGCACGATCTACGGAATGCGAAGGCAACACGGTGAATTCGTCACCACCATAGCGCGCCAGAAAAGCTCGGCCGCCAAGGCAAGCTGAGAGTCGGCCCGCAATGGCGATCAACAGACGATCACCTGCGCCATGCCCAAGTCCATCATTGATCCACTTGAAGCCATCCAGATCGAGAAACAGGATGGCATAGTCTGTTCGACCTTCGGACCTGGCCATCCCCATCCGCGATGCGAGTTGTTGTTCGAAATTTCGGCGATTGGGTAGTCCTGTGAGGGAATCGCGGGTCGCCATTTCTATCAACTTCTGCTCGGCCGCCACTTGCGGAGTGATGTCTTGCACAGAGCCCGCCATCTGGACGCCACCTTCGGCATCATCGATCCGCTGAATGTTGACGTTGGCCCAGATCGCGTTCCCATCGCGCCGCCGCAGGGAAATAACCCGATCCACCACCACACCCTGTTCGCGTATGGTTTGCACAATGCCTGCGCGCTCTTCCGGCCTGACATACAGGTTCAGGATGCTGGAAACTTCGGCACGCGCGGTTGCCTTGTCCGGGTAGCCCAGGATGTGTGCCATACGCGTATTGAAATGCACGATCGTGCCGTTGACGTCGCTTCGGTAAAGACCAACCGGCGACTGTTCGAACAGCTCCCGGTAGCGCTTTTCGGCCAGTCGCAGAGCCAGCTGCTGATGATGTTCGTCGGTGATATCGCGGATAACGCCCGCAGAAGCGATAGTGCCCAGGTGATTCACCGCATCGGCCACAACCTGACAAACCACGGTCCGTCCGCTGACATGGCGCAGTGCGATCTGGTACCGCTGGACTTCAGTCGAGCCATCTTCACGCAGACGCCGCCGCTCAGACTGAGGCGCCACATCGGTGTCGGCCACCATGTCCATGTACAGCCGGCCAGTCAGCTCTTCGGCCGTGTAACCCAGCATTTCAGCCAGCGCCGGATTTACGAAAATCAAGCGCCCCTGCTGGATCAGGAATACACCGTCCCGGCAATTTTCCACCAAAGATCGGTACAGTCCTTCAGACTCGCGGAGGGCAGCCTCCATCGCTGCCTGTTCGCTGATATCCGTCATCGAGCCTTCGAAGAACAACAAGGTCCCATCGGCATCTCGGACCGCGCGGGCGTTCTCCGAGACAACCCTTGTGCTGCCATCAAGGCGCCTGATCCGCACCCGGAAGCCGGTCAGCGATCCTGCGGCACACAACAAGGCTCGAAGCTCGCTCGCCTCACCCTCATCGTCATATATCCGACTGGCGTCATCCGCGTAGGCGCGCAGGAACTGCTCCGTTGTCTCTGCACCCAAGAGGCTGCCCATCGCGGGATTGGCGTCAACGAAGCCACCTGAGGGCAAGCTCCGATACATCCCTTCGCTCGCCTCTAGGTACAGAGAACGATAGCTTGCGTCGCGATGGCCGCCGCTGCTTGACGCCGCTCCTGAAGAACGGGTCACGTCCAGCGAACAGTCAAGAACTCGACGTCCATCCAGGGCTTCACGGCGACAGCGCATACGGGCATGGAGAACTCGGCCGTCCGCCCCCGTCAAACTCACGTCCCGTAATGTGACGTCATCCGGCGAGAGGGCAGCCGTCCACAGCGCGGCTCGCGAATCGTGATCGGACCAGAACTCGGTCACGACTCTCCCGACAAGGTCCTCTTCTACGAAACCCAAGCAATCGGCCAGCCTGCGATCCAGTGAAAGAATCCGGGCGTCTGCAAGATCAAGAACCAAGTTCGCGGACGGCGATCCGGTATCCAATGGCGCAGCAGGCCTGGTCACAACCCATCCACTCCACGCCGATCAGCGAATTGCAACGCGGCGGAGTTGATGCAATAGCGCATGCCAGTGGGCGCGGGGCCGTCAGGAAATACGTGCCCAAGATGGCTCTCGCAAACGGCGCATTGCACCTCCACACGCAGCATGCCGTGGGTTCGATCCATGACTTGTTTGATCGCGCCCTCTGTGACTGGCTCGAAGAAACTCGGCCAGCCCGAGCCGGAGTCGAACTTGCTACACGCGTCAAACAAGGCTGCGCCACACGCGACGCAATGGTAAATGCCATCCGCATCGTGGTCCCAGAACTGTCCGCTGAATGGCGCCTCCGTTGCAGAGCATCGACAGACCGCGTATTGCGCCGGAGTCAGGCGCGCGCGCCATCCGGCATCATCGAGCGGCAGTTGCTCGTCATCGCGCATCGCAACCCTCCCCATGGTTTGCTGCCGTAGCGTACATACTGCAAGCTAGCGCTACGCCGAAAGTACGGCAATCTCCTGTCTTACCGCGCGCAATCAAACACTTATTGCAATGAATCCTCATCTCCCCATACCCCTACTCTCGCGCGCCGTACGGCGGAACCTGGCCCTCGCGTTGAGCTGCAGCCTCGGCTCTCCAATGGCTCTAGCCAGCACGGCAGGTCCCGATGATCCGTGGTTGTTGTGCCCGCAGCAGGAACTATTCTCGTCATATCGACCTGGACTTCCATCCACCGGCGATCGCGTGACCTCACCGACGACCGCCTCGGCCAGCGAGTTCAACGTCAGCGACGACGAGGTCTACGAGCTCACTGGCGAGGTGGAAATCCAAAGAGCAGACCAGCTCATGCAAGCGCCGCGCCTGTTGTTTTCCAAGACAGCTCAGACCTTCGAGAGTCCGGAAGGCATGAGCTACCAGGACCGTGGCTTTCTGCTGCAGGCGCAGCACGCCGAGGGTGACCTTGCTGCAGATCGTTCGACACTCCGCCATGTCGACTATGTGCTGCTTGATCGTCGCGGCAACGGGCGGGCCGATCTCGCCAACCTGACCGGCGAGCAAGCGGCGTTGCAGGGAGTCAGCTATACCACATGTGATCCAGGCTCGAAGGGCTGGCGCTTTGAGGCCGAACATATCGATCTGGACAACGCGAAAGGCCTTGGGGTCGCGCGCAATGCGCGCCTGCATTTGGGCAACGTGCCCGTCTTTTACCTGCCCTACGTCAGCTTCCCGACGGATGATCGTCGCCGATCGGGTTTTCTGTACCCGATCATTGGCACGGGCAGCAATACCGGTCTGGACATCCGTCAACCTTACTACCTCAATCTGGCACCCAACTACGATGCCACGATCACGCCTCGATCCCTGGGGCGGCGAGGATTCATGATTGGCGGTGAGTTCCGCTACCTGGGCGAAGGCTTCTCGGGCAATATCGAAGCAGACTGGCTTCCAAACGATGACATCCGACAGCGGGATCGCGGTTCGTTCCGCTACCGTCATGTCGGCCAGCTCGATCGCAACTGGCAGGTGAGAGCAGACCTGTATCGCGTGTCCGATGATCGCTATTTCGAGGATCTGGGAGATTCGCTGACCAGCATTTCAACCACACTGCTGGAAAGCAGTACCGGCATATATGGGCGCGGCAAAGGTTGGACCGCCAGCGCCTTGCTGCGTGACTTCCAGTTGGTGGACCCACTCATCGACAATGCGGCGACGCCTTTCCGACAGCTCCCGCAAGTCCGCTTCGATGCACTGATGCCAACCGGACTCAGCACACTTCAAGCCGGGTTGCGATCCGAACTGGTCGCGTTCGACCACACTGTCCGCGCGGCGGGCCAACGGCTTGACCTGTATCCCTACCTGCGCACGCCGATTGAACGGTCTTGGGGTTTCCTGCGTCCAGAAATTGGATATCGCTACACGCACTATTCGCTGGACCAAGACCTGAGCGTTGACGGCAAGACGCCCTCACGCGCCACTCCGATCACCAGTCTTGATGCGGGTCTGCTGTTTGAACGACCGGCCCGCATGTTCAATCGGGATCTGCTTCAGACCCTTGAACCCAGACTTTACTACCTGCGCGTACCGTATCGCGAACAGGACGATCTCCCCCTGTTCGATACGCAGGAACTGAGTTTCAGTTACGCCCAGCTATTCCGCAGCAATCGCTTCACTGGCGCAGATCGTCAGATGGATGCGAACCAATTGGCCGCGGCAATTAGCACGCGTTTTTTCAACGCGGATACCGGTGAAGAACGCGCATCTGCCACCATCGGCCAGATCCACTACTTCGATCCACAACGTGTGCAACTGGAGCCACTGGCCGCACCCAGCGTACTGGAGGGATCGCCCTACATCGCGGACATTCAGTTCAACCTGACCAACCGGCTCAGTGGCGGCATTTCCACGCAGTGGGATGGGGATAACCACAACACTCAGCTCAGCTCGGTCCGTGGTCAATACCGGTTCGGACAGGAAGGCATCGCCAACCTCGCCTATCGCTTCCGACGCACAACGGGCGAACCCGTTGAGCAGATCGATGCAACGACACTGTTTCCCTTGACGGAGCGCTGGCGATTGGTCGGACGCTGGAACTACTCACTGACAGACCGCACCAGTCTGGAAGCCTTTGGTGGCGTTCAGTGGGAAAGTTGCTGCATGGCTGTGCGCGTCCTTGGACGTCACTACGTGCGCAATCGCGAGGGTGAAAAGAACAATGCACTGTATGTGGAAATTGAACTGAAAGGCCTTGGCCGATTCGGCCGCACGTCGGACGAACTGTTGCAGCGTGCTATCCTCGGCTACACGCGCTGAAGCATCAAACACCGCTACAAAACGTCCATTTAACCCCGGTCAAAGCCCGACGTGTCACGCTGTCAGGTACAAGGTCGTAGAGACCTTAACCGACGCCCCGCTTGACCTGTTCGAGAACACATTGCGCATGAAATCGCTTTTTCTTCCCGCTGCCTTCCGTTTGTCGGCCTTGATGGCCTTGGTGATCTCGTCGTTCTTCAGCCCGGCCTCACATGCGCAGTTGCTGACACCTGCGCAACAGGTCGACAGCATCGTCGCGGTCGTCGAGGACGACGTCATTTTGCGCAGCGAACTGGATCGTGCGGTGTCAAACATCCTTGCGCAGTACGCTGATCGTCGCAATGAATTACCGCCCGAAAACGTCCTGCGCAGGCAGGTGCTGGAGCGTCTGATCCTGATTCGACTTCAGGTACAACGCGCAGGCGAAAGCGGTGTCCGCGTGACCGACCCTGAAATCGAAACAGCTCTTCAAGGCATCGCACAGAACAATCGCATCACGCTCGATCAGATGCGCGCTCAACTGGAAAAGGATGGCATTCCGTTCATGGAGTTTGCGCGTTCACTGCGTGACGAGATGATCGTGCAGCGTCTGCGACAGTCGGTTGTGCAGAGCCGCGTCCACGTGAGCGACACGGAAATCGACATATTGCTGGCCAGCAACAGTCTGAAGACGGGGCAAGTACATGCGGCAAACATTCTGGTCGGCCTGCCTGATGGCGCCACTGCCGAGCAGATCGAAACCGCCCGCAGCAAGATCGAGGGAGTCCGCGAACTGATTGAAAAGGGCGACATCGAGTTTTCTGCCGCAGCGATCCGATATTCCGATGCCCCTAACGCCCTTGAAGGCGGCGATCTGGGTTGGCGCAGCTACGACGAGGTTCCAGCCATGTTCGCCAGCATGCTGCAAGGCATGCAACCCGGGGATGTCTCGCCTGCGGTCCGCGGCCCCAGCGGCTTCCATATGCTGAAACTGCTGGAGATTCGCAGCGACGATGAGCAACGCGTCACCGAGTTCAATGCTCGCCACATCATGGTCAAGATTGACGAGGTCACGTCGACTCAGGACGCAAAGGCGAAGATCGATCTACTGAAAGCTCGCATCGATGCGGGTGAATCCTTGGAAGACGTCGCCCGTGATGCTTCGGAAGATCCGATGTCGCGCAATCAAGGCGGCGACTTGGGCTGGTTCGCACCCTATGCTTATGGACAAGCCATCGGCGATGCCCTGCTCGCTCTGTCTGATGGGCAGACCTCCGCGCCGGTCCTCAGCGATGCGGGTTGGCACATCGTTCAACGCGTCGGCACACGCGAGCAGGACATCACGGATCAAGTCAAGCGTGACCGCGCCCGCGAAACCCTGGGCCGTCGCAAGTCGGAAGAAGAATACGAACGCTTCCTGCGCCAGTTGCGTGAAGAATCCTACGTGGAGTCGCGGTTGAATTGATGACTCGGCAGGCGAGTCAGCAAGCCAGTCTCCGCGCTCGCCTCGGGCTGATCGTCGGCGAACCGGCGGGTGTCGGGCCCGAATTGGCGGTCAAACTGGCGCAGCAGACGCGAGACTGCGAACTGGTGGCGTTTACGGATGCGGACGTATTGATCGAGGCGGCGAATCGCCTTGGTCTACCCTTGGCGCTGCATGACGCGAACAAGATGTATGAGAATTCCCGTGCAGCCGGTCATCTGGCGGTCACTGCTCATCGCACCGCCGAACGTGTGGTGCCGGGAACACTCAATGTCCGCAACGCGCAACACGTGCTCGATTGCATGCACGAAGCCAGTCGGCTATGCCTTGCTGGCAAGCTGGATGGGCTGGTCACTGGCCCGGTTCACAAAGGCATTCTTTGTGAGGCAGGCGTGGCGTTCTCCGGCATGACCGGATTCCTCGCCACGCAAGCGGGCCTGCGCGAATCGGACGTGGTGATGATGTTGGCCAATTCGCAGATGCGGGTCGCTCTGGTGACCACACATCTACCCTTGCGCGCGGTAGCCGATTCGATCAATGCCGACCTGCTGGAACGCGTCGCCATGATCCTGCACAACAGTCTGCAGCGCGACTTCGGGATCGCCAGTCCGCGCATTGCCGTGCTCGGTTTGAACCCGCATGCCGGTGAGGATGGTCACCTCGGCACCGAGGAACGCGACATTTTTTTGCCTTGGCTTGCCCGTATGCGCTCGCGCGGATTCGACATGATCGGTCCCTTGCCTGCGGATACGGCTTTCCTGCCGCAGCGATTGACGGCATTTGATGCCGTGTTGGCGATGTATCACGACCAGGGACTGCCTGTGCTCAAGTTCAGCGGATTCCAGCACGCCGTCAATATCAGCCTCGGCCTGCCTTATGTTCGCGTGGCCGTCGACCATGGCACCGCGCTGGATCTGGCCGGCCGTGGACTGGCCGATCACTCCAGCCTGATGACGGCGCTGACCCACGCGGAGCGCTTCGTGCAACATCGACGCAGGCATTGCGCATGAGTTATCAGACCAAGAAGTCACTGGGTCAGCATTTCCTGCATTCGCCGGGAATCATCGACAAGATCCTGCTCGCCATTGCGCCGCGGCCGGGCGATCACCTGATTGAAATCGGACCCGGCGCAGGTGCCATCACCGCGCCACTGCTGTCGCAACACAAGCAACTGACGGTGATCGAATTCGACCGCGACCTGATCGAACCACTCCGCCAAATGGGTGCGCGGCTCGGTGAGCTGCAGATTGTCCACGCCGACATTCTGAGTGTGGATCTGACCGAGTTGGCAGCTGGCCGATCAATTCGTCTGGTCGGCAATTTGCCCTACAACATCTCCTCGCCGATCCTGTTTCATGCCATCGCGCATCTGGCTTGCATCAAGGACATGCACTTCATGCTGCAGAAAGAAGTGGTTGACCGCATGGCGGCGAGCCCCGGCAGCAAGGTTTATGGTCGCTTGTCGGTGATGTTGCAGGCGCGCTGCCGGGTTCAGCCCCTTTTCCTGGTCCCGCCCGGCGCATTCAACCCGCCGCCAAAGGTTGATTCTGCAGTTGTTCGCCTGTTGCCTCACACGCCGGATGAACTCGTCATCTTGGACCCGCGATTGTTTTCCCAATTGGTTCGCGCCGCCTTTGCGCAACGCAGGAAAACGCTGCGCAATGCGCTGGCGGAGCTTTGTGTTGAGGCGGACCTGACAGCGGTGGGTATCTCGCCGGGTGCACGTGCTGAAACCATCGCGGTCAACAAGTACGTCGAGCTCAGCAACGCGCTGCACACCCAGGGAAAAACCGTTTCCGGAAACCTGCCACCCGACAGCGATCCCGATTGAAGTCCGTTCGCGCTTGCTACGGGAGCATCGCCGATCCCGTGCGCGATGCATCTGGGTGAGCTCGCGCAACGGATAGCGTGTCTCTCGCAATGCACCCCGACGCCACGGCCTGAAAATCGCTTCGGGGAACCGGCCCAGCGGCTGCTAAAATGCGGCCATGTCGACCGCCACGCCTGCCATCGAAGTTTCCGTAACCACACGCTACCTGCGTGACGAATCCTCGCCCGATCAGTCGCGCTATGCGTTTTCCTACACGATCACCTTGCGAAACGTCGGCAATGTTGCCGCTCGCCTGCTGACGCGGCAGTGGATCGTGCGCGATGCCAGCGGACATAGCGAAGAAGTGCGTGGCGATGGCGTGGTAGGCCAGCATCCGCATCTGCAACCGGGCGAATCGTTTCAATACAGTTCGGGTGCGGTAATTGCCACTCCAGTGGGCACCATGCAGGGCAGCTATCGCTGGCAGCTGGATGGCGGTCGCGAGTTCGATACCCCCATCCCTGAATTTACCCTCAGCGGCCCCAGGACACTGCACTGATGGCCGTCTACGCGATCGGCGATGTACAGGGCTGCCTTGAACCACTGCAGCGATTGCTCGACAAGCTGCGCTTCGATCCGGCTGCCGACCATCTTTGGTTCTGCGGCGATCTGGTCAATCGGGGCGGCCAATCGCTGGAAGTTCTGCGCCTGATCAAGTCGCTGGACATCCATTCACACGTCGTCCTCGGCAATCACGATCTCTCGTTGCTGGCGATTTCCATGCGTCGTGAAGACGAGCAACGCAAAGTCAACGCCGAGCTTCAGCGTGTGCTGTTTGCCGAAGATCGGGAAGAGTTGTTGGACTGGTTGCGCAAACGACCCTTGATGCATGTAGACGCCGCACGCGGCTGGGCCATGGTTCACGCTGGTCTGGCACCGAAGTGGACCATCCGACTGGCCCGACAGCGCGCACATGAAGTCGAACTCCGCTTGCATAGTCCAGACTATCGGAAGCTGCTGCGTGGCATGTTCGGCAATCAGCCCGACACCTGGTCGCCAAAACTCAATGGCGTGGACCGCATGCGCGCCATCATCAACGTCTTCACGCGCATGCGATTTTGCAGCCCCAAGGGCAGTATCGCGTTCGATGCCAAGGGTCGNNGCCCAGCGTGAACTGCGCATCGTCTGCGGGCATTGGTCTACGCTTGGACTCAGCATGACCAACCAGGTCTTTTCGATTGACACCGGCTGTGTCTGGGGTGGACCACTGACTGCGTTACAGCTGGATGCGGAATGGCCACGTGTCATTCAAGTGCCCGGCAAGGCGGGAGCAAAGCCCGGACTGGTCGAGGACTGAAGACACCGACACACCTTTGGCAGTCAGCCGCAACGCCAGCTGTATTGTTCTGCATCACTGATGAGGAGAGAGCTGATGAAGTCGTGGTTGATGATGGGCGCCGTGGTATTGGGATTTTCCGGGCCGATTTTTGCTGAGGACATGCCAGAGAAGGAGTCACCCCAGCCGGACAAGCGGCTGATTGAAGCACTTGAATCGGAAGGCCTGAAGTACGAAGTGCTGGAGACCGGCGAATTGTCGGTCCTGATCGAGTGGACCGACGAGAACCGCAGCCAGATCGTGCGACTGCAGTCGAAGACATTCCGCTTCCAGCAGCACGAGTATCGCGACATTTACTCGTTGGGCTATGAAATCAAGGAAGGCGAGCAACTGCCGATTGCCTTGGCCACACGCCTGCTGACGGAAAGCAACACGTCAAAGCTTGGGTTCTGGGCCTTGCAGGAACATCAGGTCTACAACATTGCGCGCATGGCATCGCGCTCGACGCCAAGCCAGATTCGTGAAGCTATCTTCTATGTCGCGCAGTACGCGGACGACCTTGAAAAGGAACTGCTTGGCACTGACGATTTCTGAGTCCGGATCTGTCGTGCAAACAGAAAACGCCCCGCGAGGGGCGTTTTCTGTTTNNACATCCGGCGTGACACTGACGAAACTCGTTTGCTCGCCGCGACGGATCAACAGCATGACGGGCTTGCCAGAGGCGAACTTCGCCACCTCCGCATTGAACGCAGCAATGCTACCGACCTTGCTGCGTCCCACCATCAACACCACATCGCCCGCTTGCAGGTTGGCACGCCGCGCCGAACTGCCAGTGACCGAAGAAATAACCACACCTTCACCGCGCGCGATGCCCAGCGCCTCACGCTGATCCGATGTCAGTTCCTCGACGGTGAATCCAAGCGGCCCTGAGCGTTCGGATTTCGAGCCTGTTTTCGCGAGATCGCCACCGTCTCTGGGCAGTTCGCCAATGACCACATCCATGTCACGCGTCCTACCGTCGCGGAACACACTGAGCTTGACCTTGGAGCCGGGCTTCGCTGCGCCAACCAGAGGCGGCAGTTCACTGGAGCGCCCGATCTCAACGCCATCAAATTTCAGGATGACATCGCCGATCTGCACGCCCGCCTTTTCCGCAGCACTGTTTGGACTAAACCCGTTGACCAAAGCGCCTCCGGGCTTCTCCAGCCCAAGACCGGCGGCCGCGTCACGCGCCACATCCTGAATGGTCACGCCGAGCAATCCACGCGCAACGAAACCCTTCTCCTTGAGTTGATCCGCCGAGTTCATCGCCACCTGGATCGGGATCGCGAACGACACGCCCATGTACCCGCCGGTGTTGGAGAAGATCTGCGAGTTGATGCCGACCACTTCGCCGTCCATGTTGATCAGGGGGCCACCCGAGTTGCCACGGTTGATCGGCACGTCGGTCTGAATGAAGGGCACATACTGCTGTCCGGTCATCTGCGAACTGCGGCCGACAGCGCTGACAATTCCCGCCGTCACCGAGTGCTCGAAGCCGAATGGCGAACCGATTGCCAGCACCCATTGTCCGGGCTTCAGTTCCTTGGCCTCACCCAGTCGCACCGTCGGCAAGCGTTCGGCATCCAGCTTGAGCAGCGCGACGTCACTCTGCTCGTCACTGCCAACGACCTTGGCCTCCAGCTCGCGACGATCCCGCAAACGCACGATGACCTCGTCCGCACCATCAATCACGTGGTGATTGGTGAGCACGTAGCCATCGGCAGAAATGATGAAACCGGTGCCCATGGACGTGCGGTCACGCGGCATTTGCGGCATGCCGGGCATGCCGAAAAACCGCCGCAACTCTTCAGGCATCTCGCCTTCGTCCATACCTTTGGCACCACTGCGCGCTGCGGCCTCAGCCGTGCGCGTGGCCTCGATATTGACCACCGCAGGACCGACCTGCTCAACCAGACCGGTGAAATCTGGCAGGTTCTGCGACCACGCCACCGTGCTGAACAGGGTGCCAGCCAGCAGGCAGAGTGCGCCCATCCGTTTACGCAAACTCAAGCTCATCGGAGGTTCTCCAATTTTTTTGACAAGGTTGGATTTATTCGTCAGCGCCTTCCAACAGGCGAAGACGCGGTCTAGCGTCCGCGCGAGCACTGCCGAGTCGCTTGGAAAGAAGCAGCGCGAGCAAAGTTCCTGCCATCGCACCCGCTGCGGATGCCAGATTTCCAAAGCCGTTCAGCAGCCACGCAGCGCTCAACATGCCGAGCACCGGCAAGCCGTAGCCACGCCAGGCTTGGTGCAACAAGCCGATCTCGTT
>DEHW01000002.1 GCA_002352135.1 Lysobacterales bacterium UBA2790
GGCATCCGCGTCAATGCGCATGAAGACACTGATCTGTCGGGATTGCTCGACCGAGCCCGAGAGGCGTTGCAGATTGGTCAGCGCCATCCACAAGCAAAGTGGCAAGGCCAGCGCGACGGCCATGACGCCGATGCTGAGTGCGCTGGACGCGGGTCGGCCGGTCAGTCGCCCCAGACTGGACAGCGCCGAGTACAGATGCGCATGCCACCACGCGTTGAGACCTTCACCGAAGGACCGGCGCATAGGCTTCGACGCGGGCTCCGCGTTCAACGCGGTGGTCGACCGTACGCGCCTGTTCATGCGCCCCCCGGGCGGAAATCATCGATCAATCGACCCTGCTCCAGCACCAACACACGCTTCCCCATTTTCCGCACCAGATGCAGGTCGTGACTGGCCACCAGAACCGTGGTGCCTTGCGCGCTCACGGTCGCAAACAAACCCATGATGTCCGCCGCCAGTTGCGGGTCCAGATTGCCGGTCGGCTCATCCGCCAACAGCAGCAAAGGCTGTACGACGATGGCTCGGGCAATGCCAACACGTTGTTGCTCGCCCGCTGACAGCGCGGTGGGTAACGCACGCTCACGCGCCAGCAACCCCACCCGATCCAGTGCTGCACGCACGCGCCGTCCGATATCGCCCCGCGACACACCGGCCATGATCAGCGGCAAAGCCAAGTTGTCGAACAGACTGCGGTCCAGCAGCAAACGGTGATCCTGAAACACCATCCCCAGGCGACGACGCAAAGCGGGAATGCCACGCGGGCGAATTTGCGCCAGATTTCGACCTTCCAACAGCACCGTGCCGCGCGAAGCGCGCTCGGCCACATGTATCAAGCGCAGCACCGTGCTCTTGCCCGCGCCCGAATGTCCGGTCAGAAACACCATCTCACCCGCGTCCATCGAAAAACTGATGTCGCGCAGCGCGTCCTGCCCGCTCGGGTAGCGTTTGCTGACGTTTTCGAAAGTAAGCAAAGGCATCAACGCACCAAGGTGTTCATCTGGAAAATCGGCAACAGGATGGCGAGCACGATGAACAGCACCAAGGCTCCCATCAGCAGGATCACACCAGGACCCAACGCCGCCATCGCCACGCCGAGCGAGGTATCAAGCTCGCGCTCCTGATGCTGCGCCGCCTCGGACAACATCGCATCCAACCGCCCGCTGCGTTCGCCACTGGCAATCAAACGCACCGCCACCGGCGGAAACTGACCACAATCCGCCAGGGCGCGGGCGAAGCCCTGACCTTCGCGCACCCGCAAGGCTACCTGCGACACGTTGGCCCGCAACAGCGGGTTCTGTACCACCTGACTGGCAATCGACAAGGCCTCCAGCAGCGGGACCGCCGCATTGACCAACAACGCCAAGGTGCGTGCGAAACGTGCGGTATCCAGTGCGCGCAGCAAGCGCCCCAGCAAGGGCACGCGCAGCAGGAAAGCACTGAGCTGCCGCCGCACGGCGGGCTGGCGAATCATCAGGATTGCGACCACAGCACCGACCGCCAGGACCAGCAACAATCCCAGTCCGAATCGCGAAGTGAAGTCGGACAAGGCCAACAGGAAACGCGTCGGCATCGGCAACACGCGACCGGCCTGGTCGAACACCCCGATCACCTGCGGCACCACCCAGATCATCAAACCACTGACGACCGCCAAGGCCACCACGGTCAGCAGAATCGGGTAAGTCAGCGCCAACAACACGCGTCTGGATAGGGCATCGCGCTGTTCCGCGTGCTCGGCCAGACGCATCAACACGCCGTCCAGCTTGCCTGCCGATTCACCCGCCGCGACGGACGCGCGATACAGGGCGGGGAACGATTCGGGAAACTCCGCCATGGCGGTCGCCAAGGGCACGCCTTCGATCACGCGTGCTCGCAAGGCCATCACCTGACTGCGCAGTCTGCCCTCGCTACCTTCCGCCAGGGCCGCCAGGGCCTCGTCGATCGGCAGACCGGAAACCACCAACGTCGCCAGTTGGCGCATCAGCAGCGCCAGTTGCGCTGGCTTCAGACGTGCCCGCCCAAACCAGCCGCCGCGCGCCAAGCGTTCGCTGGCCGGTTCCACGCGCAAGGGCTGCAAGCCACGCTCGCGCAACGCCCCGCGCGCCGCGCGCGGTGTATCCGCCTGCAGCACGCCACCTTGCTGACGCCCTTGGGCATCGAGTGCTTGATATTCGAAGGCAGGCATAGGTGAAGTGTAGCGGTGTGCAACGGTCGCCGGGGCCATCGCCCGTCGACTCACCGGTCGTCGATCAGCCGAGTCGCCCGACCTTGAGTGTCAGCGGCCAGACCACATCACGCACTTGCTCGGGATTGCCCCAGGCACGAGCCATGTCCGGCTGGATGGCGTCGACGGCATCGATGCCCTTCTCGCGGAGATGACGCTGACTTGCCGACCAACTGCGCAAATAGTCGAGGTACTGATCGAGTGTCCACTGCTGGCGCAAGGTGAATCCGGGTGCAGCGATGGCTTTGAACGGAAACGCCAGATCGGCGTAGGCGTTTTCGATGTGCTTGCGTTCGACGGGCCAGTAAGGCGCGAGCAGCCCACGGTAAAGGCGATCAAACACCACATCGATGGTTGGCTCGACTCGCGAAATGCCGTAGCACCACGCCGCAATGACGCCATCGTGCCGCAGCACACAACGCGCAATCGCGTAGAAGGCCTCAAGGTCGAACCAGTGCAGTGCCTGCGCGACGGTGATGAGGTCGACACTGTGCAGCGCCAAAGTCGGCAACTCGGCTGGCTCGACCCGGTAATCGATGGCGCGATGCGGCTCCGCCTGTCCCACTTGCGCCGCGCTGGCATCGGTGGCGACAACGCGCTCGAAGTGCGCAGTCAGAGCCAAGGCCGCCTGACCGTTGCCACAGCCCACATCCCAAGCCAGCTCGCGCTCAGCCGGCAAGCTCGCCAAAAAGGCGAACAACTCTGGCGGATAATCAGGACGCGCCTGCGCGTACTGCACCGCATGCCCGGAGAAGTGGTCCTGAAAGCTCATCCCCGGAGTGTACAGTCAAGCGCGTCGCAGCGTCGCACTCGTCCCTTCCAACCGTCCTCACTCCGTCCCACACAGTGCCTCCATGACCCAGCCACACCAGCCTTCCCACACCCGACCGGCCACCCTCGACGATCTCGACTTTCTCGTTCACTGCAACCAGCAGATGGCGCTGGAAACGGAACAACTCGAACTGCCGAGCGAAAGACTGCAAGCGGGCATTCACGCGGTGCTGACCGATAGCACACGCGGCTTCTATCGAATCGCGGAACGCGATGACCAACGCGCAGGTTGCCTGATGATTACCTACGAATGGAGCGACTGGCGCAACGCCTGGTGGTGGTGGATTCAAAGCGTGTACGTGACGCCACAACAGCGCCGCCATGGCGTGTTCAGCACCCTGTATCGGAATGTCATTCATGAGGCACAACAGCGTTCCGACGTCTGTGGACTGCGCCTCTACGTCGAGCGCGACAACCAACACGCGCAAGCGACCTATGCCCGACTCGGCATGCACGAAAGTCACTATCGGATGTTCGAGCAGAAGTTGGCCTGAGGAGGATGCCGTCAACTGCCTGCGGGACCAGCAGCGCTCAATGACGCCTTGCGGCCTGCAATACATCCGTTTCGTCGCGCAAGGTCATGGTGCGCACCGGAATGGCATGTGCGGTCAACACCGCTTCCCATTGGCGTAAGCGCCGCTGCAGCGCCTGATAGCGGCGCTCGCTGGCTTGTTCCGGCAGCGCCTGTGCGGCCTTCCACCACGCATAGTCCCGCAGCGCCAGTACCGCCTGAGCGTCGGTGTAGAGCGCGATGGGCTCGTCGATGTCCTCGAACACCTCCTCCGAATCCGGCGCCAGCAAAGCCGCTTCGATGATCTGCCAGAGTCCGGCCAATCCGCCATGCTGGTACTGCATCGCCGTCATCGCGCAGAGGTCATGGATGCTCACGTAGCGCGCATGTTCCAGTGGCAACGCAAACGCCGCCTGCGCCGCCAGCGCGGTTTCCGCAGAAGCCATGCCCTGTTCCATCAATACCGCCTCCATCTGCCGCCCCACCCGACTGGCCAGCGCCTCGTCTCCGGCCAGCACAAAGGGAACCAACCGCATCGGCCCACTCTGCAGCGATGGCTCGGGCTGCAATGCAGAGCTCGCCATCTTGCCCTCACGCGCAAAAAACGCAGCCATACGCGGGCCATCCTTCCCAGGTGCCGCCTGCAGCAACTCCCCCAGACCCGCATGCACCGGCCAGCCCGGACGCAACAGCTCGGCACTGTCAAAGTTAGCCAGCGCCACACCCAGATCCATAGACGCCACGTCCGGCAGCAAACGCAACAAATCCCGACTGATGCCGTCCACAAGCGCCCCACCCTCATCGCGCTCCAGCACCGAACGACCCGAAGGGAACTGCACAACATCACCCGCGTCCCGACCCGACAACGCGGATACCTCCAAGGCCAGCGCACCAAAACAGAGAACCGAAGCCGTCATCACGTCACCCCAACTGGACCAACCGCAATTCTAGCGATGTGGGCGCGGACAGCACCGCGCCTTCGAGAGCGACTTGACGCCTTGTCGGTCTGAAATGCAGTCTTTCCAACGACGTGGGCAACAGCCTGAGGTGAATGCACCGAGAGCCCGCGATTTGTTTCACCGGTGGGCATTCGGTGGCGGTTTGGTTGTCCGCGCCCGCTCATCTGCGGTGGACGATCATGCATCTGACGTGTCGAATGGGCCTGCCAGCGATCACTCGCTGGTCTCATCAAGCAACCGCAACACACCACGACCCGGACGGCCGACAGTGGCACCGCCGCAAGCCTTTGTAATAAGGTCCAGCCATGGACGCGGTATCGCGTCCTGACCTTCGGGGGGGGGTCTGCTGCGGGGACTGTGCCATCAGTTCTCGTCCGCGTGGCGATGCGCTCCGTCTGCTGCCGTTCTTGGCAGCCTCAACTTCGGAGTTTCTCGCATGTCCTCAACGTTACCTCTTCGCTTGCGCCGCAATGCGCTCAGCCTCGCCCTATTGGCCTGCATCCAACCTGGGCTGTCGCTTGCTCAGCAGGATGTTCGGCCGCAGCCGCTTACGCCAGAGGCACTCGATGCCTTGCAGGACCCCAACCTTCTGCTGACGCGTGCGGGTGCATTCGATCCCCGCCTTCAACAGTTGGACTCGCGTGCGGTTGGACTCAGCGCACAGCGCAGCAGTCGCTACGCGATCGTGCAGTTTGATGAGGACTTCGTTGCCTCCGGGCAGGACATGGCGGCATGGCTGCGCAAACAAGGCTTGGACGTCATCGAACATCTGCCGCAGCGCGCTTGGCAGGTCCGTCTGAATGGCGCATCGCTGAATGGCTTGGCGCGGATGGCGGGTATTCGCTTTGTTGGCGGCACACCCAGCATCCTGCGAATCGACCCTTCACTGTGGCCGTCCGACCGCGATGGCACGCTGGATCGCACGGATGGAGGCGATGCGATTCGGGTCTTCGGTTATGACGGCGGGTCTGCCGATGCGCTGGCTTTGCTGATACGCAAGTACGCGCCGAACGCCCGCGTCACGGTCAAGACCAATGACCCGGTACTACCCTTCATGTCGCATCCCGGATGATTAT
>DEHW01000023.1:0-870 GCA_002352135.1 Lysobacterales bacterium UBA2790
ACCAACAAGGGCGAAAGCCAGCAGTTGACCTTGGCGTTGAGCAAGCCGATGACCGAGAACTGGGGCTGGATGGTGGCCTACACCTACACCAATGCCACCGAAGTCAATCCGCTGACCAGCTCGCAGGCCTCGTCGAACTGGAACAACAACTCGATCTTCCAGGCCAACGAAGAGATCGCCAGCCAGACCAACTACACCATTCGTGACCGTTTCAGTGCGAATCTCAGCTACCGCCACTATTTCTTCGAGAACTATGCCACCGACTTTGGCCTGTTCTATGAAGGCCGCAGCGGCAAGCCCTACAGCTGGGTGTTCCAGAACGACATGAACGGCGACGGCGTGGTCAACGACCTTTTCTACGTGCCCTCTGGCCCTGGCGACGTGTTGTTCGAAAATGCCGATCAGGAAGCGGCGTTCTTCGAGTTCCTCGCGGCAACACCGGAACTGTCGCGCTATGCCGGCCAAGTGGCTGGCCGCAACACCGAGCGTAACGAGTGGGTCAACCAGTTCGACGTGCGTATCAGCCAGGAATTGCCGGGCTTCTTCGGTGACAACAAGGCGGAGATCGCGCTGGACATCCTCAACGTCGGCAACCTGATCAACAAGGATTGGGGACAGATCGAAGAAATCGGATTCCCGTCCAACCGTGGTGTGGCCTACTACGGTGGTATCGATCCGGCAACCGGCAAGTACGTCTACGGGTTCACCAACGACGTGGATGCCTCCTCGCTGCGTGACGTCACCGCTGAGTCGCGTTGGGCTGCCCAGCTGACCTTCCGCTATCGCTTCTGATAGCAACGCCCTCCGCATTGCGCCTTCGGGCGCAATGCGCGAACATTTCGCGGTCGGCCTTCGGGTCGACCGTTTTTT
>DEHW01000023.1:962-3675 GCA_002352135.1 Lysobacterales bacterium UBA2790
TTCCCGATCAAGATCGAGAACGGCGTGGTCTACGTGCGGGATGATCGCGAGGACTGAGGCGACGCGGTCGGTCAACGCGCGAAGCGCGAGCTCACGAGCGAAACAGGGCTGCGCGTTCGGTCCAAAGCAAGGCCAGCAGGGCCAGCAAGGCATAGCCCGCATCAACAATGCCCAGCCTCGGCCACCAGTGCAGCCATACCATCCCGAGTGACATCTGCTGCAGGCCACGAATTGGCGCGACGCCGAGTGCGCCCAGCAACACCATGGCAAAGCTCAAGGCGGCGGTCAGCAACACGGTGACGACGGTAACGACCAGGATGAAAACCACGCGCGAGGGACGCGCGGGGAATTGGCTAAGCCGCAGCAACAAAGCGGCGTCCAGCACAACCACTGGCAACATCCAACTGTAGTTGCCACCGAAGCGCCACTGCAGCCCACTCCACAAGGCCGCAACACCCACGGTTCCGACCACGCATGTCGCACTCGACAGCAACCAAGTGCCGAAGGAAATCGATGGGAAGGTCCGTGCAGTCAATGACTCATCCTTGAATGCTCGCGTCGTTTTGACGCGGGTGACGACTAGAATACGCAAGTTGACGTTTCGTGGGCCACGCCCCGCCTGCTCCACCTGCCTTACTACCGACGAGAACCCTCCCCGCATGAGCTACAGCCGCACTTCCGAACCGATCAAATTCGAGCGCGACTGTGCCGTGGTCATGGTGCCGCAAGGCGAGGCGGTGTCACTTCCTGCAGGCAGCGTCGGCTACATCACGCAGGCATTGGGTGGTAGCTACACCGTGTTCGTCGAGGGCAACCTGTTCCGTGTCGCTGGCCACGACGGCGACGCCATCGGCAAACCGCCCATTCCGAAGCCCGAGCTGCCAGACGGCGCCAGCGATGACGATGTCGAGCTGCTGGCTTGGAGCCAGTTGCGCACCTGCTTTGATCCCGAGATCCCGGTCAACATCGTCGATCTCGGGCTGGTCTACGAGTGCCACGTCGAGCACGCCGACGCCGATGCGCGCCGCATCAAGGTGAGGATGACCTTGACCGCGCCAGGCTGCGGTATGGGCGAGGTGCTGGTACAGGACGTGCGCAGCAAACTGGAACTGATTCCTACCGTCGTAGAAGCCGATGTTGAACTCAGCTTCGACCCACCTTGGACGCAAGCGATGATGACGGAAGCCGCACGCCTGCAAGTCGGCATGTTCTGAGTTCGTCTACTCAGGTGTTCGCTTGGGCTTTCGGGTGGCGCACATCGCGCCCCTCTACGACGTAGAACACGTATTCCGCGATGTTCTTGGCGTGATCGCCAATGCGTTCCAGTCCTTTGAGGACGAAGATGACCTGTACAGCCATCGGAACCTGCTCAGGCGTCTGCATCATCAGCTTCGTCAGGCGGGCCAGTAGCGCCTTGTACTCGCGATCCACGGCTTGATCGTGCTCCAGCACCCATCGCGCCTGTGGCAAATCCAGTCGCGCCAGCGCATCCATCGCACCACGAAGCACCTCACCGGCGACCCGAGCCATGCGTTCGATGTCATCCATCAATGGCACGGCGCTACCGCCAAGCTCATCTTCCAGACGCTGCAGTTTCAATGCGGTGCGGGCGATTTTCTTGGTCTCGTCACCCACACGCTCCAGATCGTTGACCGTTTTCGACAGGCCCAGCACGGTGCGGAGATCGATGCCAAGTGGCGTGCGCAGCGCCAGCAACTGGGCGATCTCGCCATCGGCACGCAGTTCGAAACGATCCACCTGGCGGTCGCCAGAAATCACGCTATCGGCCAGACGACTGTCACCACTGGCCAGGGCCTGCATGGCCTTGCCCAACTGGTCCTCCACCACGCCTCCCATCTGGATGACCAGATCACGCAGCACGCCCAATTGCTCATCAAACCGCTTGAGCGTGTGACCGCCCGGCAACAATGACATCCTCGCTCTCCCTGCTTCAACCGAAGCGACCGGTTATGTAGTTCTCAGTCTGCTTCTTTTGCGGGCGGGTGAACATCTGTTCGGTCTCACCGAACTCGATCAGTTCTCCGGCATGCAGGAATGCGGTGTATTTGGAAACGCGTCCAGCCTGTTGCATGTTGTGCGTCACGATCAGCACCGTCATGCGCTGCTTCAGGTCCATGATCAGCTCTTCGATGCTGGCGGTGGCCGCCGGATCGAGTGCCGAAGTCGGCTCGTCAAACAGCAGCATTTCGGGCTCAGTCGCCAGCGTTCGCGCAATGCACAGTCGTTGTTGCTGTCCACCAGACAGCGCCAAGGCCGAGAGATCGAGGCGATCTTTGACCTCATTCCACAGCGCGGCCTCACGCAGAGCGCACTCAACGCGTTCGGACAACACCACACTGCGCTTTTCCCCCTGCACACGCAGCCCGAACGCCACGTTGTCGAAAATGGTCTTGGGGAACGGGTTGGGCTTCTGGAACACCATGCCGATGCGTAGACGCGCCTCGATCGGATCGACCGCAGAGTCCAGCAGATTGATTCCATCTGGCTGCAATCGGATTTCTCCCTGATAGCGACTCCCCGGATACAAGTCGTGCATCCGATTGAAGCAGCGCAGCAGCGTGGTCTTGCCGCAGCCAGAGGGGCCGATCAGGGCGGTTACTTCGCGCGCAGCAACGCGCAGTTCAATGTGCTTCAGCGCGTGAACATCTGCGTAGTGGAAATCCAGACCGCGCACTTCGGCCTTGGCATCAAA
>DEHW01000025.1 GCA_002352135.1 Lysobacterales bacterium UBA2790
GCGAAATGCGCGCCGATGTCGCGCATGTCCTGCGGCGACAGCATGGACGCAAAGCCCAGCATGATCGGATTGCTGCGTTCACCGCTCTTGAACAACATCAAATGCCGTGCAATGTAGTTTTCGTGCTGACCGGCGAGCTTGGGATACTGCGGGTCGGCCGAGTTGCCGTCCGCGCCGTGACAGGCGGCACACACCGCCGCTTTGGTGGCACCCGTGGCCGCCGTACCGGGCATGGTGGGTGCCGAATCATCCGCCAGCGGCGCCGCCGCCGCGGGTGCCTCTTCGGCCACGGCATTCACCTCGGTTTGCGCAAAGGCAACCGGGATCAGGCTTGCGCCACCAATCAACAGCAGGGCATTCAAGCCCAGGGAACGCGGAAAACTCATACACTTGGCTCCAGTTCTGGAAGACATGATCCAACGCGACGGCAGCTGGCAATCGTCTGTAGCCGCAAGCGTCGGATTATCCCAGTCACCGCCAAGTGCGGTCAACGAAACCAAAGACGCATGCTCAACGCTCCGACGTCGGCATCATCGCGTTTGCGCAGGAACCCCCCATGACCAAAATCAATCCGCTGCGATCCGCACGCTACCGCCTGAGCGTCCACGAGTTGCGCCAGTTGCCTCCCGACAAGGGCGCGGAACTGGCGATTTGCGGGCGTTCTAACGCGGGCAAATCCAGTGCGATCAACCTGATCTGCGACCAGAACGGCCTCGCGCGCACCAGCAAGACGCCAGGCCGAACGCAACAACTGGTCTATTTCGAATTGGCCAAGGATCGGCATCTGGTCGACCTGCCCGGCTACGGTTATGCCAAGGTGCCGCCCAGTCTGCGCGACCACTGGCGCGGCTTGATCGACAACTACTTCCAGAGTCGCGAGTGCCTACGAGGCCTCATCGTGGTAATGGATGTACGCCATCCGCTGCGCGATTTCGACGTGCAGATGCTGGAGTATGGTCAGGCGCGCGGACTGTCCTGCCATTGCCTGCTGACCAAGGCCGACAAGCTGGGCCGCGGCGCGGCGTCGGCAACGCTGCTTGGCGTGCAAAAGGAGCTGGCGGGCCGCGCCAGTGCGCAACTGTTCTCGGCCCACAACGGGCAAGGCGTCGAAGAGGCCCGCGCGGTAATGAGCGAATGGCTGCGCATGGACAGCGCAGAGCCGCTCGCCCCCGAAGTCAGTAAGCGAACTCGCTGAACACCGGGTCGACACTGCCGCGCCATTCGCCATGGTAGAGCGCGAGTTTGCGCTCGGCGGCGGTTTCGTTGGCTTCGACGATTTCGATCAGTGGTTCCAGGTAGATGCGCTCGTCCACCCCGTTGCTGTTAAGGAAGGCGCGGCGGCGCAGTCCTTCGGCAGCGATGCGCAGCGCCTCATGCGCCAGATCGCGAACACTACCCCGACGGAACGCCAGCTTGAGCGCCTGCGCAGGTACACCATCACGCAGTGCGTGACGCTCGGTCAGCGAGAAATCCTTGACCAGATCCCATGCCGCATCGAGTGCGGCCTGGTCATACAGCAGACCGGTCCAGAACGCGGGCAGCGCACACAGGCGATTCCACGGCCCTGCGTCGGCACCGCGCATTTCCAGATACTTCTTCAGACGCACTTCGGGGAAGGCGGTGGTCAGATGATCGGCCCAATCCGACAAGCTGGGACGGTGCCCGGGATACACCGGTAAACGGCCTGCCATGAAGTCGCGGAAGCTCTGTCCTGAGGCATCCAGATATTGGCCATCGCGGTACACGAAATACATCGGCACATCGAGCATGTAATCGACGTAGCGCTCGAAGCCAAAGCCGTCGTCGAACACGAAATCGAGCATGCCGGTACGGTCGGCATCGGTATCGGTCCAGATGTGCGAGCGATAACTTAGGTAACCGTTCGGCTTGCCTTCGGTGAACGGTGAATTGGCAAACAGCGCCGTCGCGATGGGCTGCAGCGCAAGACTGGTGCGGAATTTCTTCACCATGTCGGCCTCATCGGCGAAATCCAGATTGACCTGCACCGTGCAGGTGCGGGTCATCATGTCGAGGCCCAGNNGGCATGTCCTCGCGCGCCCATTTGGGCTGGAAGCCAAGCCCGAGAAAGCCAATCCCCAACGCGTCGGAGACGGTCTTGACCTCGCGCAGATGGCAGGCCGATTCACAGCAGGTCTGGTGCAGGTTCTCCAGCGGTGCACCAGACAGCTCCAACTGCCCTGCGGGTTCCAGTGTGACCGTCGCCTTGTCCTTTGCCAACGCGATGAGATAGCCCCTTTCCTCAACCCGCTGCCAGCCCTGTGCGGCCAAGCCTTCCAGCACCGCGCGGATGCCTTGCGGCCCCTCGTAATCCAGTGGACGCAGATCATCCAAGCGGAAACCGAATTTCTCGTGCTCCGTGCCGATCCGCCAATCCGACTTCGGCTTGCCGCCCGAAGCCAGATAGTCGACCAACTGTTGTCGATGTTCGATGGGAGCGACGGCAGTGCTGCTCGGGCTGGACATGAAGGAACTCGCTGTCTTGAGGTGTGGCAGGCGCTGCGCACGGAACCCCGATATGGTGCCGCCGACAACGTCGACAAGAGGCGATGGTAGCCTTTGCCGATGGCAAGTGTTCGTTTCCGTCGGCGGCTTCTGATTTCCTGCGTGTGGTTGTGCTCATTTGCCTGCGCGGCGAGCGAGCACGCCGTGCTGGAGCGTGGCAACGGACCCGAGCCATCCACGCTGGACGCACATCGTTGTCAGGAAGTGAGCTGCGCCAATATCCTGCGCGACCTTTACGAAGGATTGATCAGTGAAGACGCGTCTGGAAACCTGATTCCCGGACTGGCCGCGCGCTGGCAAGTCTCCGCGAACCAGCGCGAATGGACGTTCTGGCTGCGCGAGGACGCGCGCTGGAGCGACGGCAGCGAGATCACCGTGCAGCAGGTCATCGCCAGTTTTTCGCGGGCAAGTGATCCTGCCACCATGGCGCCCTTGGTCAGCGTGCTGAAAGACATTCGCGCGGTGGATTCGCCTGCGGACGGCGCGATCCGTTTCCACTTGCATCGCCCACTGGATTTACTGCCCCGCCTCAGCTTGCCGATCGCCTTTCCCGTGCGTGTCGATCTGGTCGAGCGTTGGGGTGCGCAGCACACCCAAGCCCAACACTGGGTTGGAAACGGGGCCTATGTGCTGCAGGAATGGACGCCACAATCGAGCTTGCGACTGCGCCGCAATCCGCATTTCCACAGCCCCGCCACCATCGACGAAGTGCGCTACCACGTCACCGAGGATGCCGCCGCCGAATACAAGCGCTTTCTGGCAGGTGATCTGCACCTGACCGAAACCGTTCCACCCGCGCGACTGGTCGAACTGCAGACACGACATGGCGATACCTTGCACATCAGCCCTTATCTCGGCGTGTTTTTCCTCGGCATCAATCTGCGCCAGGGCCCATTGGCCAAGTCGCTGCCCCTGCGTCAGGCCTTGAGTCTCGCGATTGACCGCGAGCGTCTGGTCAACACGATCACTGGACTGGGCGAGCTGCCCGCCGAACGCCTGCTGCCTCTCGCTCTGGGCCTGCCCTTACCCACTTCAACGGAGCCAGCATCCGCGCGCCATCGCGAAGCCCGCGCACGCGCGCTGTACGCGGAAGCGGGATTTTCGTCGGCGTCGCCATTGCAAATCGAACTCCGCTTCAACACCTCCACGCCACATCGACGCATGGCCTTGGCGGTCGCTGCGATGTGGCGCGAGGTACTGGGTGTGCGGACGCGACTGCGCAACGAGGAATGGAAGGTCTTCGTGCAGAACCGTCGGCAAGGTCGCGTCACCGAGGTGTTTCGCGGTGGATGGATCGCCGACATGGCCGACCCGGCGAGTTTTCTCGATCTGTTCCGCCGTGACAGCGAGCTGAACTGGAGCGGTTGGCGCGACGGCGAATACGACCGCTTGCTGGACGCCGCCCAAGCCTCGTCTGATGCCGCACAGCGGGCCGACCTGCAAGGCGCAGCCGAGAGGCGATTGCTCGCCGCGCAGGCCATCCTGCCGCTGTATTTCTACACTTCGAAGCATCTGGTCAGCCCCGAAGTCGAAGGCTTTGAGGCCAATCCTCTGGATCGCCATCCCAGCCGATTTCTGCGCTGGCTCGACGAATGGGACAGCGCCGCGCAATCGCCATCGACGACATCACCGGGTGCGCCATGAAGTCAGCGCACGGACGACAACTCGCTGGCCGCCTGCTGGAAGCGCTGCTGACACTCTGGCTGTTGCTGAGTTTGTGCTTCGTTCTGTTGCGATTGGCGCCCGGAGGTCCGTTTGACGCCGAGCGCAGCGTGCCGGACGAAGTCCTTGTCGCACTGAATGCGCAATACCACCTCGATCAACCCATCTGGCAGCAGTACCTGCACTGGTTGGGTGAATTGGCGCGCGGCGATCTTGGACCCAGTTTCCAGTATCCCGACCACCGTGTGACGACGCTGCTGGCCGAGGCTCTTCCCGTCACTGCGATGACTGGCGGCGCGGCATTGCTGATGGCGGTGCTTGGCGGACTGGGCATCGGCATGCTGTCGGCGCATCACCACGGCGGTCGGCTGGATCGAATCCTGATGTCGATCAGCGGACTCGGCTTGGCCTTGCCGAAGTACGTCGTGGCACCGCTCATGGTGCTGCTGTTTGCGGTCTGGTTGCGCTGGCTTCCCGCCGCAGGCTGGGGCGAGCCCGCGCAATGGGTGTTGCCGGTGCTGGCGCTGTCACTGCCCAATCTCGCCGCCAGCAGTCGCCTGGTACGCGCCGCCACGCTGGATGCCCTGCACAGCGATGCCCTGCGTGCTGCACGCGCGCGTGGCTTGTCGACGCACCGCTTGTGGCTGGCGCACATCCTGCCTCTGGTCGCGTTGCCACTGTTGGCCTGGCTGTCACCAGCAATGATCAATCTGGTCAGCGGCTCCGCTGTGGTCGAACAGATTTTCAGCCTGCCGGGGATGGGGCGCTACTTCGTGCAAGGCGCACTCAACCGCGACTACACCCTGGTGATGGGTGTGGTCGCGGTCGTCGGCGTTGCCATCGTCCTCATCAACACGCTGGTCGATGCGCTGCGCGCCTGGATCGACCCACGCCTGCGTTGAATCCGCGATGCCCGCTCAGGTCCGGTGATAGCACTCGCGCATCATCCGGATGGCACTCACGGTCTGGTTGGCCTGATGCCGGTACTTTCCGATGATCAGGTGTTCGGCCAGCTCTTTCTTGCCATCGTCAACGGCCTTCACCACCTCGCCCGCGCACAAATGGAATTGTGCATGCTGATCCAGCAACTGCGCGTACTCCCGCTCGCGACCAAATGACTTGCCGGGGCCGTGTATCCACTTGCCCAGCGCACAGGCATCGTCACGGCAGACCACGGCATGCTCCAACTTGTCGCCGCGCCCTTCTACATACGCCTGCAGCCGATCCCGCCAAGCCAGATGCGCGGCGACCATCTTGTCGAAGTCGATCTCTTCATCCGCCTGACTGCCCACCCGTCTGTCACGCGCACTGCGACTTGAGGGGTCGGCAAGGGTGAAGACGGACACTTCCTGCATCAGTGCCTTGGCCAACTCCTCCAGACTGCGCGCCGCCGCCGAGGCCTCTTCCACCAACGCGGCATTCTGCTGGGTGGTTTCGTCCAACTGGGTCACCGTCACGTTGACCTGTTCGATACCACTGCTCTGCTCCGCGCTGGCAGCGGANNTCGCCCGCTTGGCGTACTCGCTTTCCACCATCGACGGTGCGCGCCATGCTGTTCTGGATCAGCTCACGGATTTCCTTGGCCGCCTGGCCAGAGCGTTGCGCCAGGGAGCGGACTTCCGACGCCACCACCGCAAATCCGCGCCCCGCGTCGCCCGCGCGCGCGGCTTCCACCGCCGCGTTGAGCGCCAGGATATTGGTCTGGAAAGCGATGCCATCGATCACCGCGATGATGTCGCCCATACGGCGCGATGACTGATCGATTTCCGTCATCACCGACACCACGCCCTCGACGGCCTCACCACCTCGCAGGGCCACCTCGCTTGCACCGCTGGCGAGTTGGTTGGCGGAACGTGCGTTCTCGGCGTTCTGGCGCACCGTCGCGGTCAACTCTTCCATGCTGCTGGCGGTTTCTTCCAGTGCCGCGGACTGTTGCTCGGTGCGTGTTGAGAGGTCCGCGTTGCCCTGGGCAATCTCTGTTGCCGAGGTACTGATCGAGCGCGCCGCCGAAATCACCCGACTCAGCATCGCGCTGATCTGCTCGCAACTGGTGTTGGCGGCCTGCTGCAAGCGACCGAAGGTGCCCTGATAGTCGCCGTCCACACGTCGACTCAAATCGCCCTTTGCCAGTGCCGACATCACCTGCTCGATGGCGTCCAGTCCTTCTTCGGTGCGATCCAGCAATTCATTCAAATGTCCGGAATGACGCCGGAAGAACCCGACCTTGTCGGTCAAGGTCAGTCGATGCGAGAGATCACCACTGGTCGCGCGGGTGACCAGTTCCTCGACCTCGGCCTCGATCTCCGCTTCGTGCGTGCGGTCGCGCCACTCCACCGAGGTGCCGATCCGCTTGCCGTCGGCGTCCAGCACAGCGGTCGTCACCAGTGCAAACGTGAAGCGCCCCAGCGCCACGGTCGCGTAGTGCGGCTTGTCCAGCGCATCCAGCACGGCAATCTGGCGTTCTGGACTGTGGTGAAAACGGTCCAGATTCATCCCGACGATGCGCTCGGGATTGAAGTCTGCAACATGGCGGCGGATGTCTTCCGCCACCGTCGAAAGCGTGCCCAGCATTGCCTTGTTGGCAAAGATGATGATGCGATCCATGTCCGCGATCATGACGCCGGTGGACGCGTTGTCGAGGGCATTGCGGATGCTCTGATTCAGTCCGGCTACCGCACGCTCCTTAGCCAGATGCTCGCGCAGCCCTTCCTGCATGCGATGGATCGAAGCCAATTGGCTGCGTGTGTCATCTGGCCGCAAGGCGATCGGCACGTTCAGATCGCCCCCGGCGATACGCCGAGCAATATGCGCGACCTGACCCGGGTCACCGCCGAGCTGGCGCATCAGGAGCCCTACCAGCATCGCGGTCGTTGCCAGCAATCCAATCGAAATCAGCACCTGACCCACGATACTGATCCAGAACACGCGTCGCCCGGTTTCCGTGGTCTCGGCACTGAGTCGCGCATCCTCTTCCAGCAGCGCATCACTGATCTGCCCCATGGGATCTTCGAGCGCCGCGTAGGCCTGCTGAAATGTCGGCAACGAGGCTTCTGCCTCGGCAGGGCTGCTCTGCGCCATGTCCGCCAAGGTCTGCGCCTGTGCAAGGTAGGCGTCTAGAGAGGGCTGAAGCTGTTGTAGCAACTGGGACACGCGCTCGGGCAGGTCACGCTGTCGATTCGACTGGATGGCCGAGGTGAACTCCTCCGCGTGCGCCTTCAATTCGGCGGCGATCGCGCTGACGACCGAGGTCTCCCCCGAGCGCGCCAATTGCAGGATCTGCAGTGCATCGCCACGCAGCGCGTCATGCATCATGTCCGCCTGCATCTGCTGTTGCAGCGCTCGCGTATTCGCTTGTTGTTGCGCGGCGATCCTGCCGAGCGCGCCTTCACCGTAGATGCCTACGGCGGCACTGAGTACGGACGCAACGATGCCCGCGACGCCCAGCGCCCAGAGTTTGTGCTTGAACTGCATACGAACCCCCGTTCGTTTGCGCGATTCGCCCCCAAGCGCCTCTGCGCATCAACACATCATCGTGATGGAAACCTCATTGTTTGATTGCGACTGCCCCGTCTGGCAGTGTTGCTGCGATAGGTGCCTGTCGAACGGTGAGGGATTCGACAACAAGTCCGTATGGACGGTCCCTGCTCAACCGGAATCCGCTTCGATGCGTCAAGCTCGACATGCTCCCCTTGCTGCCCGAACGCCCCTCGCGTGGTCACCCGGTTGAAATCCACCCTGTCCTCTGGCTTTGCAGACCGGGGACAGGGCGGAAGGACAACTCAGAACTCGGTCCACTCCATCTCGTCGCCCTTGCTCACCGCGGCACGCGTCGGCGCGGCGACCGCCTTGGGCTTGCTGACCGCCACCGGTTTGCTTGCTGCCGGTTTGGTGACCGGTTTGACCGACGCAGCAGCCTTGTCGGCTTTGACGGCGGCCGCAGGCGTCGAACGGAGCTTGGCAGCGGTCGGCGTCCCAACCCCCTTCACCAATGCGGGTTTGTGCACTGGCGTAGCAACGTGCCCGCTGTCGTTCTGCACATGGATGCGCAGTTTGCGGATGCCCGTGAGTGTGCGAGCCGTGGCATCCGAGAAATCGTGATCCAGCAGGCTCTGTGCAACCTGCATGTGGCCTTTCTCGAACTCGCTGATGACCTTGCCGGCATGCCTGTGGAACTCGGCGTGATCCTTGACCAACTCGGCGTATTCCTCGTACTGCGCAAAGCGCTGCCCCGGCCCGTGCAGCCATTCACCCAA
>DEHW01000103.1:0-2428 GCA_002352135.1 Lysobacterales bacterium UBA2790
TCCGCCGACCTGTTGCCTGCCCCGAGCCGTGGCGCGGGTGAGCGCGCGCCGGCCTATGCGGTGACATCGCCCGAGCTGAAGGTCTACGACAGCGGCCTTGGCGAACTCACCGGCGAATCGGTCTTCGTGCCCTTCAGCGCGACCTATGTGGACATGCTCGGCGACAAGCCGGTGGTCACCATCACACCAATTGGCGCACCCGCACAGTTGTACCTGAAGTCGGTCAGCGTGGACGGTTTCACCGTGGTGGCCACCAGCCCGCAATCCGGTCTGAGCTTCAACTGGATTGCCGTCGGCAATCGCGTCGATGCCACGGCCACGCGCAGCATTCCCAAGGAAGTGTCGCAGGCGAGTTTCGATACCCAATTGCGCAGCTTCATGGGCAATGACGCGGACACCCGCAGCGTCGCGACGCCGATGTGGTGGGACGGCCAACAGTTGCGTTTCGACGCACCGCCCAGCAAGCCGCGTGTGGAAACGGCTTTGCCGCGCTAAGTGCCACTGACCGTCGACTGCCTCGGTGGACAATCCGAGGCAGTCGATGCGTCAAACCGTCGTCAACGCAAGCTGTCCAAGCGCGCGCGCAACGCATCCAAGCGCAGGTTGGCCGCTGCTCCCGGTGACACGCGGGCCTGCAGGCTGGCTTGCGGGTCGCCATCGGCCCAGCGGGCAGGATTGGCGGCTTCGCGATAGGCATCGCGGAAGGGCACGCCCTGTCGCGCCAGATCGACCGCCAGATCGGTGGCGTACATCGATGGCTCCAGCGCAGCCTGCATGCGCTCGCTGCGCCACTCCAGATTGCGCAACAGGTCGGGCAACAATTCCAAAGCACCCAGGCCACGAGCGAAGGCATGCACGATGGCGCCCTTGGTGAACTGCAGATCGCGGTGATAGCCGGAAGGCAGCGAAAGAAGTTGTTCCAGTTCGGTGCGCGCTGCCGCGACGCTGGCGTGTACCGCGCGCATCAGTTCGACCACATCGGGATTGCGCTTGTTGGGCATGATCGAGCTGCCCGTGGTGTATTCGGCTGGTAACGCGACAAAGCCGTACTCGGCGCTGGTGAACTGCGACAGATCCCAAGCCAGACGACGCAGATCCAGCGTGGCGGAACCCAGGGCTTCAACCGCCGCCAGTTCGAACTTGCCGCGCGAGAGCTGCGCATACGTCGCCGCGACTTGCAGTCGCCCAAATCCCAATGCCGCCGTGGTGTAGTCGCGATCCAGCGGCAGATTGATGCCGTAGCCTGCCGCACTGCCCAAGGGATTGGCGTCGATCAGAGCCAAGGTGTCCCGCGCACGCTGCGCGTCATCGATAAACGCCTCGGCCCAGGCCGCCCACCACATGCCGCAGGACGACACCATGGCGCGCTGGATGTGGGTGTATCCCGGTAGCGACAGCATCGCCTCGGCCTCGGCGCGTGCCAACGACACCTCGGCCACTTCCTGCGCGAGTGCCGTCACGCGAGCGAGTTGATCCTTCAACCACAGGCGCGTGGCGACCAGAATCTGGTCATTGCGACTGCGGCCAGTGTGAATCTTCTTGCCCGCATCGCCGAGACGTTCGATCAACCAGGCTTCGATGGCGGAATGGCAATCCTCGAAGCGCTCGTCCAGCACGAATTCGCCTGCCACGACAGCGGCATCCAGCGCGGCCAACTCACGCTCGATACCGGCCAGCTCGGCGTCGGTCAACAAACCGATACGCTGCAAGCCCTGCGCATGCGCGCGGCTGGCGCGAATGTCGTAACGCAGGAATTCGCGATCCAGAATAACATCCTCACCCGCCAGAAAGCGCTGGATGCGCGCATCGACTTTCACGCCCGGCTTCTGCCACAACAACTGACTCATGTGTGCCACTCCTTGGGATCGATACCGGCGTTTTCCGGCAGGCCCAGCGCGCGGTTGAGATTCTGCAAGGCCTGAGTCGCCGCGCCCTTGAGCAGATTGTCGAGCGTCGAGACCACAACCAAGCGACGTCCGTCCGCCGACAGGGCAAAACCACCTATCTCGACACCATGCTTGTGCGCGATGCGGCTGACCCAGGGCGCGTCGTCGATGACGCGGATTGCGGGCTCGTCGGCGTAGGCCGCGCGGTAGCGCGCCACCGCGTCATCGCGACTGAGCGCCTCACGCAAATGCAGGTTCACCGTCATGCTGATACCGCGAAAATGCGCCGCGACATGTGGCATGAACTCCACGGCGTGATCCATGTGTCGACTGACTTCGCGCTCGTGGATGTGTCCGGTCAAGGCGTAGGGCATCAGGTTGTCGCGCAGCAATTCGGGGTTGTTCTTGTCGGACGGACTGGTGCCCGCGCCGGAGTAGCCGCTGACGCCGAAACACTGCACGGGTCCATCGAGCAGTTCACGCAAGGGGGCGATCGCCAACTGCATAGCGGTGGCATAGCAACCGGGATTGCTGATGCGGCG
>DEHW01000103.1:2661-7660 GCA_002352135.1 Lysobacterales bacterium UBA2790
CCATTCGTTGGCAAGGATCGAGAACACCACGGTGTCGCGCAGACTGCCATCCGGCATGCGCATGTGGTTGCGCAGAATGCCGTCCTGCTTGGCGCCCAAGCGCGCAATCGCGTTGCGCGAAGCGTGATTCATGTAGTGCGTGCGGAACTCGACTACCGCGCAACCCAGAACATCGAAGGCATGCGCCAGCAACAGACGCTTGGCTTCGGTATTCAGCGCCGTGCGCTGCACACGTCGGGCATACCAGGTGTAGCCAATCTCGACGCGCGGCACGCTGGCATCGATATGGCAGTAGCGGGTGGACCCGACGACCAGACCCTGAGCGTCACGCACCACGAAGGGCAGGCTGTGACCTTGCGCGCATTCGTCCAAGGCGCATTGCACGTACGCATCCACGGTGTCGGGCGACGGCACACTGGTATACCAAAGTTCCCACAAGCGTCCGTCGCGGGCGGCCTCGGCCAAGGCTGCTGAATGTTCGCGGGCCAATGGCTGCAGCTGACAATGCTGACCTTGCAGCGTCGGCACGTGGTGAAAGTCGGCGTTCATGACCTCAGCCCTTCAAGGTCGCTGGCCGCGCGCGGCAATGATCGATGGCAAAGCGCACTTCATCGAAGCTGTCGAGACCAAACCAGAACACATTCCACTTGTCGCCCTTCATGCAGCCGTCCGACTCGCTGAAGTAAAAATCGTTGATGCTGTTGATCGGCCGCGAACGCCAGAATAGACGGGCGTTTTCCGCACGCATGACCAGCCACGCTGCTCGCCCGAGGCCCTCGCCTTGCGCGTCATCACTGACCGCAAACTTGTCGAGATGCGGGATACCGTTTTCCAGGGTCAGGATCAGCGCCGCGCGATAGTGTTCGCTGACGTAGATGCGATACGGCTTGGTCTTCTCGAAGTAATCCGGCAGCAATTTACGGCCAAAGCCCGATTCGATCAGCGACTTCATGCGCGTCAGATCGATGCCTTTCCAACTCTTTTTGACCAGGATTTTTTCACCGCGCCGCACCAAGGTGCCGGAGCCGCGATGGGTGAACAGCTCCTTGGCCAGCTCATCCGGCTTGGTGATCGACACCGAACTGGCCGGTGGCAACTGCATCAACAGGTCGTGGATCTGCTCGATCTTCACCTTCATGCCGGAGTGCAGCCAGGGCTGTTGCATCAGGTCGTCGTATTCGGTGCTGAGATTGATCGAATCGATGATCTTGCCCTCGCCATCGAGCAATCCGCCGGTGCCGGTAAGGAACACGATCTTGTAGGGCTGCATCTGCTTGACCAACTCATTGGCCGCCCAATCAGCATTGAGATTGACGATCTGGCCAGACGCGGTTTCGCCCAAGCTGGTGATGACCGGAATTGAACCCACTTTGATCGCCGCATTGATGCCATCGAGGTGGACGCGACTGACCTTGCCTACCAGACCGTACTTGCGCTTGTTCAACAGATCGGCCTCGAACACCCCGGCCTGGATCGACGTCGCACGCACACCTTCGGCTTGCAAGGCCTCGACCAGGCGCAGGTTCTCCTGCAGGAACACCCGACGCACGATGGTCAGCACTTCGGGGGTGGTCACCCGCAGGCCATCGACGGTCTGCTTGGTGATCCCGGCGGCTTTCATCTCGTCGTCGAGCTGCGGTCCCGCGCCATGCAGGACGATGGGCGTCAGTCCCACTTGCTGCAAGAAGGCCAGGGAACTCACCAGGGCATCCAGCTCATCGCGCAGGATCGCGCCACCGACCTTGACCAGCGCGAAACGCGCCGCGTCAATCTGCGAAAACCGCTTCAGGTACTGCTGAATCTCCTTGGCACTGGCCATGTTGGAGAGCAAACGGACGATGGTGGGGCGAAGGTCTTTGGCCATGATCGGACTGATTAGTGAGATGAGGAACTGGCCTCGACCGTCGCCGGATAGGCGAACATCGACGGCACGGAGGGTTGTTGTATCGAGATGCGGAAGGCATCGACCAATCGATGATCGAAGGCGGTCACCTGCAGATGCAGGTTGGCTCCGTCGCAACGCCAGGCCGAGGTCAACATCGTCGACGCATCGGGCGTTCGTGGGCCTTCAGCAGAGCTCACCTCGAACGCCATCAGGTTAAGTCCCACAGAGAGATCGCTGATCAGCAGCCACTCGTCCAGCGGACAGGCGATCTCCAA
This sequence comes from Lysobacterales bacterium UBA2790, assembly GCA_002352135.1. Classification (GTDB taxonomy): domain Bacteria; phylum Pseudomonadota; class Gammaproteobacteria; order Xanthomonadales; family Xanthomonadaceae; genus Aquimonas. Next base: position 4,822 of record DEHW01000103.1, read on the forward strand.
CTCCTGGGTCGTCACACTGCGGTTCGCCCACCAGGCGGGATCAGGCACCGGATACAGCCAATCCAACTGCAGCGGAAAACCGCCAAGTTCGGGCACCACTGCGGTCGGCTGCAAGGCCACAAAACCCATCCTGTCGACCTGCAGATTGGCCTCCGGCATGCCCATTCGGCGCAATAGACCGGCTGGCAATCCAACCTGCGCCAACTCTCCCGCGCCACCCAGCGTGGTCTGCTGCTGCGGACCACACTGCCGCGCCAGCGCCACCCCGATGCTCATCCGCAACAGCGCGGCGAGATCACCATGAAGTCGCAATCCGTCCTGGTCACAGAGACGACGGGCAATGGAGTCCTGTCGGTCCGCCCGAATCCACGGTAACGGCGGTGGCTCCCGATCCGCCCATAGCGCAACGTCAGCAATGATGCGGTTGGCGAGACTCAGCTCGCCATCGTCCTCAATGTGCTTGAGCATCTGCCCGGTCCAGAGCACGGCAGAAAGGCTGCACACGGCCAGCAGCGCCGAGCCGGGTGCATGCCATCGTGCGGGCAGCAGATGCCCGATCGCCAGCACCATGGCGAGCCCGGCTATCGGCAGAAGGGTGATGAACATCCATGCGCCGTGCATATCGCGCATCAGGACGATGACGCAGAATGCCGCCGTCACGTAGGCGATCAATCCAAGCAAACGCCCATCGCGCAGCCATAGTGCGCGAATGCAGCCACCCACTGCCGCCAGTCCAAGCAGCAGCCAGACTGCGCGTAGCCACATTCCTCCGGGGCGATCTTCAGCGACGGACGCAGGCAATTCTGCGACCTGCAGGGTCCACGACCAGGCTACGGTTGGAAACGACAACAGGCGCGCCCAGACGGTTGCCCACATGTCCGACCACGAGCCCGCCACCGTGGTTGTCTCGGCAGCGGACTCTGTTGCGGCGCTGACAAGCGCGCTCACAATCAGAGGCAGAAACGGCAAGCCGAAGGCCAGCAGCGCCCCGCTCAACCTGGAGGGACTGAACCACCACGCACGGCGACTGAGCCAGGCCAACATCGGGGCGTAAACCACACTGGTCGGGTGACCGTGCATGGCGAGCGAATAGGTGATCGCCATCAGAACGAGGTCGCGCCATCCACCACTGCGACCGGCGCGCACGGCAAACCACAAAGCCAGCAGCACAAAGACTTCAACCATGCTGACATGGGTCGGCACCAACGTACTGACCATGGCCCAGCCCGGCAACAGCAACAGTGCCGCCCAAGCCAGCCCCAGCGTCGGCGATCCCCATTCCCGCCCCAGTCGCCAAGCCACCCACACTTTGGCCGCAGACAGCAGCCCAATCAGCCAGACCACCAACTTGACGCCCGCGCCCAAAGCAAAGGGGATCGACAGCAGATAGAACCAGAATGGCCCGAACAAGCGACTGAAATTGACGATCGGGCCAGCACTCGGAAAATTGAGGCCGAACGCGATGGCAAGGCCGTTGGCCAGATCCCGACTGCTGTCAAAAACCAGCAGGCTCGCCGGAAACAGCGACGCCCAAGCGAACACGGCCAAAGCGAGCCAGATTCGCGACCACTTTGATGTCATGGCAACACCAGCGCCGCCGTATCGCCCAACAGTCTCCGGTAGTTCTCCGCCACGCTGGCCAACTGCGCCAAGGCCACCCATTCGTCTGCGGTATGGGCCTGAGCGATGTGGCCGGGCCCGTAGACCAGTGCAGTCATACCCGCCGCAGAAAACAGCGAGGCTTCGGTCCAAAAATCCACCGGCGCACCGAGCGGCAGGTCGAGCGAGGCCGCCAGCGCTTGTGCGCGGGCGAACTTGCCAGCGGTGTCTTCACCGGTTGGCAAAGACGGGCCACGGAATGTTTCCTCGAAATGCTGCAGCGCCTGTGGCGCCGCCATGCCACGGAACGTGGTCAGCAGATCGTCAACCGGTTGCGAGGGCAGCGGACGGAAGCCAAAGCGCAACTCGGCACTGGGCGCGATCATGTTGGCCTTGATGCCACCTTCGAGACGACCGATGTTGAAACGCAGACCACGCAAGCCACCGAACTCGGCATTCGCCAGCGACTGCACATGATCCAGCGCACGCCCGCCGAAACGGATCGCCTGATGCAGCGCGCTGGCTTCCATGGCCTGCGCGCCCGATGCATGTCCTGCCGTTCCGCTGAAGCGCATCAGCACCGAGCTGATACCACGATGCGCCAGTACGGCTTCGGCAGCCGTCGGTTCGGCAACAATCGCTGCGTCGAAAGCGTGCTTCTGGGCGAGAAAGCCCGCAATGCAGCGAGCATCGTTGGCCTCTTCGTCGGTGGTGAACAGAAACGCGGCATCGCCGGTCGTCTGGGCGGCAGCAGCGATCAAACAGGCCGCCGCGCCCTTGATGTCACATGCCCCCAATCCGATTGCCCGATCCTCGGTGACACGCAGGCCATGCGGATTGGCCGTCCAGTGCGGCGAATCCGGCACGGTATCCAGATGCACGTTGAAGACGATCCTGGGATTGCCGCGAACCGCCAGAAAGGCCACCGCGCCCGCGCCGAAATCGGTGATCTCGATGCGAAAACCGGGCAGCACCGAACGCAGGTAGTCGAAGATGCCGTCGGTGCCGATGTCGCGCGGCGGGTTACGGGTGTCGAACGACACCAGACGTTCGAGATGGGTCAGGATGGTGGGCAACATGCGCAGTGGTTCCGACTCTTATGCGGCGGGGCTTCAGCTTGTACGTCAACGCACCCTCACTCCGAGGGCGCGCTGACAGCGGCGTTTCAGCGGTTGATCTCAGCCCAGAGTGTGGAGCTCATGCCGAACAGCTTGATGAAGCCTTCCGCCTCGGCCACGCC
>DEHW01000038.1 GCA_002352135.1 Lysobacterales bacterium UBA2790
GCCTGGGATGAAGGCCGCAAAGGACTGGCCACGGGCCGCCCGGTACCGCTGCTGGTGCAGTGGTTGCTGGATCGTTGCGCGTAAGCCCGCCGATGCCGCGCGCCGACTTCTACCTGATCGCCAAACCGCGGTTCCTCACCGAACCGCTGCGCCTGGTCTGCGAACTCGCGCGCAAGGCCCACGATGCCGGACACACCCTGCTGATCCTCGCGCGCAGCGAGGATCAGGCGGAGGAACTGGACGAACTGCTGTGGTCGTTCGACGAAGACGCCTATATCCCGCACCAGATTGCGGGAATGGACGATGACGACGACATCACCCCGGTGCTGATCGTGCCGCCCGGTGTGGACTCGCCCTCACGCCCTTTGCTGCTCAACCTGCGCGATGAAGTCGCCCCGCCGCCCTTCGAGCGCGTGCTGGAAGTGGTCCCCGCTGACCCGACCGCGCGCGGGCCATTGCGCGAGCGCTGGCGGCAGTATCAGGCGCTCGGGTACACACTCAACAAACACGATATGTAACCCACAACGCCTGCCGCCGAGCGCTTCACTCATTGGCAAAGACGTGACGCTTCAGCCAAGCGCAAGCATGCGCCCACTCGCGATTGACCGAAGCGGCATGCAATCCCATGGCTGCAGCGGTCTCGTCGATAGTCAGCCCGACGAAGACCCGCAACTCCACGACCGTCGCCGCCCGCGCATCCATTTTGGCCAGACGCTGCAAGGCATCATCCAGTGCGACCAGCTCGGCAGGACTTCCTATGTCCGGCGCATCAAAGTCCTCAATCGACAGCATCCGCTCGCCAGCGCCGCGCTTGTCCGCCAGACGTCGACGCACTCGATCAATCAGAATCTGTCGCATTGCACGTGCCACGATGCGCGCGAAATGCGCGCGGTCATCAGCATCGGGAGGGCGCGCCTGGATCATTTTCAGCAGCGCATCGTTAAGCAATGCCGTCGCTTCCAGCGTCTGATGATCCGCGTTTGAGCGCAGCACCACTGCGGCGAGTCGACGCAACTCGGGATAGAGGTGGGTAAAGACGCGATCTCGGGCATTTGCATCGCCTTGCTGCCAAGCGGCAATCCAGGCGGTGATGTCGGGGCTGTGGGCACGCATGCCTGCAGGATACTTCAGGCGCCACCCCGCCGATGACGAGGTGACCTCGTGTCTGCAGCAACCAGACGCCCAGGCAGTCAACACACTGCGCCAACCCAAGATCATGCCGCTGGCGAAGACGATCACCGAAAAGTGCTGACGTCGACCTGAGCTTGGCAGCCGGAGCAGTCAGTAAAATCCTCGAACGCATCACGGCAACGGCGACTCGCTAAGCGACGTCAGCACTCCTGTGTCCAATCTGCTGAGCCATGTCGAAACTGCGGACGGAGCGGAACGAGCCATTGATGCGTAGCACACAACCGGATTCAAGGCGTCGCCATCACAACGCCGCAGGCCTGCGCCCACGCCTCTGCCTGAGCCAGGCGCACGCGACGGGGCAAGGCCGGTGCGCTTTGCAATGCCGACAACGCAAGCCGCATCGCCTCGGACGCCGCTGCTTGCGGCGCGCCGTGGTCGCCGCGCGCATCGCCTGTCGCCTGCGAACAGGCGACCTGAGCACGCAGCATGCGCTGCACCGAGCGACTGCCAGAATCCAGTGCAGACTCATCTTGCAAACGACTTTCGTAGTCGCGTAGACCCTCCCGAGCATCGTCGTTGCGTTGATCCAGCAATGCCACCCAGACTCGATCCAGCAATGCCACCAAGGCTCGCGGGTGCTGCAATCCACCAATCGCTTCGTACCGACTCTGCGCATCCCGCAACACGGCATCGGCGAGAGCCAGTTCCCCCCGCGCCAGGTGCAGCAGCCCCAAGGCATGACGCGACTCCGCCACATGCGGGTGTGTCTCGCCGAGCAGCCGGCGTGTATCCCTCTCCACCTCGGCATAGAGCGCCAGCGCTTCGTCGTAGCGCTGCAATTCGCGCAATGCCGAGGCTCGAGCCCGCTTCAATGACAGCACGTTCTGCGTGCGTTCGGGCTTCAGCTCGGCAAGAATTTTCAAGCCCTCATCCAGATGCAGCAAGGCTTGCTCCGCCTCGCCGCCGCGCAACTCGAACATGGCGAGGTTGCCAAATGCGGTCGCCATGTACGGCTTGGCGGAGTCGTGCTGACGCAAGATACGCATGGCATCCTGCAACGATGCTCGCGCCTCCTGCTCGCGACCCAAGGCGACCTCCAGGACACTGCGCATCTGCAGAGCCTGACCAAGGTTGATGGTGTCGCGTTGACCATCGTCCTGCAGACTCTGTATGGCGTCCTGCAGAAAGCGCAACGCCAGCGCAGGCTGCCCGCGCCGAAGTTCAATGACTGCGCGGTTGTTCAGCGCCTCGGCAATCTGATCGGCGGGTGGCGCAGGCAGACTGCGCCAAACCGCGGTGGCCTGCTCCAGCAGCTCGACCGCTTCCGGCAGCAAGCCCTGTTGCTCCATGATCCCGGCCACATTGCGGTACAGCGCGGCACGTGCATCGTCGGGCATCTGCGCCCGCAAGCCACTGCGCATCTGCTCCACACTGCGGCGCAACAGCTCGCGGGCACTGAGCTCGTCGTTTTGCAACTCTTCCGGGCGCGCACTGCTGAACAAAACCTCGTAGTAGTGCCCCAGGGCCAGTGCCTTGTCGCGCTCCAAACTCAAAGCGGCCAACTGGGTCCGAGTGCGTTGCACCTCGTAGACCACCAACCCGCCCGCCGCAACCAGCGCTGCCGCCACCACAAGCAACCAGGGCCAACGCCGTCGCAGGAAACGCCGCCACTGATAACCGCGCTCATTGCCACGCGCGGCCACCGGGCGCTGGCTCAACCAGGCGCGTACATCGTCTGCCAACGCTTCCACACTCGCATAGCGATCTTCTGGCCGTTTGCGCAGCGCCATCGCGACGATGGCATCCAGATCCGCATCCACACCACGCAGGGCACGCTGACGCGATGGGGCATCCACCTCGTCATGAAGGATGGCCTGCAGCAACGCCGCAGGCATCAGCTCGCGCGGGTACGGCGAACGTCCGGTCAGCAACTCGTACAGCAAAAGACCCAATGCATGGATGTCCACTCCGGGTCCCGGTCGCGCTCCCGGTTGGGCCAAACTCTCTGGCGCGGCATACCGCAAACTCAGGCGCTGCTCGATGGTGCGGGTATCACTGCCCTCGGCCAGTAAGCGCGCCACGCCAAAATCCAGCAGGTGCGGTTCACCCTGCGCATCCACCATCACATTGGATGGTTTGAGATCGCAGTGCACCACCATCTGCCGGTGCGCATAGGCCACCGCGCTGGCGATTTTCAGAAACAACTGCAGCCGTTCCTGCAACGATGGACGCTGACGCGAGACATGCACATCCAGGTCCACGCCATCGATGAACGCGGTGGTCAGATAGGGATTTCCGCGCGCATCGACGCCGGCGTCCAGCAGACGCGCGATATGCGGATGCGCCAGCCCGGCGAGGATGCTGCGCTCACGTTCGAACAACTGCCGCTGGCGCGGATCGATTTGCGCATGCAGGGCCTGTTTCACCGCCACCGTCTGGCAGACACCGTCAAGACGTCGCTCGGCCAGCCAGACCACGCCCATCCCACCCCGCCCCAGCTCGCGCAGCATGCGATAGTGCGCGGGCATCAACACGCGCGCAGGCTCGCTCACCACGCAATCCAATACCGCCAGTGGCTGCTCGGCCGCCGCCAGCAACTCGTGCAGCGCGTCGGCCAGTACCGGTGCGCGCTGCACAATCTCGCTCAAACGCTGGTCGCGTTCGCGGTGCGGCAGATCCAGCAGTTCACTGACCCATTGTTTGAGTTGCAGATAGTCGCTATCGCTGGACCGCGATCCCTCCGCCTGCAACGGCGGCGGTGTTTCATTGGCAGGTTTCAATCGCAGAACTCACAGAGTGCACTCCGCTTATTGTGTCGCAGGTTCCCGCCCGCGTCGGATCAGGCCTTGCTGCCAACGCAGCATCTATTCGAAGCCATTGGCGAACAGTGGCAAGGCCTGCATGCGGCCCACCCAGTAGTCATCTCCGGGACTTGCTCCACACGGTTGCGCCAGCACCCTTCCCGCAAACGTGAGCCTCCCGGACCACAGCGTGGTGCGCGCCAGGGCGAAGTCCGGGCGCGGACAACCCGTTGCCCCGGCATCCACCTGCCACCAACCTTGGTCGCCGAAGCGCCCATCCGCATGCAGGCCATCCGGCGTATCGCCCAGCACGGCCAGACCCACGAACAGACCACGGCCATCACCGCCCTGCAGACTGGACAGCGTACCCAGCAAGGCCACACGACCATCCGGCAAAGGAATCACTTCCGGTGATTCATACCAGTTGGCCACCGAAGTGGCCTGCCCGGCGATGGGCTGCGGGCCGGGAGTGCGAAACTCCAAAGTGCGCAGTTCGCCCGACTCGTGAAGCACCAACAAGCTCGGTACCAGCACACCATCTCCCCACCGCCGCAGGGCTGGCACCGCCATGACGCCCGGGGCAACCAGACGCCCGCGCCCGGTCGACTCGAAAATGCGGTCCGCCGCACGCGGCTGGCTGAGCGTACCGAAGTCTGAATTCAGCGCCACAAATACGGCATTGCGGAGATCCGGGCTGCGTGTCGACGACATGCCAAACAGCATCCAGCGGTCATCGAAGGGCACAATCGCCGTCACACTGCCAGGTGCCCACGCGGAGTCCTCGGGCCGATCCAGCACGCGCTGCGCCAGTACGTTTCCGGCGCTATCCAAGCGCACCACTGCGCCGAACTGGCCGTCTGCCCGCTGCAGTTCAATCCCCAGCAGCAGCTCACCATTCACGACATTCAGGCCACGCGGCCATTCCTGCGCGTCGCCGGTCGCCAGGTCAAGCTCGACACTGCCCAAATCGCCGAAATCGGGATCGGGCAGGCCGGTAGCCGGATCAAGTTTGATCACCACGAGTGCCGACTCGGTGGCCGTCAAGACCGCGCTGTAAGCCAGTACCGGGCTGCCATCGGCCAGACACGCGCCGATGGCGGGCGCATCACCGATGCGTGGGGTACGTTGCGGATTGAAGGTTTCCTTGCCATCGTCGCTGAAGCTGACATCCAGCGCCCCGCTCTCGGTGAGCGCCGCCGTCACCACCCGCCAGGCACCTGAGGCAAGCCCGCTGACCAGCAAGCGACTGCCGTTCGCGCACGCCACCACGGCGTGATCCGTTTCGCTGCCAGCGACCGGGGTGAATCCCAGACTGACCCGCCCATCGCCGCCAAAGCGCGGGTCCAAGCGCTGCGCTTCACTCGAACCCGCCATACACAACGCCGCCAGCGCAATGCCGCGGCCAATAGTCAGGACACGTTGATACCGATTCATCAGACAGGCTCATGCCAAGGAAGGAGCAAGGCAGTACGCAAAAGCGCTGCCGATTCTTCGCCGCTCGACGCCGCGCGCGCCGAGCGCATGGCATGACACCGGGGCACCGCGCATTCGCACGCTTCTCGCCTTGCAGGCCCACCCTTACAATTGCGGCCCTTTCCCTTATCTGGATCGGGTTCCGGCGTCACCACGCGCGGTTCCCTGAATGTCGCCCATGGACAAGAGCTTCAATCCGCAGGATTTCGAAACCCGCTGGTATGCGCAGTGGGAACAGAGCGGCTGTTTCAAGCCGACCGGCAAAGGCCCGGCCTACACCATTCTGCTGCCGCCGCCGAATGTCACCGGCACCCTGCACATGGGCCATGCGTTCCAGCACACCTTGATGGATACGCTGGTGCGCTATCACCGCATGCGTGGCTTCGACACGCTGTGGCAGATGGGCACCGACCACGCGGGCATCGCCACCGAGATGGTCGTCAGCCGCAACCTGGCGCGCGAAGGCAAGGGCGAGACCCGCGACTCACTGGGCCGGGACGCCTTCATCGCCAAGGTCTGGGAGTGGAAGCAGGAATCCGGCGATACCATCGAGCGCCAGATGCGTCGGTTGGGCGCCTCGGGCGACTGGTCGCGCAGTACCTTCACCATGGACGCGCAACCCTCTGCCGCCGTGTTGGAAGCCTTCGTCAAACTGCACGAACAAGGGCTGATCTATCGCGGTCAGAAACTGGTCAACTGGGACCCGGTGCTGAAGACGGCCATCTCCGATCTCGAAGTGGTCAGCGAGGAAGAAGAAGGTCGACTGTGGTCGATCCGTTATCCACTGGCGAACGGCGTGAGCTACGACTACATCGAGCGCAATGAAGACGGCAACGAAGCCTTGCGCGAAACCCGCGACTACCTGATCGTCGCCACCACACGCCCGGAGACCATGCTCGGCGACACCGCCGTGATGGTGCATCCCGAAGACGAACGCTACCTCAGCCTGATCGGCAAGACCGTGCGCCTGCCGCTGTCGGATCGCGAGATTCCGATCATTGCCGACAGCTACGTCGACAAGGCCTTCGGCACCGGCTGCGTGAAGGTCACGCCTGCGCACGATTTCAACGACTACGCGGTAGGCCAACGGCATGGCCTGCGTTACGTGAATATCTTCGCCCCAAATGCAAGTACGTGGAAACAAGATGACGTGAGTTCGCTTAGGCAGCTCACGGGTGGCGATGCGAGCTTTATGCAACTCCACCCGAACGATATAACACCCCAACAACACCAGTACCTCGCCGATTTCGGCCGGTGGAATAACGGTGACAGGGATGGTGTCATATCCAAGTACATTCCAACTAAATATCAAGGCATGGATCGCTTCGACGCACGCAAAGCCGTGCTGGCCGATCTCGACGCCGAAGGCTGGCTGGTGGAGGAGAAGAAGCACAAGTTGATGGTGCCGCGTGGGGATCGCACCGGCCAGATCATCGAGCCCTACCTCACCGACCAGTGGTTCGTGAAGATGGA
>DEHW01000154.1:0-2745 GCA_002352135.1 Lysobacterales bacterium UBA2790
AGCTCATAGCCCACACCATGGACATCGATCACCAATTGCGGCGGTGCTTTATGAATCAGGATGCCGCGTAGTCGTCCGATCATTTCTTGCTCCTGTGCGATGTGCTCAACGTCCGCCGCGACGGCGGATCAGCGCGGAGGCGGCGACACCGGTGCGTTGCGCCAGCGTGCGCGTGTGTGCGTGCGCGATGGCCACGGCCAACGCATCTGCGGCGTCGGCCTGCAACTTCTTATCAATACCCAGCAGCATGCTGGCCATGTACTGCACCTGCGTCTTGTCGGCGGCACCGCGCCCGACGACCGCCGCCTTGATCTGCATTGGCGAATACTCGTGCACGGGCAAATCACGCGCGACGACGGCACAAATGGCGGCACCTCGGGCCTGACCCAGCTTCAACGCGGAATCCGGATTCTTGGCCAGGAAAACACGTTCGATGGCGACTTCTTCGGGTTGGTACTGATCGATCAAGGCCCACAATCCATCCAATATCGCCTTGAGACGCTTGGGAAAATCATCTTCGCCGCCAATCAGCAAGGCGGTGTGATGCACATGCACGCATTGGCCGGTCGTATCGGCGTCGACAATGCCAATCCCGGTGCGCACCGAGCCCGGATCGATACCCAGGATACGGGTCCGGGGTTGAGTTGCGACTTGGCTTCGGGTGACCAAGCTCACGCCGCCGCCAGCGAGCGCAATGCGGCTGGAATGTCGCGAGGACTCGCCGCTACCCGCAAGCGAACATGGGTCTCGTCCACTTCGTGCTCATTCTCCAAAGCCCAGGTCACGTGATAGGGCATATGCACCCCGGCTCCGCCCAGCGCGAGCACCGGTTCGATGTCCGATCGCAAGGAGTTGCCCACCATCACGAAGCGCGCGGGCCGCACTTCGCACTCACGCAGAACACGTGCATAGGCGGCCTGATCCTTTTCCGACACGATCTCGATGCGAGGAAACAGGCTCTGCAATCCAGAAACCGCGATCTTGCTCTCCTGATGGAACAAATCGCCCTTGGTGATCAGCAGCAGCGGCGCCATCGTCGCCGCCGCGTCCAACGCCTCGGCGATGCCGGGCAGCAAGTCAACGGGATGCGCCAGCACGTCCTTGCCCAACTGCACCAGACGATGCACATCGGCACCGCTGATACGCTCGTCGGTCAAGGCAACGGCCGTTTCGATCATCGACAGACACATGCCCTTGGCACCGTAGCCGAAAAGCTTGATGTTGCGCCGCTCGACGGCCAACAGCTCGTCATGGACACGCGCATCCTGCAGATCGATATAGCGCCCGACGATGGCTTCGAATTCGGCATGGGCACGCTGGAAGTACACCTCGCTGTGCCAGAGGGTGTCGTCGGCATCGAAGCCGATCAGGTCAAAAGTCGACATGCAGGTTCCATCGGACGCCGCGCGGGACGCGCTGGGCAAGCGCGACTATTGTCGCCTTTGCGGGGTCCCGGTTGCCACATGACATTCCACCCCGAGACGCGCAGCTCAGCGGCGGCCCCGGAAAGGCACTGGCATACTTCGGCTTCCTCGATTGCCCGAGCCTGCCGTGATTTCCCCCGCCGAGTTCCAAGCCCTTGCCGCTGAAGGCTACACGCGTATTCCGCTAGTGCGCGAATTGCTGTCCGACCTGGATACGCCCTTGTCGGTGTATCTGAAACTCGCCGACGGCCCCAACGCCTATCTGTTCGAGTCGGTGCAAGGCGGCGAAACCTGGGCGCGCTATTCGATCATTGGCCTGCCCGCCAAACGGGTCTACACCCTGCGTGGGAATCAACTCCGCATCGAGGACTGCGGCGAGGTTTCCGAGACCCGCGAGGTGGCCGATCCCATCGCCGAAATCGATGCACTGCGGGCGAGCTTCCGCGTGCCGAAGCTCGATGGTCTGCCCGCCTTTACCGGCGGTCTGGTCGGCTATTTCGGCTTCGAAACCATCGGCTGGATTGAGCCCCGTTTCGCCAGCGTGGACAAGCCGGACATGCTTGGCACGCCCGATGCGCTGTTGATGCTCAGCGAAGAGGTCGCGGTTTTCGACAACCTGCATGGCAAGCTGTATCTGGTGGTCCATGTCGACCCGGCGCAGCCACAAGCCTATGCGCGCGGCGTCCGTCGTCTGGATGAGCTAACGCATCGCCTGCGTCACACTGGACGCAGTTATCCCGAAGTGCTGGACCCGTCGGTCGTCAATGAAGCCGACTTCGTCTCCGGCTTTACCAAGGACGGTTTTCTTGCGGCAGTCCAACGCTGCAAGGAGTACATCCGCGCAGGAGACATTTTCCAGGTCGTGCTATCGCAGCGCATGTCGATTCCCTTCCGCGCCCGACCCGTCGATGTCTATCGCGCACTGCGCGCGCTGAATCCGTCGCCATACATGTANNGAGCACCTGATGTTGATCGATCTGGGACGCAACGACGTGGGGCGCGTTGCACGCACAGGCAGTGTCAGCGTGCCGGACCAATTTATCGTCGAACGCTATTCGCATGTCATGCACATCGTCAGCCAGGTTGAAGGCGACCTCGCGGACGGCCTGCGCTTCGGCGATGTGCTGCGCGCCACCTTCCCCGCGGGTACCGTCAGCGGCGCGCCCAAGATCCGCGCGCTTGAAGTCATCCAGGAGTTGGAACCCGTCAAACGCAATATCTATTCCGGCGCGGTCGGCTATCTGGGCTGGCATGGTGACGCCGACACGGCCATCGCCATTCGCACCGCGGTCATCCAGGACGGACGCCTGCATGTGCAGGC
>DEHW01000154.1:2843-3020 GCA_002352135.1 Lysobacterales bacterium UBA2790
CACCCGCGCGGTGCGCTCATCCTGTGCGCGCAGTTGATTCATGGCCTGATCCAGGGCCAGCAGATCGATCTCATTGCGTGTGTTGGATTCGGAATCCAGCGCGCCCAAGGTCAGGACCGCCGCACCGCCACCGCGCTTTGCAGCCATTCTTGATCGTGCATGGTCGACCAGCACCGC
>DEHW01000186.1 GCA_002352135.1 Lysobacterales bacterium UBA2790
CGCGCCGCGCCGAACAGGGCTTCGCAGGCGGCCACGTGGTCGTCCATCGAGCCGCCGATGTCGAGAAACAGCAGCACTTTCACGGCATTGCGCCGCTCGGGGCGGAGTTTCACGTCCAGTAAGCCGCCCTCTTTGGCGGTGGCGGCGATGGTGCCGGGCAAGTCGAGTTCTTCCGCTGCGCCTTCGCGGGCAAAGCGCCGCAGTTGGCGCAAGGCGGTCTTGAAGTTGCGTGTGGACAGCTCGGCATCGCCATCCAGATTGCGGTACTCGCGCCGTTCCCAGACCTTGGCCGCCATGCGACCTCCGCCCTGCGGACCAACGCCAATGCCGCCCGGATGGTAGCCGCCCGCGCCGAACGGACTGGTACCGTTACTGCCGATCCAACGATTGCCACCTTCGTGGCGTTCCTTCTGTTCGGCCAATCTCTCGCGAAAGCGCCGCATCAATTCTTCCAGGCCGCCAAGTTGCTTGATTTGCGCTTTTTCCTCGTCGGTGAACACGCGCTCGAATTCGCGACGTAGCCAGTCCTCGGGAATGGCAGAGAATGCCTCGTCCGGCAAGCGCGACACGCCCTGCCAGAAGCGACCGAAGGCGCGGTCGAAGCGATCAAAATGGCGTTCGTCCTTGACCAGCACGGCCCGCGCCAAGGCGTGAAACTGCTCGACGTCGGCGAAGGCCAGATCCGCCTGCAGCGCGGCCATCAAGTCCAGCCACTCGCGCAGCGTGACCGGCACCTTTTCCGCCCGCAACGCCTCGAACAAGCCAATCAACATGCGAGATCAGCGCTGCTGGCGACGATGCATGAAGGCCAGACGTTCCAGCAATTGCACGTCCTGTTCGTTCTTGATCAGCGCGCCGTACAGGGGCGGGATCGCCTTGCTGGCGTCCGGGTTGTGCAGCGCCTCAGCGGGAATACGATCCGACAACAACAGTTTCAGCCAGTCGATCAGCTCCGAGGTGGAAGGCTTCTTCTTTAGCCCCGGCACTTCCCGCAGCTCGAAGAACACATCCAGCGCTCGCTGTACCAGGCGATTCTCGATCTCGGGATAGTGCACGGCGACGATCCGCTCCAATGTCGCCCGATCAGGGAACGCGATGTAGTGGAAGAAACAGCGCCGCAGGAAGGCGTCCGGCAGTTCTTTTTCGTTGTTGGAAGTGATGATGATCACCGGCCGCTGTCGCGCACGGACCGTTTCGCCGGTTTCGTAGACATGAAACTCCATGCGGTCGAGTTCCTGNNGCCTTGTCGATTTCGTCGATCAGCAGCACCACCCGCTGCGCGTGGTCAAATGCCTCCCACAACTTGCCACGCCGGATGTAATGCCGCACATCGTGAACACGCGGATCACCCAACTGCGAATCGCGCAGTCGACTGACGGCGTCGTACTCGTACAAGCCCTGCTGCGCCTTGGTCGTCGACTTCACATGCCACGCCAGCAAGGGCGCGCCAAGCGCCTCGGCGACTTCCTCCGCCAGCATGGTCTTGCCGGTACCCGGCTCACCTTTGATCAGCAAAGGCCGCTGCAAGGTGATGGCCGCGTTCACCGCCAACTTCAAGGCCTCGGTGGCGACATAACGCTCAGTACCCTGGAACTTCATCGGCATGTTCCGTTAAAGGTTGGGGCGGCAAGGCTAACGCACCGATTGCATCTCGTGGCAGCGATTTGGGATCGACAACGCACTCAAACGATCTGAAGCGCTTGCAACCCGAGCCTTCGCCCGCATCTGAGCATTTGAATCGACACTGTTAAACTGTCGCCACGCAGCCCCCAAGGCGCTGCATCGTTCGTAAATCGTCCCCCGTTCGACAAGGAATCTCTATGGCAGCGCATATCCTGCAGGCGCTCGGCTTGGCCGACAGCAACTCCGGTACCTATCTTGGCAATGGCGAGTGGTCGACGACCGCGGACGCCGGTGTGCTGGAACCTATCAACCCCAGCAACAACGAGGTCATCGCGCGGGTTCAGTCCAGCTCCGAGGCGGACTACGAGTTGATCATGCAGCGTGCGCAGGCGGCCTTCAAAATCTGGCGCACCACGCCCGCGCCGCGTCGTGGCGAGGCGGTTCGTCTGTGCGGCGAAGCGCTGCGCCAGCACAAGGATGCCTTGGGTAGCCTGGTCGCATTGGAGATGGGCAAGATCAAGCCCGAAGGCGATGGCGAAGTACAGGAGATGATCGATATCGCTGACTTCGCTGTCGGCCAGTCGCGCATGTTGTACGGCTACACGATGCATTCCGAACGCCCTGGTCATCGCATGTACGAACAGTGGCAGCCGCTGGGCATCGTCGGCGTCATCAGTGCGTTCAACTTCCCCGTCGCGGTATGGGCCTGGAACAGTTTCCTGGCGGCGATCTGCGGCAACATCACGATCTGGAAGCCCTCGCCCAAGGTGCCGCTGTCGGCAGTAGCGGCGATGAAGATCTGCAACGAAGCGCTGCGTGCTGGCGGATTCCCCGACATCTTCTTCCTGTTCAACGATGCGGGCACCGAACTGGCGCAAAAGTTCGTCGACGACCACCGTATCCCGCTGATCAGCTTCACCGGTTCGACCAAGGTGGGCCGTCTGGTCGGTGAGCGAGTTGCTCAGCGCATGGGCCGTTCCTTGCTGGAGCTCGGCGGCAACAACGCGATCATTGTCGACGAAACAGCCGATCTGAAGCTGGCCATTCCGGCCATCGTGTTCGGTGCGGTCGGTACGGCCGGTCAGCGCTGCACCACGACGCGCCGCCTGTTCGTGCATCGCACGCGGATAGACGAAATCCTGCCGCGCCTGTTGGCGGCCTACAAGCAAGTCGAGGCCAAGATCGGCGATCCGACCGACCCGGCCACACTGATGGGACCATTGACCGACCAGGCTTCCGTGCAACGCTTCCTCGGCATGCTCGACAAGGCGCGCGCGCTGGGCGGCACCGTGCACGGTGGCGTCAAGTTGGATCGACCTGGCAACTTCGTCACCCCTGCCATCGTCACGGGTGTCAGCAATGACAGTGAAGTCGTGCAGACCGAGACCTTCGCGCCGATCCTCTACGTGATGCCGTTCGATACGCTGGACGAGGCCATCGATCTGCAGAACGCGGTGCCGCAGGGCCTGTCGTCGGCGATCTTCACCCTGAATCTGAAGGCGGCCGAGCAGTTCCTGTCGGCGGCGGGCTCGGATTGCGGCATCGCCAACGTCAACATCGGCACCTCTGGCGCGGAGATCGGCGGCGCCTTCGGCGGCGAAAAGGAAACCGGCGGCGGTCGCGAATCCGGCTCGGATGCCTGGAAGGCCTACATGCGCCGCCAGACCAACACGATCAACTACTCGAACTCGCTGCCCTTGGCGCAGGGCATCAAGTTCGATCTGTGAACAAGACAAGCGGACTGTGGATCGCCCCTGCAGTCCGCTTCTTCACACCTTGTCTTGACGCATTGCGGCGAAAAAACCGCTAAGCTCCCGATTGCAAAATTTCGTGATGGGTTTTGCCTAGTTCGAGCGACTAGTACGCAGGGGAGGATTCGCGCTGGGGAGCGTGGGTCCGTGAGATCACCGCCGCATTCCCGTGTCCAGGACACCGGGATCGCGATGGTGGAGTAATACTTGAACCTGCCTGGGCTACTGCATGTATTCGTTCGTCCGTCCATTACTGTTCTCGCTCGACCCTGAACGCGCTCACGACCTGGCCCTGTCGCAACTCGACAGACTGCACTCGCTTGGCCTGATCCGACTGATTGCGCCGCATGTCAAACCCTGCAAGCTGAAGCTGTGGGATATCGAATTCGCCAACCCGGTCGGCTTGGCCGCTGGCCTGGACAAGGATGGCTCGCATATCGATGCGCTGGGCGCGCTGGGCTTTGGTTTTCTGGAAATCGGCACCACTACGCCGCGACCGCAGGAAGGCAACCCCAAGCCACGGCTGTTCCGATTGAAATCGCATGCCGCGATCATCAATCGCATGGGCTTCAACAATCTCGGCGTGAATGCCCTGCTGCAGAACGTGGATCGCAGTCGTTACAAGGGCGTGCTCGGTATCAATATCGGCAAAAACAAGGACACACCCAACGAGAAGGCGTTCGACGACTACCGATACTGTCTGGAGCGCGTCTACCCGGCCGCCCACTACATCACGGTGAACATCTCTTCGCCCAATACACAAGGCTTGCGCGAACTGCAGAACGCCGATGAATTGCATCGTTTGTTGAGTCGTCTGCGCGACGTACAGGAAAAACTGGCGGCTCAGCATCGCAAGCGCACGCCCGTTCTCGTCAAGATCGCCCCCGATCTCAGTGATTCCCAACTTGAATCGATGTCGATGATCCTGGCCGCCAGCCGTGTCGATGGCGTTATCGCCACCAACACCACGGTGGATCGCCTACCGGTGCAAGGTCACGTTCACGCCAAGGAGGCAGGCGGACTTTCGGGCAAGCCCTTGTACGGGCGCTCGACGCACGTCCTGCGCCATCTGCGTGCGCACTTGCCTTCCTCCATACCGATTATGGGTGTGGGTGGCATTCACTCCGGCGCCGACGCGGTGGGAAAAATTGCTGCCGGCGCATCGATGGTGCAGTTGTACACCGGCTTCATCTACCATGGCGCACCGCTGATCCGTGACTGCGTCGAAGCGATTCGGCGCCGACGCGAAATGGCCTCACCGCGAACGAGTTGATGACCTGCCCTGCTCCGCTGACTGATGTTCCGCTGCACCAGCACAACAGCTTTGGGATTGCGTCAACCGCGCGCTGGCTATTGCCGCTGACAGACCGGAGTCAATTCACCGAAGCCGTCGACCTCGCCCGACTGGAAGCACGCCGCCAGCAGCGCGCCATTACCGTGCTGGGTGGCGGCAGCAATGTGCTTCTGGATGAGGTCATCGAGGGGCCCATCCTGCAGGTAGCAACGCGTGGCGTGCATTTTGAATCGCTGGGCAACAGCGACGTTCTCATGCATGTCGAGGCGGGAGAGCCTTGGCACGACGTGGTGACACAAAGTGCCGCGGCGGGCCTGTGGGGCATCGAGAATCTGAGCCTGATTCCGGGCACCGTTGGCGCAGCACCGGTGCAGAACATCGGTGCCTACGGCAGCGAAATTTCGCAATGTTTGACGGAGGTCCGAGCCATTGATGTGCGGACCGCCATCGAGCACACGTTCGCCGCCAATCAATGTGCCTTCGACTACCGCGACAGCCGCTTCAAACGCGAAGCAGGCCAGTGGTTGATCACGCGCGTCACTCTGCGGCTCAGCCGCACAGGAAAAGCGCGAACGGACTATCCAGGCGTCGCGGCTGCGTTGATCGCCTCCGGTCTGGCGTCACCCGATAGCGCAAGCCCCGCGCAAGTGGTGAATGCGATTGCCGAGATCCGCCGTCGCAAGCTGCCCGACCCGGCCGTCATTGGCAACGCGGGCAGCTTTTTCAAGAACCCGCAGGTGAGTACTGAGATCGCCAGTCAGCTGAGTCTTGACTGGCCAAAGCTGCCGACCTTCGCCGTCGAGCGGTCAGAAGAACGCAAACTCTCTGCCGCTTGGATGATCGAAGCCTGCGGCTGGAAGGGCCACCGTCAGGGCGCAGTTGGCGTGTCGGATCAACATGCGCTGGTATTGGTGAACCACGGGGGTGGCCGCGCCCGGGACCTGCTCGCCTTGGCGGCAGACATCATCGCGTCGGTGGAGCAACGCTTTGGGGTGACACTGGAGCGCGAGCCGGTGTTCATCAATGGCTCTATGCCATGACTGCGAAAATCACGTCAGAGGCGGGGCAGCTTGCCAGTCGCAAGCTCTGGCAAGCCGTGGCATGGATGGCAGTCAGCACCGTGTTCTTTGGCTTGATGGCGGTCTGGATCCGCCTCGCCAGCAAGCAGTTGCATCCCTTTGAGATTGCCTTTTTTCGCAATCTGTTCGGGCTTGTTTTCGCGCTGCCGCTGTTGGTCAAGCATGGCCCTAGCCTACTCAGGACCGACAAACTGCGCTTCTATGTGCTGCGCTGTCTGATCGGCATCTGCTCCATGCTGGCTGGGTTCTGGGCCATTGTGAATTTGCCCTTGGCTCAGGCAGTCGCCTTGTCGTATGCCACCCCACTGTTTGTCACGATTGGCGCGGTCCTCGTGTTGGGCGAAGTGGTACGGGCGCGCCGCTGGACGGCGGTCCTGATCGGCTTCATCGGCGTACTGGTCATTCTTCGGCCAGGCACGGACTTCAATCAGGGGGCATGGATCGCCGTACTGTCCGCTGCCTTGAGCGGCTCGGTCGCCATCAGCATCAAGGTCCTCTCACGCACTGAAAAACCCGACGCGATCGTGTTGTTCACCACCTTGATCTGGGTGCCGATGTCGCTGCTGCCCGCGCTGTTCGTGTGGCAATGGCCGCAGGGCATCATCTGGTTGTGGATCGTCTTGGCAGGCATGTTTGGCACGCTCGGGCACCTGTGTTGGACCCGCGCCTTGCGCATGGCTGACGCCTCCTTCCTGACACCCATCAGCTTCCTGCAAATGCCCTTGGTGGTCGCTGCAGGCTATTGGCTGTTTGCCGAACCGATGGACGCGTGGGTCATTGCGGGCAGTCTGATCATTCTGGCGGCCAATGCCTACATCGCCCATCGCGAGGCGCAGTTGGCAAGGCGCACGGTCAGCGATCCACAAGTCGCCAGTGAGGCTGCGCGGGATCGCTGAGCGTAGCGATCCGACCCACTCCCGACGAAATCAGTGACTGGCCAACCACTCGCGCACGCGATCCAGTTGCGCTCTGACAGGCGGCTGCAACGATTCATATTGCATCGCCAACAGGGGCAAAAAGATCGTATCGCGCAGCATGGCGATATCTGCGGGTGTCAGGTCGGATGCAGGCAGATCCGCCAGGTTCCATGCCGCGGCGAGGATTTGGGGATGTCCCTGCTCAAGGATCGCACCACGTCCAGCCAGCACGGCGAGAAAATCCCTGCGCGCTGCCTTTGTACGCCCGGCCTGCGCCTGTAACCGCCCCCGCAATTCGATGACATTCAGGGTCTCGGGATGCGCATTACCCAAATCCGAACGGCGAATCTCCACCACACGATCCACGAGGCCCAAGGCTTCGCCAGGATCGCCCAGGAAGCCCAGCACCGACGCCACACTAGCTATGGATTGCAGGGTATCCGGATGGCGCTCCCCCAACAGATCGATCCGCGCCGCAACAACCTCACGCAACAACACCACCGCTTCTTGCAGGGCGATCGTGCGCGCGGGGCTCGGCGCATCATCCTGCACGGCGCGCGCCAGCGAGGCCGCCAGATTGGCGCGCGCGCGCAAACTCAGAGGATGCCGAGGCCCCATGATCCGATCGCGCGACTCGACTACTTGGCGCAGTAGCGCGTTCGCCTCTTCGTAGCGCTGCAGACGGACCAGACTGGCGCCAGAATTACTCAGTTGCAATAGACTGAACGGGTGCTCGCGACCAAGCCGCGACTGCGACTGCTGATAGAGCCTCTCACTGATTTCCAGCGCGCCTTCGATGTCGCCCATTTCCGCCCGGATGGGAATCAAGTTACTCAACGCTTGCATCTGTTCCAGTGACATGGACTCGCTCGCTGCAAATTCGCCCATGGCGGCCTCACTTTGCCGTCTGGCGGCATCGAGTCGATTGAGACGAAGCAACGCCAAGGCATGACGCGAAAGCAGCTTTGCACGCAGCGCAGTGTCGTCCTTCAACGGCGGGACGTTGATGCGCTCCAAGGTCAACAAGAGCCGATGTTCGGCCTCAGCAAAACGCCCTGCATCCATGTCCACTTGGGCAAGCACCGCTTGCAGGTCAACCCATTGCCTGGAAAGGCTTTCGAGCGCATCAAGGCCCGCATCGGCCTGAGCTGCCGCCTGCTGCGCCTGATTGATCTGCCCCGCCGCCTGCAATGCGACGATCCAACGTCCCGTCGCGTCCAGGGTGCGTGGATCCTGCACGCCGAAACGTGCCGTGTAGGCTTCAACAAGCTTACCGAGCAGATCCGCCGCCACACGCGCGTTACCAATACCGTCGTAGGTGTCCGCCACACTGCTGCGCAGTTCATCCGCCAGTGACGGCTGTGCCGCAAAATCCCGATCGATGGTCACCAGTGCCTGCTGAAGAATTTGCCGGTCAAGGACGTTGCGCGCCAGATCGACCGGATCAGTCAGTTCAAGGACACGCTGCACGCCGCGTTGTGCATCCGCATCCATGGCCCGATAGGCTGGTGTGCGCTCAACCAGCTCGCGCTGGATGGACAACATACCCTGACCCAAGGCCCCCGGATCCAGCGATGCCAACATGCGTCGCTGAAAACCGACAACCTGTTGCAACTCCCGTCCGCGCGCTTCAGCCTCGGCACGTTGATCCCGAGCCTCCCGCAAACCCAGCAGGGCAAGACTCAAACCGACCATCAGCGCCATCACCACACTCAGCGAACTGGCTATGGCTAGCGCATGGCGGCGCGCAAACTTGCGCGCGCGATAGCCGCGTCCACCGGGGTGAGCGGACAGTGGCTGACCGCTGAGGAATCGTCGCAAATCGTCAGCAAAGGCAGCAACGGTGGGATAACGATGCGCACGGTCCCTTGCCGTTGCGCGCAATACCACCCAGTCCAGCTCACCTCGCAGGACTCGCGACAGCGCACGCAACGGCATTTGCATCGCGCCTGCCCAGTGGCGCTGCGTATCCGGCTGACGCTTTGCCAGTGCTTCCGACGCAAGCGTCATCGGCTGGCTCTGCGTGTGCGCAGCCATCTCCTGCGAACTGCGCATGGGGCGCTCACCGGTCAGCAACTCGAACAGAATGACGCCCAGCGAATAGATGTCGCTGCGAATATCGAGGGCTCCGAGCGTCGAATCCGATTGCTCTGGACTCATGTACTCCGGGGTGCCGGCTTGTCCGTCTTCATTGCCTTCCGCGCTCGCAATACCGAAGTCGATGAGCTTGGGCAGCGGTCGATCCTTACCTGTGACGAGCACATTGGCCGGCTTGAGGTCGCGATGAATGACGCCGCGTTGGTGTGCGTGCTGCACGCCCTCCAGAAGCTGCAGGAACAGTTCCAGCCGTTGTGTCAGACCAAGTTGTCGATCCCGACAGAATTGGGTCATTGGCACACCGTCGATGTACTCCATGGCCAGAAAGGGTGTGCCATCGTCCAGCGTACCCGCATCGAACAGCTGCGCGATGGCCGGATGTTGCATCTGCGCGAGCAATTGCCGCTCGAGTTCAAACCATGCGCGCTGACGCAGATCCAACTGCCGGGTTTTCAGTCGCTTGATGGCGACGATCCGCTGCACAGGATGTAACTGGGTGGCGCGATAGACCTCACCCATTCCACCCACAGCGACCAGCCTTTCGATGCGGTAGTCACCCAGTCGCAGGCCAGCAGGCCATGGCTGCCCAGTGCTGACACTTCCCTCAATGTCCGAAAAGCCCAGCGCCTGAGTGGCGAGCTCGGTATCCATTCCTTTCCGTTCATCCGGCATAGCAGGGGACACGGTCATGCGCTGGCATCTGCCGCATATGAGAAGAAGCCGAATGATAGGCTTGTGCGTCGCTTCACGAATAGCTGCAGAGTACCCGGGTCGAAGTCCGCCTATGCACGAGCACCCAACAACCCAGCGCACGGTTTTCAGCCCGGGGCCACTGTCACCACAGCCGAGTTCTGCTTGTCTGGTGGTGATTCACGGCGAAGGTCTAGGCAAACGACAGGATGTTCGCGATGAAACCGTGAGGATTGGTCGCGCACCGGACTGCACGCTGCTGATCGCGCACCCGAGCATCTCCCGACGCCATTGCGAAGTCTGGCGTGAAGAAGGGCGCTACTGGGTTCGGGATCTTGGCGCCACCAATCGCACACGTGTCAATGATCGCCCTGTAGAGCGCGTGGAACTGAAAGACGGCGACCACCTGACGGTCGGTGAAACCCTGCTGAAGTTCATCAGCCACGAAAGCCTGGAAGCGCGGTATCACGAAGAGGTCTATCAGCTGGCGACGCAGGACGGCCTGACCGAACTTGCCAATCGACGTCATTTCGCGGCGCAGATCGATATCGAAATCGTTCGTTCATTGCGCCATGCCCGCGACATGTCCCTGTGCCTGATCGATATTGACCATTTCAAGCCGATCAATGATCGGTTCGGCCATATTGCGGGCGATCTGGTGCTGAAGCAGATGGCAACCGTCATCCGCGGCAACCTGCGCAGAGAAGATCTTGCGGCGCGCATCGGCGGCGAGGAATTCGCCATCGTGCTGCCGGAAACCGCCGCGGAAAATGCCACCGTATTCGCCAATACCTTGCGCGAAGCCATTGCGGCGGAACCCTTCCACCTCGGTGGGGAAGTTCACCATTTGACGGTCAGCATCGGCATCGCCGGTCTCGGACCGCATGCAAGTGACCGCAGCAGTCTGATGCGCAACGCCGACAAGGCGCTGTATCACGCCAAGGAAAGCGGACGAAACCGGGTCTGCTTGTGCACCAGTGACGAATGCGTCTGCAAGGAAACACCGCTCTGGTAGCCCGCAATACATATCTCGCTCGCCTCGACAGCTGCGCGACGAAGCCCCCCTCAGTGCACTACAATGCGGCGGTTTGCCATGACAGGAGTCACGCCATGAATACCCGTCCCTTGCAATACCGGCGCGTGCTTCTGAAACTCTCCGGCGAGGCCCTGATGGGCCGCTTCGATTACGGCATCGATCCCGAAATCATTCACCGAATTGCGGCGGAAGTCATTGAGGTCAACAAGGCCGGCGCACAGATCGGCCTGGTCATCGGCGGCGGCAATATTTTCCGTGGCGCAGGCTTGGCCGCTGGCGGCATGGATCGGGTTACTGGCGATCACATGGGGATGCTGGCGACCATCATGAATGCCCTGGCAATGCAGGATGCGTTGGAAAAGCAGGGCGCCTACGCGCGCGTCATGAGCGCGGTGAAAATCAACGCCGTGGCGGAGGACTACATCCGTCGGCGCGCCGTGCGCCACCTGGAGAAAGGCCGCATTGCGATTTTTGCCGCAGGTACCGGCAACCCCTTCTTCACCACCGATTCCGCCGCGGCCCTGCGCGCGGTGGAGATCAATGCCGACCTCATGCTGAAAGCAACTAAGGTCGATGGCGTCTACGACAGCGATCCGAAAAAGAACCCCAACGCCTTGCGCTACGAGCATTTGACCTACGACGACGTCATCGCCCGCAACCTGCAAGTCATGGACACCGCGGCCATCGCGCTGTGCCGCGACTACGGCATGCCCATGCGCATCTACGACATGACCCGCGAAGGAGATTTGATGCGCATCCTGCAGGGCGACCCGATCGGGACGCTGGTGGATCGCGGCTGAGCCGCGCTACAGCACCTATAATCGCCCTCAATTCCGAACTACCAGGCCCCCAACATGATCAACGACATCAAGAAAGACGCGCAGGCGCGCATGCAGAAGAGCATTGAAGGGCTGCGCTTTGAACTCACCAAGCTGCGCACCGGGCGTGCTTCGACGGCCTTGGTCGATAACATCAAAGTGAACTACTACGGCTCCGACATGCCGCTATCACAGGTCGCCACGGTGGCCATCGCTGATGCGCGCTCCCTGACCATCACGCCTTGGGAAAAGGCCATGGTCGCTGCCGTGGAAAAGGCGATCTTTGCCTCAGACCTCGGACTGACGCCCAATACCGCTGGACAGGTCATCCGCATCAACTTGCCGCCGTTGACCGAAGAACGCCGCAAGGAACTCGCCAAACATGTGGCAGGCGAAGGCGAGAACACCAAGGTCGCGATCCGCAACATCCGCCGCGACGCCCTGCATCAAGTCAAGGAACTGCTCAAGGACAAGTCGATCAGCGAGGACGAGGAGCGCCGCGCTGAAACCGACATCCAGACCCTGACCGACAAAGCGGTGAAAGACGTGGATGTGGTCACCAAGGCAAAAGAAGACGAGTTGATGGCGGTTTGAGCCTCGCTGCCGAGCACGGCATGAGTCAGGCGGCCGCTCAGAGCAACCTGCGCAAACCCGTCCACGTTGCCATCATCATGGATGGCAATGGGCG
>DEHW01000203.1:0-1205 GCA_002352135.1 Lysobacterales bacterium UBA2790
GCGAAATACTGTGAGATGTTAGGAGTCTGAATAATGCTTGCCGGGACTTCCTTTGAAAAAAGGATCACCGCGCCCACGAGCAAGGCCAGAAGACTACTCTTGGCAATCATGGAGTTTCCTCGGCAAGCACGGCCACGCGCCTGTCCGTTGTCGGCTTTGTCTGCGTGAGCAGCCCACGGGCCAAATTCAACAGCGGCTACGCTCAGAACGGAATATCGTCCTCAGGAAAATCTGCCATGCGGGAATCCGGCATTGGGGCTGAGGGGCCGTTGTCGCGGGGGGGCATGCCGCCGCTCTGGCGGGGGGCCGCGCTGCGCGAGTAGCCGCCGCGGTCTGCACCGCGGTCGCCGCCGGTGTCGGCGCGTTCGCTGCGTTCGCCTTGTGGGCGGCCGCCGAGCATCTGCATTTCGTTGCCGATGATGTCGGTGCTGTAGCGCTCGTTGCCGTCGCGGTCGGTGTATTTGTCAGTGCGCAGGCTGCCTTCCACGTACACCTGACTGCCTTTGCGCAGATACTCGGAGGCGATTTCAGCGAGCTTGCCAAAGAATTTCACGCGGTGCCATTCGGTGCGTTCCTGCTTCTGGCCCTGCTTGTCGGTCCAACTTTCATTGGTGGCGAGACGAAGCGACGTGATGGTCGTACCGCCACCACCGGCCGGGTAACGGGTTTCCGGGTCGGCTCCCAAGGTGCCGATGAGAATGACTTTGTTGATGCCGCGTGCCATGGGGGCTCCTGTTATCCGAGGCGCCGCTACTCCACGGCGCAGAGGCCAGAGTATACCCGCGCCACGGTTCGGCCCATCGGAGGCGGCAGCATTCGCTGGTAGGAATTCGCCGCAACCGCGCACGCCAACGACAGCGGCCCACAGCGCCAGCCCCGCTATACTTCCGCCCCATGAATTCCCTGCCCCAATCCCGCCCGCAAGCCTCTGTTCCTGATCTGGCCGCCATCGTCGCCCTGGTCGGTGCGGACATGTCAGCCGTCAATGCTCTGATCCGTCATCGGCTGGCTTCCGATGTGCTGCTGATCAACCAGATTGGCGAGCACATCATTTCTGCGGGTGGCAAGCGACTGCGCCCGATGCTGGTGTTGCTGGCGGCGCGTGCGCTGGGCTATCAGGGCGAGGCGCACATCCAGGCGGCGTCGATCATCGAGTTCATCCACACCTCGACGCTGCTTCACGATGATGTCGTCGACGAGTCCGA
>DEHW01000203.1:1347-12114 GCA_002352135.1 Lysobacterales bacterium UBA2790
TGGGTTTTGCCTTCCAGATTGCCGACGACGTGCTCGATTACACCGCCGACGCTGACACGCTGGGCAAGAATCTGGGCGACGATCTGGCCGAGGGCAAGGCCACCCTACCCGTCATTCATTGCATGAACCACTGCGACAGCGAACTGCGAGGGCGCATCGCGCAGGCGATTGAAACCGGTGATCTGCAGGCCATGCCCGAGATCGTCAACGCGATCCATACCCATGGCAGCCTCGACTACAGCCGTAAAGTGGCCGAGACCTATGCGGCGCGTGCGGCAGAGGCGTTGCAAACCTGTCCGCCGTCACCCTATCGTGATGCGCTGCTGGGCTTGGCTCGCTATGCCATGGATCGCAATCACTGACCACGACGGGTGGTGATCAGTCGTCGTCACCACTGACGATGCGTTTCTGGATGCGGTCCAGATAGTGATCAAGCTCTTCGGTGGAGCGGAAAATCTCCTTCACCGGCACGGCCTTGACGATATCGAAGACTTTTTCGACCTGCGCTTGCGGATTGACGATCAACACACGCCCTCCCCGCGCAGCCAGGGCTTTGCGCGCACGGAACACACTGCGGATGCCCGCGCTGGAGATGTAGTCGAGTTTTGCCAGGTCGAATACCAGCGTGTTCACCGCCGCATCCTCGATCACCGGTGTGATCTGGCGATCCAGCTCGTGGTAGCTGATCGAGTCCAAACGCCCCTCAACAGCAACTACCTGACGATCTTCGTTTCGAGCGCCAATCTGGATTTTCAAGCTCATGTCATGCTCCTTTGGGTTTCCGCCCGGCACTCAAGACCAGTTGCAGGATGTTGTGTTCGCCAGCGCGGTGATAGTTGGCTTCGCTGCTCAGCGTCCGCACCAGAAACACGCCAAGACCGCCGACTTCGCGCTCGTCGAGGTCCGCATCCACGTCAGGCAGGTTCTGTGCCAGCGGATCGAAGGGCGAACCGTCATCCATCAGCTCTAGGAACAGGCCGTCCTCGTAGGGCATCGAGCGGATCTCGCACGTCACCTCGGCAGGTCCGCGCTGACCATGCAGACACGCATTGGTGAAGATCTCCTCGGCCACCAAACGCGCATCATCGCGGGTGTTCTGACGGAAGCCGAGGAAACGCAGCCGACGCTCCATCGCATCCAGCAAGGCCGGAAGATTGTCCAGCCCATGTGATTGCAAGAGGTCGCCGTCCTGAACGACCTGTCCACTCAACTCAGGCGGCATGCGCAGACACAACATGCACAGGTCGTCATTCGGCGGCTTGTCGGCCTGAAACTGATGCACCACCTGCGCCATCGCCATCACCACCTGATGCGCGCTGCGCGAACGCAGCCCGCCCAGTACCTCGTGCAAGCGCTCTGCACCGAACATCTCGCCATCCAGCTTGGTGGCTTCGATAAGGCCATCGGTGAACAACAACAACACGTCGCCCTGGTGCAGTCTCAGGCTGACTTCCGGGTAGTCCGCATCGACCTCGATCCCCAGTGCGGGGCCTCCATCGATCCCGACCAGTTCCAGATCGCCCTGGGCGTGCATCAGCAAGGGCGCTTCATGCCCCGCACTGGCCAATCGCAGCTGCCCGGCAGCCAGATCAACGCGCCCGACGAGACAGGTGGCGAACATGTCGGCGGGATTGTCGATGGCAATGTGCCGACCCACTCGCGCCAACACCTCAGCGGGTGAATCGCCACGCCGCAAGGGACCATCCAGCAAGGTGACGAGACGCGCCATGAACAAGGCGGCAGGCACGCCCTTGTCGGAGACGTCACCAATGAAAAAACTCAGCGTGTTTTCATCCACTGCCACGACATTGAAAAAGTCCCCACCCACAGCGGCGGCAGGCTCCAGCAGACCCGCTAGTTCCACGGTGCCAGAGACCAGATCGAGCGCTGTCTCCGACGGCACCATGGCCAGCTGGATGTCGCGGGCAACGGTCAGTTCGCGATCCATGCGCTCGGTCTGCACCTGCGCACGCGCCAGTTGAACACGCAATGCCGATTCGGTTTCGAAGTCATCCTGCAGCTTGCGATAGCTGGTTGCGAGGCGCTGGGTCATGCGCGCNNGCAATGGCCAGCAGCAGGACCAGACCCATATCAATCAAGGTCAGACGCATGATTGACGCGGCAGAGCGCACGGCGACCACAGACCAGCCGTCCGGGGTAAACCCGCGCGCAGCGATGTAGCGCTGAGGTGAGGCACCGGCCATGCGCAGAGAAAGGGCTGCGTGCTCACTCGCCTGGCGCGGCATTTCATCAAACTCGTTACCGGTTGCCTGCAACACCTCGTAAGGCAAGGAGTCACTGCGAAACGCGATGCGACCATCGGAATCGAGCACCAGAAGCTCCAAATCCGG
Organism: Lysobacterales bacterium UBA2790; assembly: GCA_002352135.1. Classification (GTDB taxonomy): domain Bacteria; phylum Pseudomonadota; class Gammaproteobacteria; order Xanthomonadales; family Xanthomonadaceae; genus Aquimonas. The sequence goes on from DEHW01000203.1 coordinate 3,699, forward strand.
CTGTGAGGCAGCAGACTCAAATGCCCCGGCCAGTGTGCGCAAGGTCATGGCCCCCTGGACGACGGCAACAACCTCTCCCTTGCTACCAAACACCGGGGCACTCGCCGCGCTCAACAGGTCATTGCCGAAGCCCCGTCCAATGAACACGCTGGACAAGTAAGGTCGCCGCTGTTCCCGGGCGTACCTGAAGTAGGGGCGGTCCGCGACGCTCGCGTTCAACCACGGAATGGCCGAATCAACCGCCTTATCACTGGACCCGGCAATCACCTGCCCCTTTGCATCCGCCACGATGGCAGTGACAAAGCCGGGGAAGGCGTGTCGAAGATTGTCGATGGCGGATTGTGCCCGCTGCAGGTCGACCGATTGATCCGGTTGACGCGGAAACACGGCGGCCAGCTGGGTCACCGCGCCACGATGCGCATTCAGAAACAGCGTCAGGTCCTCAACTACGGTTCTCGCCGTCGCACTCACGTGGGCCTCGGCCTGCACGCGACGAATCTGATAGTCGAACAGCCCGACCAGCAGCCCTAGGACGATGACGGGAACCATGCCGAACAGGGTCAAGGCACGTGTGATGGCGGGGACAATGCCAAGCTCGATCTGGGAGTGCTTTGCCTGCATGCGAGCTGGAAATCCAAAGTGAGGAGGGGCGGTTCACATCCGCTCTGGGCGAGAATACCGCCGTTGTAGAGCTCCGGGCATAGAGCGCGCGTCGGCCATTCCGTGCAGGCTGAATGCCTGCCCGCAGCGTCAATTTTCCGCCGTCGAGTGACACGCTAACGATTCGCGGAAACAGTAAGGCGAACGCAGCAAAGATGCCTTTTCTGCAGCAAAAAGCTGCGCTTCCTCGCTGTCTCTGCTTGGCGGTATGGCAATGGTCCGCGCTCTTCCGAATGCGGATGTTGAAGCAGCCCGGCAGACGCTCTACCCGGTGATTTCCAGAAGCCCGTCATTCGCGCACAGGCCTTGCAATGGGACGTTCAGTCGTTCTGGTCGAGAGGCTCCCATGCTGGTCATTGTTGGAATGGTCCTGGTCACCGCCTTCGTATTTGGCGGGTTCATCATCGCTGGTGGCCACATCATGGTGATTGTTGAGGCGGCCGCCATCGAACTGTTCATCATCGGTGGTGGCGCGCTCGGCGCCTTCGTCGTGGGCAACTCGATGAAAACGGTCAAGGCAAGTATCGCTGGCATTCTGGCGCTACTGAAGCCACCTGCCTTTCAGCGTGCCGACTACATCGAGCTGCTGAAGCTGCTTTACGAGTTGCTGATGAAGGCCCGCAAAGACGGCCTGATGGCCATTGAAGAGCACGTCGAAAATCCCTCCTCCAGCGCGATCTTCCAGAAGTATCCCAAGGTGTTGAACGATCATCACCTGCTCGACTTCATTACCGATGCCCTGCGCCTGATCATTGGCGGAAATCTGGCACCGCATGAGCTCGAAGCGCTGCTGGATACCGAACTGGAAACGCATCATCACGAAGCGATGGAGCCCAGCCACGCGATCCAGACCGCTGCGGATGGCATGCCCGCCTTCGGTATCGTCGCCGCCGTGTTGGGCATCGTCAAAGTGATGTCCATCGTCGGNNACCTTCCTCGGCATCCTGATGGGCTACGGCTACATCGGCCCGATGGCGGCCGCGATGGGCGCGCGTGCGCATCAGGACAGCAAACCTTTTGAAATGGTGAAGATGACCCTGGTCGCGACCCTGCGCGGTTACCCGCCGCCAGTGGCCATCGAATTCGCCCGCAAGCTGCTGTTTGCCGATATGCGTCCTTCGTTCGCCGATCTGGAAGCCGAACTGAAGGCGACCAAGTGAGAAAACCACAACATTGCAGGATGAACGGACGCAGGGACCCGGCGGAGAAGTCGCATGGCTGAAAAGGACAAGGCTCAACCGATCATCATCAAGAAGGTCAAGAAGGGCGGCGGCGGCCATCATGGTGGCGCGTGGAAAGTCGCCTACGCCGACTTCGTGACGGCGATGATGGCTTTCTTTCTGGTGATGTGGCTGGTCGGCACCTTGCCGGAAGAGTCGCTGTCCGGCATTTCGGAGTACTTCAAGAACCCCAGCGTGCTGAGCGGCACCTCACGCACACCGCCGCCCAATGCGCTGGGTGCGGGTGGCGCGGGAACCAATCCGGTCAAAGTCTCGAAGAACATGACCTCGCCGACGATGGGTGGCGAAGGACCCAAAGTCGGTGAAGGTGAGTCACCAAAGGACGCGGAAGAAGCAAAAGAGATCGCGCGCCAAGTCGAGCAGCAGAAGCTGGAGTCGCTATTGGCCGAGATGAAGGAAGCGATTGAGACCAGTGAATCCCTTGCCCAATTCAAGGACCAGTTGCTGCTCGACATTACACCGGAAGGACTGCGCATCCAGATCGTCGATCAGCAGAATCGCCCGATGTTCGATATGGGCAGCTCGCGCTTGAAGGACTACACCACCGAGATCCTGCGCGAACTGTCGCCCTACATGAACAAGGTGGAGAACCGTATCAGCATCACCGGTCACACCGACCAGTCACGCTATGCCAGCCCCAGCGGTTACTCAAACTGGGAGCTTTCCGCTGACCGCGCCAACGCGGCGCGGCGCGCGCTGGTCGCGGCGGGCTTGTCAGAAGAGAAGCTGTCGCGCGTGGTAGGGCTGTCGTCTTCCGTCCTGTTCGACAAGGACAACCCGACCAATCCAATCAATCGTCGGATCAGCATCATCGTCATGAGCCAGGCCGCAGAAGAAGCGGCGCGCATGAGCGAAGACGGCGATGCCGCATTGCAGGCACCGGACACGGTCCCGGGAACCGAAGACGCCTTTCCATCGGCGACCGACGCAGATGGCAACCCCGCCCCACCGATTACGCCGATTTCGCTTCCAAAGCCGCCGCAGGTCCAGTGAGCCATGACCGAATCCACCGGCGCGATAGGTAAAGCAGCGGAATCATCGCAAACGCCGCGAGCACCTTGTAGATGTAGTTGACGCTGGCCACCGCGGCAAAAAGGCTCAGCGACCACTGTTGCGGACCCAGCACAAACGCGATGTACAGCACCACGAAGCTGTCGACCAATTGCGAAACCAGCGTGCTGCCGGTGGCACGCATCCAGATCCAACGCTCACCGGTCAATCGCCGAATTCGCTGGAACACCGCGATATCAATCAACTGCCCCAGCAGGAATGCCGTCACCGAACCCGCAATGGTCCACAGACCTTGCCCAAAGATGACCGCAAACGCCGCTTGCTGGTCTGGCACGCCGTGCTCAGCATTCACACCACGCCACCAAGCAGCAGGCTGCAAGCCGATAGCGAGATAGGCGAAGGCAAACCCGTAGATCACCAGTGCCACGGTCAACCAGGACAGCAGTCGAACACCGCGCGGCCCGTAGTGCTCGTTGATCACATCGGTCATCAAAAAGACCACGGGCCACAACAACACACCCGCCGTGAAGTTCAGCGACCCCGATTGGCCAAACAAGGTCCAATTGAGCGGCGCCAAACCCAACGTGTCTTCCAGCGCGAAGATTTTGACGCCAATGAACTCGGCGAGCAGGGCATTGCAGACGAAAAACCCGGCAAGCACCACGAACAATCGTTGCGAACGCCCCAACTCAGCCTGCATCGGATGACTCCCTGTTGGTTTGCGAGAACGGCATTTCTGCGGGCGCGACGGCACCACCGGAGATGATGAAGGCCATGGCCTGCTCGACGCTCCAATCCGTTGGCGTCAAGCGTTCCACCGGCACNNGGCTTCGTCTGCAAGACATTGATCAGCTTTTTGGTGCCACCGTAGACCGCCTTGACCCAGGGAATCTGGTTGATGACGCGATCCAGCAGGCCCAGCAAGCGACGTCCAATTACGCGCGTCGCCAACCAGCCGAGGAAATACAGTCCGCCCAGAGTCAACACCACCGCCAATACGAAGCGCAATGACTGCATGTCAAGCCACGGCGCCAAGGGCGGAAACCAATTCGCAAAAGCCCCCAGTGCGGCATCAACCCAAGGCGCGCCAAATCGCGACAGTTGGCGCAGCACGATCTCGAACACCACCCATGTCAGCCACAACGGAAAGACAATGAGCACGCCCGTCAGCAGATTCCGCTGTAGATGCAAAGTCCGCATGCTCAGGAACTCCGGAGACAGGACAGTCGAAAGCAGAACACGTCGCGGATCATCGCAATCCAGCGGCAACGTCCGGTGAAGTCACTGGCTGAGAGTTCGAGTGCGATCACAGCGGAACCTCGAAACGGATGGACAGAACCCAGCCCTCGCGTGGGCGTCGCCATTCCTAAAGCGCATACCTCACCGACCACTTTGATCAGCCCGCAAACCCTGTAGAGACTGGCTATCGACTTCGCGTAGCAGACGAACCCCGACGTCGTCATAGCCAGAGCGCGCGCCCAACAACTCGACCGGTGAGGCATTTGCGCTTTGCGCGCCGGCCCGATCGGTGCGCCAAGAGGATCCCGCCACCAGGCGTTTGTCGCAACTCTCTGCGGCACAACTCGCGGTCCACTCACTGACGTTCCCCACCAGGTCAGTCATTCCCAGCGGATCGGCCGCAAATCGACCGGACGGCGATGTAAATCCCACGCCGTCATCGCATCCTCGACGATCATGCAGGTTGGCACTTCCACACTCGATACTCGCCGGGACTTGCGCCGCATGGCGCCATTCAGCAAGGCTGGGCACCCGATAGCGCGCGCCGGTTTTTTGCGACAACCAATCCGCGTACGCGTCGACATCCAGCGCACTGATACAGACAACGGGCTCATCATCGCCCTGCGGAAACCCCGGCTTTCGCCAATGCCGATTGCCCGCCACCGACGGCAGTCGCGTGTCGCGGCGCGTACATTCCGCCACGCGGTGTCGACTGTCGTGTATGAACTGCGCAAACTCGCCCACAGTCAGCTCTCGCTGCATCATGGCAACCGGGCGGTCCAACTGCGATCCACCCAGTCGAGCGGGCAGGAACACCAGCGCAGGACCGCCGTTATCGCGAAGGCGCTGTCCTGCTTGTGGCAGCGATTCGGCAAGCTGGCGTAAGGCATCCGTTTCGGATGTTTGCAGACTCAGCAAGCGCAACACCTGAACTTGGTCCAGCGCGGTGCTGCGATCCAGTCTGTCGATGGCGTCCTTCAGGCGGCGCTGCAGCACGCCAGACACCGTTTGGCGCATCGCCGCCCAGCCGGGGCGCATTCCAAGTCCACCCTCGGTAGCCAGCATTTCAGCCTGCGCATACAGACTGCGCGCATCGGTATCTCGCCCGTCCGCCAACGCCACAATGACCGACTCACCCAAGGATCGGAAGACCTCATCCAACCCGGCCAACGCATCCGCGTTTTCCGGCTCGGCTTTCAGGATATCCAGATAGCTCTCTGCGGCATTGTCACCCGCAGGAGTCACGGCATCACCCCTGTCCAGTTGCTCACGCGCCACTTGCAGTCGCGCTGAAATGGCCGCAGCAGCGGCCGGTGATGGCGGCTGATCAATCTCCGACGCCGTGGTCGCCTGCAAGCGCTGAGCGGGCCTCCACCACTGCGTATACAACCACACCAGCACGACGGCGAGGGCAACGCCAGAAACCAGAAGCCATAGTGGGGAATGCCGGATTCCACGACTGACTGTTCGCAGTGTCTGCACAGTGTGCGCCGGTAGCGGAAGCGTCCGGTTGATCACCGCGTCCAGGGCGCGCCGCATGCTCTCCGCGTTGCGGAAACGCTGGCGACGATTCTTCGCCATCGCCCTGTCGATGAAGCCTTGCCAGTGCTGAAGATGCACGGGCAACCGAGGAATGGCCTCCTGCGAATGCTTCAGCGCCAGCGACAAGGGATCCGTGGCACGAAACGGCAGCTCGCCGGTCAACAACTCATAGGTCAGCACACCGACGCTATAAAGATCGGCACGCCCATCCACTTCCTGAGCGCGGGACTGTTCGGGACTCATGTAGCCACCGGACCCCAGCGCCAAACCATTGCTGGTAATGCGGTCGCTGACCTGACGACGCGCGAGGGCAATGCCGAAATCCGCAAGCTGCGGACGCCCGGACGCATCAAACAACACGTTTTCGGGCTTCACGTCTCGATGCACGACGCCGCGCGCATGGGCGTAACCGAGCGCGTCCAGCAACGCGCGCAGAACTTCGGCGATTTCCTGTTCGTTCTGCTGCAGATTGCGCTGCGATAGGTCACCACGCGACAACCACGGCATGACGTAGAACGGCTGCCCGCTGGCAGTGCGGCCGACATGGTGAACACTGACGATGGAGGGGTGTTCCAGGCGGGCGATGATCCGCGCTTCATGCTCGAAGCGCAGCGCCAATTCTTCATCCTGCGAGGACAGACTCGACAGCACCTTGATCGCGACTTCGCGGTCCAGACTGAGCTGCTGGGCAAGATAGACCGTGGCCATACCGCCGCGACCGAGTGGACGGATCACCCGATAGCCATCGATCTCAGGCATACCAGCAAGGGGTGAGGTTTCCGGAGCCAGCGCCATGGAGAAAAAATTCGGTCAACGGGAGACCCGTGCAGGATAGCAGCAGGTCGATGTCAGGACGCGGTGGATTCCGTTGCCGGCACCTCGGAATTTACAGGTCGTTTCCGCCGCACGTAGATCTGCTTGCGAACCTTGGCAATCAGCTCACCGCTGGCGGAGCGAACGTCTGTTTCGAACCAGTGCAGCACGCTGCGTTCGTCCTCGGCACGCTGTCGCAACTCGGCCAGCACAGCATCACTCAGATCAAACTCCGCGCGCACGGTCCCACGACCTGGCGACACGAAGCTGATCTCACCGGCCTTGTCCCAGACGATGTAATCCTCGCCCAACGCGCGCAGCACCATGATCATCCAGAATGGATCGGTCATGGAAAACAGACTGCCGCCGAAATGCGTGCCCACATAGTTGCGATTGAACCAATGCAGGCGCATGCGCACGCGCACCTGTCTCCAATCCGCACTGATGTGCTCGACCCGTACGCCTGAAAACAGGAAGGGCGGCCAGACGTTCATGATCCAGCGCANNCCGCTCAGGCTTCGAACTGCTCGGCGAGAATGCGTTCTTCCAGGTTGTGCTCGGGGTCGAACAACAGGGTGACAGTGCGGCCTTCGGATTGCCGGATGCGCACTTCGACGACATCTCGGATTTCAGTCGAGTCCGCCGTCGCGCTGACCGGGCGCTTGTAAGGATCGATGATTTCGAACACGACTTCGGTGTCGGCACGCAGAATCGCGCCGCGCCAGCGTCGCGGACGAAACGGACTGATCGGCGTCAGTGCCAGCACGGCGCTGTCGAGCGGCAGAATCGGACCATGCGCCGACAGGTTGTAGGCCGTCGATCCCGCCGGGGTTGCCACCAGCGCGCCGTCACACACCAATTCCGGCAGGCGGACGGCACCATTCAATCGGATGCATATCTTGGCTGCCTGCTTGGTTTGACGCAGCAGCGAAACCTCGTTGAAGGCCAGCGCACCGCTGCTGCCGCCAGACTCGGTGATGGCCAGCATTTCCAGCGGACGCAGCACACTGGCATGCGCCTGCTCGATTCGCGCCGGCAGGTCGATCTCGCGAAATTGGTTCATCAGAAAGCCGACATGCCCGGTCTTCATGCCGTAGACCGGCAGTCCATGCTGTTGCACCCGATGCAAGGTCTGCAGCATGAAGCCATCACCACCGATGGCGACAACCACTGTGGCCTTTTCCAGAGCCACAGACGGATAGCGGTCCTCCAGAAGCGCCTTCGCCGCCGCGGCCTCGGGAGCACGACTGGCGACGAAGGCGATTTGCATCAGCGTTCCCCGGCGATGACGAGCTGTGCCAATCGTCGCACAGCCACCGATGCCGTGGCGTAGTCCATGCTTCGCAAGGCGCGCATGTCGGCAAACATGCTCAAGGTGAACTTGAGCGTATCGCCACCTTGGTCCATCCAGCTCTGCACACGTGTGGTGATGTCGCCATCGCCCAACCGCAGAACCTGCGCTACCAAGGCACCCTGTTGTTGCTGCAGTTCATCGCGCATCGAACCGCGCGCCAGCGCATGCCAGCGGCCTTCTACCGGCAATTCATCGATGCGTTGCTGCAGCCACTTCAGCGTCAATGCCTCGCCGAGGATCGAGTACACCCTGGCCACCTCCAGCACGGACTGACCGCACGCCGACGCGACTTCGATGATGTCCAGTGCGGAATGCAGATAACTGATCGAGGCCAGTTCCGCCGCCAGTGCCTTGGGAACACCGGCCGTCACCCAGCGCTGGCTTGCCTCCGTCAGTTCGTTCTGCTCGTTGGCACTGAGAATCTGACTGAGCCCTGCGCGCAATTGATCGAGCGCCGGCTTGAAGCGCGTCACGGCGTCCGCAATGTCGAATCGATCACCCGGACGGTTCAGCAGCCAACGCGTCATGCCACGCAGCAGGCTCCAGATGGCCAGCA
>DEHW01000146.1 GCA_002352135.1 Lysobacterales bacterium UBA2790
CCGCGCAGCATCTGCGCGGCCTCATCGGCCAACACACCCCGGGTCAGCGAGATGCGGTGGTTGTGACGTTCGGACTGCAGCAGGTCAAACACGCTGACTGCCGCGCCGGTCTTGGGATCATCGGTGGCGTACACAACGCGAGAAACCCGCGCATGCACCAGTGCCATGGCGCACATCGCGCAGGGTTCCAGCGTGACATANNCCCACGCCTGCGCCGCCTGTTCGGCAAGCGCCAGCGCCTGCCGCATCCAGTATTGGTCGCGGGCATCACGCCCAGTTGGCAAGTTGCCCGTCATGTCAGTCAACTACGCGCTAATCAACGTGGAGGACGACCGCCCCCTGAGCGTCCGCCGGGCCGCCCTGGCGGGCGTCCACCCGGACCACCCGATGGGCGACCACCAGGACGCGGGCCACGTGGACCATCAGCGCGCGCGCCTTCGTTGCGCGGTCCCGCGCCGGGGCCTTGGCCAGGACGCCCACCGGGACGCGCATCCGGGCGTCCGCCGGGATGCGGACCACGCGCGGGGGCGGGTTTGCCACGAGGACTGGTGGTGGTAACGCCTTCCGGCACATACCAACTGCGGAATTCGCCTGTGCTGCTGACACCCCCCCCCTGGCCCTGCCCCTGACGCGGCCCGTTACGTGGACCTGTGCGCGGTCCCGAGCGATGGCGTGCTTCGCCGCCCGGCGCGGTCAATGCGGCCTGCGCATACGGCGAGGCACCGCTTTGTGGACCCCGCGGACCACGCGGTTTGAACGGACCATCACTGCGTCCACCTTGCTCGGCGCGCGGACCACGCGGAGCGCGCGACTCGTTTCCGTAGGGCGAACCCGGCTGCGCCGCCTCGCCAAACCGTGGCTTGCTCGGCCCGCGCGGACCGCCAGGCCTTGGTGCGCCGCGCTTGCCCGCTCCTGGACCTTTCGGACCACGTCGCCCACGACCAGGGCCATCGTCCCGGATGTGGTCGAAGGCACGCAGTTCGCGGCCTTCATCACCATAGCCGCCTTGTGTCCACGCCTTTTGGTCGCTGCGCGCAGCGGGACGGTATTCGGAGGTCTTGGCGCGACGTTGATTGATGACCGGCTGCAGGGTCAGGTTGGCATTGATCGGCGGCAGGTTGAAGCGCTGGCGCAGCTCCGCCACCTGCTCGGTCGCGAGTTCTTGAGACTGTCCGCGCAACAGCAGGCGAGGCAGGCTGATGTCGCCATAGCGCACCCGTTTGAGTCGACTGACCTGGTAGCCAACGGCCTCCCAGAGGCGGCGGACTTCCCGATTCCGCCCTTCGTGCAGGACCACACGGAACCAGAGGTGGCTGTCACTGGAACCGATCGACTCGATCTCATCGAAATGCGCCTCGCCATCCTCCAGCATCACGCCCGTGCCCAGGCGTTGCACCACCTCGTCGCTGACTTCGCCGTGGATGCGAACCACGTACTCACGCTCGATCTGGCTGGATGGATGCATCAGGGCGTTCGCCAGCTCACCATCGGTGGTCAGCAGCAGCAAGCCGGTGGTGTTGATGTCGAGGCGACCGACCGCAATCCAGCGCGAACCTTTCAGTCGCGGCAGATTCTCGAAGACGGTGGCGCGGCCTTCAGGGTCATCGCGCGTGGTCAATTCGCCTTCCGGCTTGTTGTACATCAGCACGCGGGCGGGTTCGCTTTGTGCGGTGGCGACAAAGCTGCGATTGTCGAGATCGACACGATCACCACTGCGCAACAAGGTACCGATGACCGCGACTTCGCCATTGACGCGAACTTCTCCCTTCTCGATGCGTTCTTCCAAGGCGCGTCGGGACCCCAATCCCGCTTGCGCCAGCACCTTGTGCAATCGCTCTTCGAGCTTGGGTTGGGAGTCGCTGCCACTGCGATTGAGCGAAAGGACGCGGCGGGGTGTCTCTGTCATACATTGTGCTCCGGCGAGTTCATGGTTTCTGACTCACCTGTCTGGGAAACCGTTGTCATGGAAGTTGCAACATCTGCGTCCGTGTTGTGAACGAATTCCGGCACTGGCGAGGACACGTCGTCAGGTGGAGTGGAATGCGGGGAGGTGTCTGGCGGCGATGTGGGCGGTGGCGCGGGTGCGAGCGCCACTTCGCTTGCCGTCGGCACGTCCTGGGATTCGGGCAGCGCTGCGCTGACCGAGGTTGCGGCGGCATCGAACTCGAACTGCGGCTCCAGTTCGGGCAAGTCCTGCAACGACCCCAGTGGGGGCAGTTGATCGAGGCTTTTCAGATTGAAGTAATCCAGAAAACCCCGCGTCGTGCCGAACAGCGCGGGTTTGCCGGGCACGTCGCGATGCCCGATGACACGAATCCACTCGCGATCTTCAAGCGTGCGGATGATCTGCGTATTGACCGCCACGCCACGAATCTGCTCGATCTCACCGCGGGTGATGGGCTGTCGATAGGCGATCAGTGCCAGCGTTTCCAACAGTGCCCGCGAATAGCGCGGCGGCTTTTCCTGCCACAGGCGCGAAACCCAGGGAAACACCTCCGCACGCACCTGATAGCGAAATCCCGAGGCGACCTCGATCAGCTCCACGCCACGCGCGGCGCTCGCCTCGACAAGTGCCGACAGGGCGCGACGAACCTGATCGGCGGTGACCTGCTCGTCTTCGCCGAACAGATCACTCAGCTGATTGACCGTCAATGGCTGCGGAGCCGCCAACAGGGCGGCCTCGATGATCCGTTGTAGTGGTTCCTGCTCCATCAAAAAATGCTCTCAATCAACTTTCGGCACGACTCAGGGACGATGTGTCCGGACCAGGTTCGACATGCGCATCAAAGACCGCCTCGTCCGCAGACAGATTTGGATTCACCACCGGGTCTCCGGCGCTGATCTCCTCGTCCGATTCGGCACTCAGTGAGCGCACGAATACCGGTGAGAGCGGCGCCTCCTGAACGATCTCGATCAGTAGTTC
>DEHW01000014.1 GCA_002352135.1 Lysobacterales bacterium UBA2790
CTCAGTCATGCTGGGATCGTTGAAGTGTTCTTTCAGAGCGGCATGGGTTGCCGGTAAGGCCATCGCCGCGGCGTCGCTGCCCAATAGCCACGCTCCGGCCAGTTCAATGTCGTATCCCACAGCCTCCAGCGCTGAGCTGGCCTCCGAATAGACGCGATCCTGGTTACCTGCCTCATGATATTGGCGAAGCAAAGTGACCAGATCGATGGCGTCTTTGGGATCTTCCGTGCCTCTGTCCATCCAGGCAAATATCTTCAGGATGGCGATACTTGGAAGCGAAGCGAGGGAAATGATCAATCCGGGTTCAATTTCGACCAGCACGGCGGCCACATGAGCGTCCCGATAGCCTGCTACGTTCATGATGACGCTCATGTCTGGTGGCCAGGCAATCGTGTTCGCTTCGGTTTCAAGCCCACCAAATGGAATGAGGTCCACGACGAAGCTGTGATTCATTCCTTCTGACTTGAATTTCAACCGTTGTGCAACCCGCTCCAACTGGGTAAACGAAGCCGTGCTCACGAGGCGTTGCTTCAGTGCCTGGAACTGCTCCCAGCTCTCTACAGCAAAGGCAAAGTCGATATCACGCGTGGCTCGGCTGGGTGGCAGCCCGAACACATGCTCCAGCAGGATGATTCTTGCGGTCGCACCGACCATGAATGACGCGATACCCAGCTCATCGGCAACGCTTTTTACCGCCCGGATGACCCGGATGCTGATTGGGTCAAGCGGCTTGTCAGGCCGTGGCTTCAGGTGCATTGATTTGTTGCTCCAAGATCATTTGGCCCACAGTGAAGTTGCGAGGGTCCATCGTGGCCAGCAAGTCGGCATAGACGAGCAGCGGTGGCACCCTATCCGCTGGACCATCCATCTCGAAGTCCCAAAAGGCTTCAAGCACTTCAATCTCACCATTGGGGGCGGCCCTGAGTTTGTTGTCGACCACCAGTTTTGTGAGGTTCTGCCGCAGGTTCTTGGGTCGCATGTAAAGGGTGACGGCGTTAGGTTTCAGGTAGCCGGTGAGTCTTTCTGCCGCCACTTCCCCGCCCCATTTTGCTTCATAGCGCCCCACGTCCAAACCTTTCCACCAATCAGGATTCTCGGCGTGAAACCGCCTTGCATTCAGTTTTGGGCGGAGTTTTATTGGGTAGTTGGTCACCCACTCGTCAATCATGCGTTGGCGCTCCACGATACGACGATCCTTGTTTCTCTGCCCGCCAGTGGTGAGACCTCGCGTATTGAGATCAAGGAACACCCCGCCGATGGCCCCTAGTGCCACCCCCGCCGCCTGCTTGATTTGTCTGTAGGGGGCGTTCAGCAATTCAGGTCGACATAGCAATGCGAACGTCATCCGCAAAGCTCCTGCGGTACCCGCCTTGGGGGCTTCCAAGGCACCCAACTGCATGTCTTCCTTGGCGGCTGGACGCTGACCATTTATCAGTACAAACCAGTCAGGACCGTGCAAGTAGGCATTGCCAAGAGCGTCGATGAACTGGACATCAAGTTCACGACATTTGTCTGCTGTGTCGGCGGTCATTCGATTGGTGATTAGCAGGCCAGTCTGGGGATACCGAGCGAGCTGGTTTTTGACCTGACCGATGGCCGCAAAGCGGTCGATTCGCTTGATCTCCACCAAGTACTGGCGAGCTTGGCCGCCAATTTCGAGCTCAATGAGTGCATCGGCCCGAACGCCTTGTTCCACCACCGGTTCCATCAGAACCACCCTGCCCACTACGCCCGTCGCCTCCCTGAAGGCATTCAGTGTTTTCTCCAGAAGGACAACCTTGGTCTGGGCAAGTTGTGTGGGTTGAGTATGGCGCATCGTGTTCACCATTTTTCATTGTTCACGTTGCATGAACGCTAGTGACTTGTGAACACGCAGTCAAGGCTCGCGTTCAAACATTCCTATCGTTCACGTCGCGTGAACAGATGCCACCGATGAACAAAAAACGGGTCCGCAAGATCGCTCGCATAGCGCGCCCTTACTCCGGGACGGAATTGCATCGGGTTCTACCCCGTCGAATGGACGTGCTGGGCAGGAAGTACGAGGTGGGATCGAAGCCCGATTGGGCATGGCGACCAATTTGAACGCGCCGAACTCGCTCCGTCGGGCACAAAAAAACCCGCGTTTTCGCGGGTTTAGTGGTGGTGGCTATGGGTGGACTCGAACCACCGACCCCAGCATTATGAGTGCTGTGCTCTAACCGGCTGAGCTACATAGCCATCGCCGCTCCGTGGGAGCGGGCCGCGTATTCTCCGTGTTGTGCTGGCGAGGGTCAAGACTTGGGTCGTGCGTCACTTGGATTTCGCCCGCATGTCCGGCCTTGGCGTCCGGCGAAGGCGGCCTGTTCAGTCCACCCGACGAACGCGGAAGCTGCGTCCTTTGATCTTGCCTGCGCGCAGGCGTTGCAGGGCGAGGTCGGCGAGTTTGCGTTGGATGGCGACGAAGGATCGGGTCGGGAAGATGTCGATCTTGCCAATCGATTCGGCGCTCAATCCGGCATCGCCGGTCAGTGCGCCGACGATGTCGCCCGGTCGCAGTTTGTCGGTCTTACCGGCATCGATGCGCAGCGTGACCATCGCGGGCGGGGGTGGCGGTGCAGCGGCGCGTCCGGTCGCCGGGAGATCGCGCAGCCAGTGCAGAGGGCTGCCGAGTGCATCTTCCAGCGCCAAGGCGCGGGGCATTTCGGCGGGCGTGACCAGACTGATTGCCAGTCCGGTCTTGCCTGCGCGGCCGGTACGGCCGATGCGATGGGTGTAGACCTCGACGTCGTGCGGCAACTCCAGATTGATCACCGCGGCGAGGTCGTCGATGTCGAGTCCGCGTGCGGCCACGTCGCTGGCGACCAGCACGCGGGCGCTCCGGTTGGCAAAGCGCAGCAGCACTTCTTCGCGGTCGCGCTGTTCCATGTCGCCATGCAGGGCAAGCGCGCTGTAGCCACGCTCGACCAGCAGGCTGGCGATGTCGTCGGTATCGCGTCGGGTGTTGCAGAACACCACACACGAGGCGGGCTTGGTCTGCGCGAGGGCGCGCAGCAAGGTCTCGCCGCGTTGGCTGTGCGCGGTTTCGATGAAGTGCTGGGAGATGGCGGTTTGCTGTGCCGCTTCGGCCTGGACTTCGACCCGCTCGGGGTTGCGCAACAGGCTCTGTGCCAGGGCAACGATGGGTTCAGGGAAGGTGGCCGAGAACAACAGACTCTGCCGATCACCGGCTGTGCGCGTGCTGATCTCGCGAATGGCGGGCTCGAAACCCATGTCGAGCATGCGGTCCGCTTCGTCCAGCACCAGCGTTTTGACACCACCGAGATGCAGCACCTTCTTGCGCATTAACTCCTGTATCCGTCCCGGTGTGCCCACCACGATCTGCGGGTCATGCGCCTGCAGTGAGGCGAGTTGCGGTGCCAGTGCAGTACCGCCACAGAGCGTCGAGAGTTTGAGGTTGGGAATGCCCAGCGCGAGTTTGCGCAGTTCGCGACTGACTTGTTCGGCCAACTCGCGAGTGGGACAAAGAACCAGTGCCTGGGCGCGGATCAGCGCGGGATCGATCCGCGCCAGCAGGGCCAGACCGAAGGCAACCGTCTTGCCACTGCCAGTGGGTGCCTGCGCGATCAGATCACGTCCCGCCAGAGCGAAAGGCAAGGCGGCGCGCTGGATTGGAGTGGGCTGGGTGTAATTGAGGGCAGCAAGCCCGGTGCGAAGTGCGGCGTCGAGGCCGAAGTCATCAAAACTGTGCATGCCGCATCTTCGCAGCTTTGCCGCCTACAGACACGCAGTGCGCACACGGCGCGTTCGGAACGGCATCGCACTGTTACCATCGAGCGCTCGTGATCCGGGGAGGGACGCGATGATTTCCGGGTGGGTCTTGCTGCTGGTTTCTGTGGTCTACGTGGGTGTGCTGTTCTGGGTTGCCCACTATGGCGACCGCAAACCGCTGTATCCCGAGCGCGCCTGGTTGCGGCCGATTGTCTACAGTCTGGCGTTGGCGGTGTATTGCTCCTCGTGGACGTTCTACGGTGCAGTCGGTTCGGCAGCGCATTCCGGTTGGGGCTATCTACCCATCTATCTGGGACCGGTGCTGCTGTTCGTGCTGTTTCAGGGTATTCCCAAGCGGCTGGTGCAGATTGCCCACGAGCAGTCGATCACGTCGATTGCCGACTTCCTGGGCAGCCGCTTTGGGAAGTCGCAGGGTCTGGCCGCGCTGGTGACCCTGATCGCGCTGATTGCAGCGGTGCCCTACATCGCACTGCAATTCAAAGCCGGTTCGATGAGCATCGACGTACTGAGCGGACAGGGTCCACGCCTGAGCAGTGTGCCGGTGCTGGCCGACTCGGCGTTCTGGCTGGCTGGACTGCTGGCCGTGTTTGCGATTCTGTTCGGCACACGGCAGATCGACGCCACTGAGCATCACCATGGTCTGATGCTGGCGGTAGCACTTGAGTCAGTGGTCAAACTGGTGGCATTCGTTGCCATTGGCCTGTTTGCGTTGCCGCTGATGCCGGATACCTGGGCAGAGTCGATGGCCACGGCCAGCACGCGCACTGGACCACTGCCAAGTGGTTTTGTAGCGCAGACGCTGCTGGCATTGCTCGCCATGTTCTGTCTGCCGAGGCAGTTCCAGGTGGGCGTGGTGGAATGCGAAAACCCCAGCGATGTGCGCACCGCACGCTGGATGTTCCCGCTCTACCTCGCCATCATCACCGCGCTGGTCGTTCCAATCAGCATGGCGGGTATGGCGATGTTCAACGGGACGACAGTGCATCCCGACACGTTTGTTCTGGAACTGCCGCTCCAATCCGGCTATCCAGGTCTGGCTTTGTTGGCCTATCTCGGGGGGTTTTCCGCCGCCACAGGAATGGTCATCGTTGCCGCTGTGGCGCTGGCCACGATGGTCAGCAACGATCTGGTGGTGCCGGCGATGTTGCGCGTGCGAGGCTTCGCCGGCAGCGAAGTGCCCGATCTTTCACGGCTCGTCCTGCGCGTTCGACGCATCACCATCGTCCTGCTCGCGATGGCGGCCTACGGCTATCACCGCGCCAGCGAGTCCAATCAGAACCTGGCCTCGATTGGTCTGCTTTCGTTTGTCGCTGTGGCGCAGTTTGCGCCTGCCATCATTGCTGGACTCTACTGGCGCGGCGCCAGTCGTATTGGTGCCATTGGTGGCTTGATCGCCGGCTTCGTGGTCTGGGCGTACACCTTGATGCTGCCGACGCTGGTCAGCGCGGGCTGGCTGGATCGCGGCTGGATCGACAACGGGCCCATGGATCTGGTCTGGCTGCGTCCGCACGCCCTGTTCGGTCTGAGTGGCTGGGATCCGATCACCCACGGCACGTTCTGGTCATTGCTGGCCAACATCGCGGGCCTGCTGTTTCTGTCGCTGCGCTGGCGTCCCAGCATCGACGAACGACTGCGCGCCCTGCCCTTCATCGATCCGTGGTATCGCCGCCAGCAGAGCGCCATGCCGGAGTGGCGCGGACGGCTCAGCATCGGCGATCTGCGAGCCCTTTGCGAACGCATTCTGGGTCAGAAGCCAACCCTGCGNNCCTTGCTGCAGTTCACCGAGCGTCTGCTGGCGGGCGCGATCGGCGGTGCGTCAGCGCGGCGTGTGTTGACGACGGCACTGCGTGGCACCGGTCTGGATCTGGGTGAAGTGGTCTCGCTGCTGGACGAAGCCTCACAAGAGCTACGGTTCAATCGCGAGCTGCTGGCCGCGACCTTGGAGAACATCACCCAAGGGATCAGCGTGGTCGACGCTGAGATGCGCTTGGTGGCTTGGAACCGGCGCTATCTGGAGATCTTCGACTACCCCGATGGCCTGGTGTATGTCGGACGACCCGTCGCCGATCTGATCCGCTTCAATGCCGAGCGTGGCGAGTGCGGTCCGGGCGATGTGGATGATCACGTCGCCAAACGCATCAAGTACATGCAGCGCGGTTCACCCCATGTGTTCGAGCGCGTACGTCACGACGGCAGCGTCATCGAAATGCGTGGCCGACCGATGCCGGGCGGCGGTTTCGCCACCACGTTTACCGATGTCACGGCCTACAAGCGAGTGGAACACGCGCTAATCGATGCCAACGAGATGCTGGAAAGCCGGGTCGTGCAGCGCACCGCGGAGTTGTCACGCGCGCTGGAGGCGCAACGTGCAGCGAAGCAAGAGGCAGAGACCGCCAACCAGTCCAAGACCCGCTTTCTGGCAGCAGCGAGTCACGACCTGTTGCAGCCGCTGAATGCGGCGCGATTGTTCACCGCCGCCCTGCATGCCCGCGAGGGCATCGACGCGGAACAACAGTTGCTCAGCGAACGGATCGACAGCAGTCTGCGCGCCGCCGAAGATCTGCTGGACGGCCTGTTGGATATTTCGCGCTTGGATGCGGGCTCGATGCAGCCAGAGATGGCGGCGGTGGATGTGGCGTCATTGCTGCGTTCGCTGCATGAGCAGTTCGCACCGATGGCCGAACAACGTCATCTGCAATTGCGCTTGCATGCCAGAGACCTGCGGGTACGCAGTGATCGTGCCTTGCTGCGTCGCATTCTGCAGAACTTCATTGCCAACGCCTTGCGCTACACCCAGCACGGCGGTGTGTTGCTGGCTGCGCGGCGGCGCGGGACAGTCGTGGAGATTCAGGTCTGGGACACCGGCCCCGGCATTCCCGCCGAGCATTGCGCGGTGATTTTTGAAGAATTCCAGCGTCTGGATCAGCCTTCGCCGTGGGGTGAAAAAGGCTTGGGGTTGGGCCTGTCGATCTGTGATCGCATTGGACGCATGCTCGGTCATCCCATTGCGCTGCGCTCGGAGCTCGGTCGTGGCAGCGTGTTCAGCGTTCAAGCCCCCTGCGACAATGCTGCACCACCATTGATGGCGGAAGCCGCGCCGCCGACCCGAGACGTCAGTGGCCTGCATGCACTGTGTGTCGACAACGATCCCACCATTTTGGAGGGCATGCGTCTGCTGCTGACACGTTGGGGGCTGCAAGTGCGTACTGCGACTGGATTGGAAAGCGGACTGCTTGCGGTTCGCGAGAGTCGGCCGGATCTGCTGTTGGTCGACCTTCACCTGGGCGAGTCACTGGATGGCATGGCAGTGCTGGACATCCTGCGTCGCGAATGTGGACCCAACCCGCCGCCTGGCGCATTGATCACCGCCGAAGGCGGCGATGAACTGCAGCGCCGTGCGCGTGAGCAGGGCTACCCGGTGCTGCAGAAACCGGTCAAACCTGCCGCGCTTCGCGCGCTGATCGCGGCTTTGGGCAAACGTCGCAGTGCGGGTCAACCTCGTCAGTAAGGAGCTAATCCATGAGTCGAGCACGCTGTCTATGTGGTGCCGTTCAAGTCGACATCTGCTTGCCTACCGAGTGGATCGCGCATTGTCATTGCCGCCGCTGCCAACAGGCCCATGGCTCCGCCTTTGTGACTTGGGTAGGCGTGAAGGAGGCGGCAGCGAGCATTCATGACGGCGAGGCACAGTTGCGTTGGTATCGCGCGTTGCCCGTCGCGGGCCTGAAGCAGACCGGTGAACGTGGCTTCTGCGGTCGCTGCGGCACGCCGATGCTGTTCCGTTCCGAACGCTGGCCTGGCGAGCTGCACATCGCCCGCGCACTGTTCGATGGACCTTTGGACCGCACACCTCAGATGCATGCCTTCTATGACACCCATGTGGACTGGGTTCATCTGCTGGATGATCTGCCCACGCGTAGCGCACAGGAGCTGGGCGGATGACGATGAGGATCACTTTGCGGGCCATCGCATACGGATGGCTGTTCGCGATTTCCGGCTTGGCGCTAGCCGTTCCGCCCGCCGCCGACGGGGGACAGGGTCTGCTCACGCCACCGCACGATCATGTGTCCGTAAGGCTGGAGACCACGCTCGTTCGCGCTGCGGCCGAAGGCGAAGCCCTGTTGCGCGCGCGCGGCGAGTGGCTGGAAGCAGACCCGGCGAAGTTTGCCAAAGTTGGCGGCATGGGCTGGCCCACCGGACCGATTCCCGGCATTGGTGCGCAGTGGACCGGCATCTCCAACTTCGTCGATCACGACGCGGCCTGGCCGAACCGCGTGCTCGATTACACCTGTGGCAGCCGCACCTACGACACCAGCGGCGGTTACAACCATGCAGGCGTCGATATCTTCCTTTGGCCGTTCGGCTGGCATGTGATGGATCACGGCAGCATCGACGTGCGCGCCGCGGCCGGCGGCGTGCTGCTGGCAAAACAGGATGGCAATCCGGACCGCAGTTGTTCGTTTGATGCGCCGGACACCCCGAACTATGTTCTGGTGCGCCACGCGGACGGCACGGTGGCGCGTTACCTTCATCTGCAGACCGGATCGGTCACCAGCAAGGCCATTGGCGCGACGATCAGCGTGGGCGAGGTACTGGGGCGGGTGGGTAGTTCGGGTATTTCCACCGGGCCGCATCTGCATTTCGAGCTGCGAGCCAACAGCACTGCCTCGGCCGCCGTCATCGATCCGTTCCAAGGTGACTGCAACGCGGTGGCGAGCGCTTGGGCAAACCAGCGGCCGTACCGCGATTCGCAGCTCAATCGACTCAGTACCCACAGCGCGCCACCGCAGACGGCGAGTTGCCCGAACACCACCGACACACCGAACTTCCAGGACCAGTTCCGACCCGGCGACCGGGCCGTCTTTCTGGCGGCCTACCGCGACCAGCGCAAGGGGCAACTCGCCCAGTATCGCATTCGACGGCCAGACCAGAGCATCCTGAGTCAGTGGACGCACGATCTCGCCAGCCAGTCGAATGCGCCGGAGGCCTACAACGCGTCCTACTGGTACTGGACTCTGACCCTGCCCGCCAACGCGCCGAGCGGCGTGTGGACCTTCGAGGCCGATTTTGAAGGACAGACCCAGCGCCACACCTTCCGGGTCGACGCGCTGGCGGCCATCACGCCGGTCAACGATCCGCGCGGACTGATCGGCGCCTGGTTCGATCCCGCCAAGAGCGGCCAAGGCATGGAAATGCACTGGCTGGAAGGCGACCTGCTTGCGGTGTTTTTCTTCGGCTACCGGGACAGCGGTGCCAACCTGTTTCTGCTCGGTACACACGTCGGCCGACTCAACTTCAACGAGCCGCTGACGATCCCGCTGGAGGCGGCGTCCGGCGGGCGTTTCAATTTCTTCGATCCGGACGCGGTTGTGCGCAGCCACTGGGGCGAGCTGCATCTGACCCTGCACCATTGCAGCCAGGCAACGGCGGAGTTGATCGGCGCGGATGGTCAGCAGGTTCTGCTGCTGGAACGCCTGGGCCGCAGCCCAGGGCTGGACTGCGATTGAGTCACGACAGCCAGTCACCGCTTCCTGCGATTTCCATTCGGCCAGCCCAGCGAGTCCCCCGCATGTCAACGCCATTGCCATCCACCCGATTGACCGGCATTGACGCCTTGCGCGGCCTCGCGGCGATCAGCGTGGTGTTCTATCACTACACCACGCGATACCAACAGAAGTTCGGCTTTGCCGAGCCGCCAGGCATCGAGTTCCCGTTCGGGCATCTGGGCGTCAATCTGTTTTTCGTGATCAGCGGATTCGTGATCTTCATGACGCTGGAGCGCATCCGGCGACCGGAGGATTTCATGGTGTCGCGTTTCTCGCGACTGTTTCCGACCTTCTGGGCCGCCGTGCTGTTGACCGCATGCGTCGAGGCACTGTCACAGGCGCTGGGCAGCGGACTGTCACTGCCTCATATCGCCGCCAACCTGCTCATGGTGCACGAGTTCCTGGGCTTTCCGTCGGTCGACGGCGTCTACTGGACGCTGCAGGTCGAGCTGTTCTTCTATCTCTGGATGTTCACNNGCAACTCTGGCTGTTGCCGCAGATCCCGTTCTTCGTGCTCGGCATGGCCGTGTACCTGCAACAAAGTCGCGGTGCCGCCGAGCGATTCGGACCCTTCGCGCTTGGCATCGCGGCCTTGACGGTCATCTACCTTAGCCAAGGCAGCGAATTGCTGGCCTGGGCGATCAGCTTCCTCGTCCTCCTGCAACTGGCATTGCGGATCAATGCACGCGCAGAACGACTGGCTCGACCCGTGATCTGGCTCGGCGCGGTGTCCTATCCGCTCTACCTGCTGCATCAGAACATCGGTTACACGGTGATCCATTTCAGCCAGCAATGGGGCGCCAATGCGTTGATCGCGGGTCTCCTCGCGCTGCTGGTCGCATTGCTGCTGGCGGGCGGCGTACACCGGCTTGTCGAACTGCCCGCGATGGATGCGATCCGTCGTGCCTACAAAGCCAAGCCAGTGGCGCTTCCACTGAACCGGTGGCATTGGCTGGGTCTGTCACTGGGCCTGGCTATCGGCTTGCTCGGGTTGAGTCTGGTGCTGCCGCGTCTATTCGCCTGACCTGCGGACTACTGCACGTCCAGAATGATGTTGGCCCAGTTGGAAAAGGCGCCGTCCTCATCGGCAACGCGATAGCGCAACAGATCGGGGCCACGGTAGCCGTTGGTGTAATCGAGATCGACCGTCCACGGGTCCATGTTGTTCTGAGCGGCCGACGTGCCATGGAACAGCGACCGATCCAGCTCCAGCGTCGACCAGTTGAGCCCGCCCTCAGCGTCTTCCACCGAGGCGAACAGGTTGACCTGGGCAAAATTGGACAAAGGCGGAATCGACTGGCTCTTGTTGCTCGCCACCGGTGCGGTATTGGTCGCACCCTGTACCCAGATTCCGCGCTTGGCGACGTACAGATCACCCGATTGACTGGTAAAGCGCGCGATGAACTCGAAGTATCCGAGCGGTGGCTGCCAACTGAACTCGGCCCCGGTATGTAGTGGGCTGCCGTTGATATCGGTCCAAAGTATCTCGTCGCTGACGTCGCCACGATCCACATCGAAGGCGACCGCACGGAAGGTGACCGACTGTCCCAGTGTCACACTGCTGTTGTGCTCGGGCGTCTCGATCGCAATGCTCGACGGCACGCTGGATTCGGGCACGTAGAACGCCGTCACGACCTCGTCGACGACTGCCTTCATCTGCGCGCGTTCGGAGCTCGTCAACTGCGACGCGGCGAGCGTCGAAACACTCTGGATGTCGGCGACGCTGGTGGCGGTCAGGAAGCGGGTGTAGACCAGCAGATTGAGGTACTCGCCGGCCGCACTCTGATGCGTGCTGTCGGCGCGCAGCTTGCTGTGAATGCTGGGATACAGCTCGCGGACGCGGTCCCAGGCTCGACCCACCTGCACCGGAAAGGCACGATCCCGCGCGGCGGCAGCGCCTTCCACCGCCAAGGCAGCCGTCGGATGTTGCGGCGAACCGGGATCGCCCAGGTAGGGCCACATGCCCTCAAACAGCACATCGGTGCCCGCGCCATGCGCGACGTTGTAGAGCAACTGCGTAGCGTTGAGATAGGACTGCGTGCTGGAAAATCCTTCGTAGTAGCCCTGCAGATTGACGATATCGAAGGCCGCATTGCCGAGCGCTTCGATGGTCGCTGGATTGGCTGCGTGGGTGGAAAATTCCGCACCGCCCTGAATCGCACTGGCGTAGGTCAGGGTCACGCCGCGCTCGGCCAGCATCGGCTTCAGGCGTTCCGGCAAGGGCCCCAGCGAATAGTTGTTGTAGTCCGGCGGGGTATTGGTCAGCGAATTGCCGACCCACAGCATGTGGACGCTGCTACCGGGTTGCAGACCCGGCGCGTCACAGGATTCGAGACTGTCACGGAAGATCAGGCCGGGATACGGCGTGAGACCGCAATCCGCCTCCACACTGCTGACCATCATGAGGCTGCAGACAATCAGCACAACGCGCCTAGACGCCGTCGCCAGACGCGCCCACCAGCCCGCCGACGCGTTNNGTGCAAAATCAGCGCCGAAACGCCGTGGCGTTTTCGCCATGGTCCGCGCGACGTGCCGGCGGAAACCGTGAACAAGGGTTGCAAATTTTTGTTTTTCCGCGAAATTTTGTCCAGCGCCGATTGATTTCGCGTTGCCATTGCGACGGCGCGCACAGGGTTTTCCTGCGCAAGCGCACAATCCATTGTCACAATGCGCGACTTCTCGTTCTGGAATGGTTTATGTCGGTCGACAATGGGGTGGTGGAAGCAGCAGTCCTGCGCTGGCTGGAGCGCGCCGTGATCGGGCTAAATCTGTGTCCGTTTGCGCGTGCGCCGCATGTCGCCGGACGCATCCGCATCGCCGTCAGCCACGCAACCGATGTGGATGGTCTGCTCGGCGACCTCAGTCACGAGTTGATGCGCCTGAAGGCCACGTCCGAAAACGAGGTTGAAACGACCCTGCTGGTCCACCCGGATGTGCTGCAGGACTTTCTCGATTTCAATGATTTCCTGGAGGTGGCAGACGC
>DEHW01000008.1 GCA_002352135.1 Lysobacterales bacterium UBA2790
TCTGCGCATTTGTCGTCGGCTGTTGGCCAGCTTATCTATTCAAACTGGACTGGATACCTCGACGACGAATCGACAATCAGGGTCCGAGAATGGCTGGAAAAAATGCGGATTCCTCTCCGGATTGCCCATACATCCGGTCATGCTTCATTGTCCGATCTAAGGCGGTTTACTTCGGCAATCTCCGCCAGGTGTGTAGTGCCAATTCACTCGTCTCGTGGCGATGATTTCAAAGATCATTTCTCAAACATCACTCGCAGATTGGACGGAGAGTGGTGGAGTATTGACAACAACATCAAGGAGGACTAATGAAAACCGAAGAAAGTTCGGGATCAATGGATCTCAAGAAGATTGCGTCGTTCTTACGGACGCGTCAAGAGAGCGCAGAGTATCTGGAAAAAATAGCAGAGGATAAGAATATCTATATTCGAGTTAGCTATAGCGGGTTTCGTGCGATTTCCATACACCCTAAGCAGCCATGTGGTGCGGTTCCGGGATTTGAGCGCTATGTAAAAGATTTCGATAGGGCCAAAGATGTCCTAGAAGGGCTGCCAAAGGTAGATCAACTATCAATTGAGGATCCCGGTAACAAAAAGCCAGAGCATCGCCTGCAGGCATACTTGATATATCACGCGTTAGTTCGAGAGAGACCCATGCCGGAAATCCTCGGATGCAGGCATAAATTCGATGAGCTTACTTTCGTTACCGATGAGCTCAAGCTAGGGAGCATCCGCTCGGACATGCTGTTTGTGGCGAAGAAAGACGATGTCTTTTTCCCGGTTGTTGTGGAACTGAAGAACAGCCGATTGTTAGGCCGGCTCCGAGAGCAGCTTCAGAATACAAATAGGGCGATGATCGAGAGTAAGTTGCACTTTGAGTCCATGCTTCAGGCTGTTATAGGTAAGGACGCGAATGGCATGGACATCCCTATCGATTTTTCAAAAACAATTCGCGCAATAGTTTGGCCAAAACGAGAGGCGGTTGGAGAGTCAAGCTTTTCGGTTACAGAGTTTCAAAGGGACCCACACAATCACGTTTTCGAGTTCTGTCCGGCTGCTCTCAGCAGGCTTTCTGATCGTGATTCATACGCCTCGGTCTTTGATTTGTTCTAGATGACATTTCGTTTCGCAACTCGCGATCCGTGTTAGTTGCTCGCCACAAATCAGGACTTTGGAGGGTCGGATGGCTCAGTCAGATGAAGGGATTGAAAACTCAGTCACTATTATTGCGGGAATTGCGGGTGCGTTGGCTGTGTTTGTTAATCTGCACCTTAAGGACTATGGTGTTTCTAATACTCTTGAAGCAATCAAAGACGTAGCGGAGTTTATTGTTGTTATTGCGGTCTTTGTTCTGACGAGTAGATTGATCAGAAAAATTAGGCCGGCTGATTTTGTCGAAGTCTTCGAGGATGGATTGAAGTCCTGGGTGTCTCAGAACGATTACTTGATAAGCCTTGAATTGGATGGTTCCGGTCAAGGGAAGTTCGGAACGAGATTCTGTTCTATGCTCATCGATCACTCCAATATCGTCACCCATAAGAAACGAGCAGAGGACGCCTCGCATAATATAGAAAAAGCGACATTCGTTAGGCTTCCTAGCGTGGGTGTCGACGAAATCGAATTCAGATTCAACGAAAGAACATTCGCGAGGCAACAAATCTTTCGAAAGGGAGAGGATGTTGATCTTGGTGCCATCATTGAGCAGCTTTCCAATCGAATTCGAGAGACGTTCTCAAGTTATCCGATTTCGTTGCGCTCAGACAGGGCAAAGAAGGCGATTTTTGTATCATTCGCCGATGTTGATCGCACTCCTGCGAACGCGAGGATGCTGGTGGATGTCATTGAATATGTAAAAACGATGACCCTTGCGCTCGCTTAGCAGGCGCGTGTTGCGAGCCGGCGCCAATCTGGTTTTTCCCAAGGATTTGAGATGCCAGTGACCTGGAAATCGTCCCGCCATTGGCAAGCATTACTTGGATCGCCGATCACGCAGTCCGCACTGGTCGTGCTGGCGGTGTTGCTGGCAAAACCTGTGTTGTCGGAGTTTTCGCGCTACTTCTACTATCTGCCCGCAGGGGCGCGTTTCGCGGCCTTGTTGCTGCTGCCAAGGCGTCTTTGGCCTGCTGTGGTGTTGGCGGAGATTTTCGCTCGTGTCGTCGGCGGATTGAGCTACTCATCGCCCTTTTTGGCGACGACGATTGTGGCCTTGCTACCGCCTCTGGCTGGGCCGTTTGCGGTGTTCTGGTACAGACGGAGAGAGTCACTCGGTCTGGATACAACCCGTGGCATGAGCCGTCTGCTGATCGCGATGATGATTTCTGCGCTGCTGGAGGCGACTGCGATGACGATGTTCTTCGTCAGCCTCGGCGGGTGGCATGGCTATCGGTTGACGCAGGGCTTGAGTCTGCTGCTTGGAGACTTCACCGGACCCTTGATGATCGTGCCCGTGCTGGTTGCGGCTCGTGCAGCGGTGCCAAGTTTGCTGAGGTGGCGCGCAGTGCTGCCTAAGCGTGTGCCGGAGATGCTTTTCCTCTTGATTCCGGTGCTCGGGCTTTTCTGGTTGCAGCGTATCGGGACCTCATCCCTGCTATTCGACTATTCCCGGGTGTTGCTCGTGGTGCCATTGCTGTACTACGCATTCCGCTTCGGTTGGCATGGCGCCGCCGTCGCAACGACGGCGATAGGCGTCGCACTGGCACCACTGGATGTGCCGCTGGGCGCATCGCCAAACGCGTCCATCGTGATGCAGATGGTTTTCTGTGTCGTGGCGGCGGCGGGGCTGATGCTTGGGGCGGCAATGGATGAGCACGCCAAGGCACGCCAAGCCCTGGAGCGGCGCAATGTCGAACTGCAGGGTGCCAATCAATCACTGCGGGATCTGAGTGATGCCTTGCGCGATGCGGCACGGCGCAAGATGCAGGTTGAAGAGGAGCAACGTCGTCGCTTGGCGGTGGAAATTCACGACGAGCTCGGCCAGAACCTGACGGCGGTTCACACACGCATGCGACTGGCCACCGAACACATGACCGAGCAGCAGGTTGAAGACGTTGCGCAGCCGATCTACCAGCTCCTTGGCTCGATGCGGAAATCCGTGCACGGTTTGATGAATTCCTTGCGCCCGCCAGCGCTAGACGAATTGGGTCTATGGCGAGCATTTGAACAGGGACCGCTGCGTGCGATGGCGGAAAACGCAGGGATGGCGTATCGCTTCCGCCTGATCGGTGAGCCAGCTCTGCTGGATGCAATGAGTTCAGATTTGCAACTGGCAGTTTGGCGGATCGCGCAGGAATCCTGCAGCAATGCCGTTCGACACTCTGCAGCGCGGCAGTTCGATCTGCGTCTTCGTATCGGTTTGCGGAATCAGGCGGTGTGGGTGGTTCTCGCGATCACCGACGATGGCATTGGCATGGACGCCAGCCGAATACGACAGCCGACGGATCGGGCAGGTGAGGGTTTGGCGGGAATGCGCGATCGCGTGCTCGCATTCGCGGGATTGTTCGACCTGAAGTCGGATGGGCACGGCACCCGTTTGCGCGTCCTGCTTCGTCAGCCCTTGTAGTGCTTGGGTCGCCTCGTGTGGTTGAACTCGTGGAGGGCAACGTCTCGCGATGAATGGGATTGCTCTCGGCTCAATCCCCAATCCCCAATCTCTTGCGCTCCAGACGGCGCAGAAACTCCTGCATGATTTTTCGATACAGGTCTTCGCCGAGGTAGGCGTCTTCGACGCCGGCGTCGATGGAGGGGTTGTCGTTGACTTCGATGACGGCGAGGCGGCGGTCGGCGACTTTGATGTCGACGCCGTAGAGGCCGTCGCCAATCGGCGCGGTGGCGCGTAGGGCGAGTTTGACGACTTCGGCGGGCGCTTCGCGCACCGGCAGGGTCTTGAAGCCACCGCTCTTTTCGGCGGCATTCTTGGCGTGGTTGTAGATCTGCCAGTGGCCGCGTGACATGAAGTACTGGCAGGCGTAGAGGGCTTGCCCGTTGAGCACGCCGATACGCCAGTCGAATTCGGTGTAGAGGTATTCCTGGGCCAGCAACAAGGCGGTCTGCTGAAACAGGCTGTCACAACCAGCGCGCAGTTGTTCGGCGTTCTCGGCCTTGATGATGCCGCGCGAGAAGGAGCCATCGGGAATCTTCAGAACGATAGGAAAGCCGAGCAGGTCGGGAAGTTCGTCGAGCTTTTTGTTGTCGTCGCGGAACAGGATTTCGGTGCGCGGGATGGGCAGCTTCTTTGCCCGCAGCAGGTCATGCAGATAGATCTTGTTGGTACAGCGCAATATCGAGACGGGGTCATCGATCACCACCATGCCTTCGCGTTCGGCGCGGTGGGCAAAACGGTAGGTGTGGTTGCTGAGCGCGGTGGTTTCGCGAATGAACAGGGCGTCGTATTCGGCGAGTCGCGCAAAATCGTTGCGCGTGATGGTGTCGACTTCGATGCCAATTTCCTTGCCTGCTTTGACGAAGTGTTTCAGCGCCTTCTTGTTCGAAGGTGGCATGGCTTCGTCGGGATCCACCAGCATCGCGAGGTCGTAGCGGTAGGCGCGTTTGACGCGCGGCTTGCGCCATAGCTTCTTGCTGAAGGCGTCCAGAGCGTTGGCGAAGGCGTCTTCCTGCTCGTCACTGAGCGCGGTCAGCGAGCCGGGTTTGACGGCGCTGATCTGCCATTGGCGTTGGCGCTCGAATTCCAGTTTCAGGATCGGGCAGGGGAAGGCTTCAAAGACCTGCCTGGCCAGGTCGGCCAAAGGCGCGTAACGGGTTTGGCCGAAGTAGACCAGAAGGCCGAAATCAGTCGTGTCGCGCGCGCCTTCGGGCAGGAATTTGCTGAGTTTCTGGCTGAGGTCATCGATGTCCACGCCATACAGCGAGCGTTTGCGCAGGTCGTTGATGGTGCGTACTGAGGGAATCACTTTGTGGCCACGCGCTTCGGCCAGTAGCGACACGTAGTAACCGACACCAAGATATTTGTAGCTTCGACAGAGATTGATGACCTGAACGCGATCATCGCTGCTGTTGCTTTCCACCTGCTTCAGGTAGTCCCGCGCCGACATCACATTGTCAGAGGGGTAGTAGGAACCCCAGTCGGCAGTGCGTTCGACAACGATGATCAGGCGGCTCATGGTGATGGTCGGTGGGAAAAGTCGGCAGTGTGAGGCCAATCAAGAGCGCGCGAAGTTCCCGCGTTCTGGCGCGCTCAGGAGGACTTCAGCGAAAACCGCTTACCCGGCGCGTCGGNNGCTGCGTCGCGCCATCGTTTCGCCACGTGCGCGGTTTCGCGTCATCGAACGACACGGCGAGTTGCTGGGCGATGCGCTGCTGTTGCTGCGCCGGGACAGTTCGGCAGCACGCTTGTATTCCTTGATCGTCTCCGGGAAAGCGCGCGGGCAGGGCCTTGCGGTCATGTTGCTGGACGATGTGGAGGCGCAGGCCAGGCTGGCTGGCCGCAGCGCCGTGCGCCTGGAGGTGCGCGCCGACAACGAGGCGGCAATCCACCTTTACCTGCGTGCCGGTTACTGCGTGTTTGGAAAGCGTCAGGGCTATTACGAGGACGGTGCAGACGCGCTGCGCATGCAAAAGCGCCTGTGACTTCCGGCGCTTGTGGCGGGCGCGGGCAGCGCTCAGGGTTGAGTGTCTGCAACAAGGAGCAGCCGATGAATCCTCTTATGCATCTCGCCGGTCTGACGCTGGCGCTGGGAATGGGCACTGCAATGGCGAATGACGTGGCAAGCGACGACCCCTATCTGTGGCTGGAAGAGGTCGAGGGTGAAAAGCCGTTGGAATGGGTACGCGAGCGCAATGCCGCGGCACAGAAGGAGATCGAGGCGGCGCCCGGCTTCATGGCCTTGCGCGACGATCTGCGCGCCATTCTCGATTCCACCGCCAAGATTCCCTACGTGCAGAAGATTGGCGATCACTACTACAACCTCTGGAAGGATGCCGCGCATGAGCGCGGTCTCTGGCGTCGCACCACGCTGGCGGAATACCGCAAGGCCGAACCCGCCTGGGAAACGGTGTTGGACATCGATGCGCTGGGCAAAGCCGAAGGTGTCAACTGGGTCTGGGGCGGGGCGGACTGCCTTGCGCCTGACTACACGCGTTGCCTGGTCAACCTGTCGCGGGGTGGTGCCGATGCGACGGTGACGCGCGAGTTCGATCTCGCCAGCAAGTCGTTCGTGAAGGGGGGATTCGAGCGACCCGAGTCCAAGGGTGGGCTGGGGTGGATTGATGCGGATCGTGTCTACGTGTTCACCGATTTCGGCGCAGGCAGCATGACCAGTTCGGGATACCCACGCACCGTGCGCGAATGGACGCGTGGCACGCCGATGAGTGAGGCCAAATTGGTGTACGAAGGCAAGCCGGATGACATGTATATCGCCGCCTTCCACGATCACACCGAGGGTTTCGAGCGCGACTACGTCAGCCGCACGCTGGCCTTCTACAACGATGAACTCTATCTGCGTGGCAAGGATGGCGCGCTACAGAAAATCGACGCGCCCAACGATGCGCAAAAGTCGGTGCATCGTGAGTGGCTGTTGCTCGAACTGCGTGCGGCCTACGAGGCGGGCGGCAAGACCTGGCCTGCGGGGGCGCTGATCGTCACGCGTTTCGATGACTTCATGGCTGGCAAGCGCGACTTCGTCGCCCTGTTCGAACCCACCGACACGCGTTCCTTGGCCAGTTACACCTGGACACGCAACCATCTGGTGCTGAACGTACTGGATAACGTCAAGAACCGTCTGGAAGTGCTGACGCCTGAAGCGGGTGATTGGCAGCGCAGTGCGTTTGTTGGCGCGCCCGCCTTTGGCACCATCGGTATCAGTGGCATCGATGACGAGAAGAGCGACGAGTTCTTCATGACCGTCACCGACTACCTGACCCCGCCCAGCCTGTTCTACGGCAGCATCGGCAGCGCGCCGGAGAAGATCAAGGAAACTCCGGCCTTCTTTGACGCCTCCGGCCTGCAGATCAGCCAGCACTTCGCCACCTCGAAGGACGGTACGCAGGTGCCTTACTTCATGGTCGCCAAACGCGATGTCGAAGCCAATGCAGCCAATCCGACCCTGCTGTATGGCTATGGTGGATTCGAGATTTCGCTGACCCCGAATTACAGCGCGGGCGTTGGTCGCGGCTGGTTGTCACAAGGCGGCGTGTATGTGGTCGCCAACATCCGTGGTGGTGGCGAGTACGGCCCGCGCTGGCATCAGGCTGCGCTGAAGGCCAATCGCAACAAGGCCTACGAGGACTTCGCCGCCGTGGCCGAAGACCTGTTCAAGCGCAGGATCACGGTGCCTGCGCACCTGGGTATCCAGGGCGGTAGTAACGGCGGCCTGCTGATGGGCAACATGACCGTGATGTACCCGCAATTGTTCGGTGCCGTGGTTTGTCAGGTGCCACTGCTCGACATGCACCGCTACCACAAGCTGCTGGCGGGGGCGTCGTGGATGGCTGAATACGGCAACCCGGATACGGCCGATTGGGACTTCCTGCAGAAGTACTCGCCCTATCAGAACGTCGAGGCCGACGTGAGCTATCCGCCCGTGCTGTTCACCACCTCGACCCGCGATGACCGCGTGCATCCGGGCCATGCGCGCAAGATGATGGCGAAGATGCAGGCGCAAGGCCATGACGTGCGCTACTACGAGAACATCGAAGGCGGGCACGGTGGTGCGGCCAATAATGCCCAGGCCGCCTACATGCAGGCCTTGGCCTACTCCTTCCTGCGTCAGCAGTTGTTTCCCAAGGCGCAATGAATCGCGCATTGAACGTTTTTCGTTGAATGTTCACACGCCCCGCCGACCCGCGGGGCGTGTTTCTTTGTTGTCACCCCGAGCGAGTTCGATCATGTCTCCATTGAAAAAACATCCCCTGTTGTTGAGCGCAGCGCTGAGTGCCGCGCTCTTGACCGCCTGCGGTGGCGAGCCGCCCGCGACCACCGAAGGTACGCCGCAGGCGCAAGTGGCCCCGGCAGTTCAGGCCACCGCGCCGGTGGCGGCACAGCGACCGCACGAAGTGAAAGCACCGCACGGCGCCACACGCCAGGATGAGTACTACTGGTTGCGCGACGACACCCGCCAGAACGCGGAAATGCTCGACTACCTGAAGGCCGAGAACGCCTACGCCGATGCCATGTTGGCCTCGCAGGCGAGCTTGCGCGACACGCTGTATGAGGAAATGGTTGGCCGCATCAAGCAGGACGACAGCACGGTGCCCTATCTGGAGGACGGCTACTGGTATTACGTGCGCTATGAGGATGGCAAGGAGTACCCGATTCATGCGCGCCGGAAGGGCAGCATGGACGCGGCAGAGGAAGTGCTGCTGGATGTGAATCAGTTGGCGGAGGGCAAGGGCTTCTATCAGGCGGCCGGTCTGGAAGTCAGTCCGGATGGCAGCAAGCTGGCCTTCTTCGAAGACACGTCTGGCCGCCGACAGTACACGTTACGCATCAAGGATCTCAGTACCGGCGAGATGCTGTCGGACAGTGTTTCTGGTCTGTCGGCCAATGGCGTCTGGACAGCGGATGGGACTGCCATCTACGCGGTTGAGAATGACCCGGTGACGCTGTTGACGACGCGGGTCAAGGCGCATCGACTCGGCACGGAGGCAAGTGCTGACACGGTGGTCTACGAAGAGAAGGACCCGACCTTCTACATGGGTCTGGGCAAGACGCGCTCCGAGCAGTACATCTGCATCGGCGTGCAAAGTACCGTGTCCAGCGAAAGTCGTTGCACCGACGCGGCCAATCCGGGCGAGTTCCGCGTGATCGCGCCACGCGAGCGCGACTTCGAATACAGCGCCGATCATCTGGACGGGCGCTGGGTGATTCGCACCAACTGGAACGCGAAGAACTTCAAGCTGATGCAGGCCGAAGGTGATGCTGTGTTCGACCGCGCGCAGTGGGTGGATCTGATTCCGCACGACGAGGCGGTGCTGATCGAGAGCTTCGAGCTGTTCAAGGGCTTCATGGCCATCGATCAGCGCGCCAATGGTCTGTCGAGCCTGCGCATCCGTATGGCCGACGGCAGCGAACAGCCGGTGGCGTCCGATGAGTCGGCGTACACCATGGGTCTGTCGGTGAATGCGGAACCGGAAACCGACTGGCTGCGCTACAGCTACACCTCGATGACCACGCCGATGTCGACGTATGAACTGAACATCCGCACCGGTGAGCGCAAATTGCTGAAAGAACAGCCGGTGCTGGGCGGCTTCGACAAGTCGAACTACGTCACCGAGCGACTGTGGGCACCCGCGCGCGATGGTGTGCAGGTGCCGGTCACGGTGCTGTACCGCAAGGGCTTCCAGAAAGATGGGTCCGCCGCGCTGCTGCAATATGGCTATGGCAGCTACGGCGCATCCATGGACCCGTACTTCAACAGCAGCGTGCTGAGCCTGGTGGATCGCGGCATGGTCTACGCCATTGCCCACATCCGCGGTGGGCAGGAAATGGGCCGTGCCTGGTACGAGGACGGCAAGTTGCTGAAGAAAATGAACACCTTCAACGACTTCATCGACGTCACCGATTTTCTGGTCAAACAAGGCTACGCGGCAGCGACGCGCGTCTCTGCCATGGGCGGTAGTGCCGGTGGACTGCTGATGGGTGCCGTCGCCAATATGGCCCCGGACAAGTACCGCGCCATCGTCTCGCAGGTGCCCTTCGTCGACGTGGTCACCACCATGCTCGATGCCAGCATTCCGCTGACCACCAATGAATACGACGAGTGGGGCAACCCGGAAGATCCGGCCTATTACGACTACATGCTGAGCTATTCGCCCTACGACAATCTGCAGGCCAAGGCCTATCCCGCGATGTATGTCGGTACGGGTCTGTGGGACTCGCAGGTGCAGTACTTCGAGCCTGCCAAGTACGTGGCCCGCTTGCGCGCCACGAAGACCGACAACAACGCGCTGATTTTCCGCGTCAACATGGAAGCCGGTCACGGCGGCAAGTCGGGTCGCTTCCAGCGATTGAAGGAGTCGGCCGAGCAGTACGCCTTTCTGATCGATCAGTTGGGTGTGAAGGCGAACTGATGGGTTCTGGCCCCGCGCGCGATTCCGCACCGCGCGCGGGGACGTCGTCAGTGGCTCAGGCCGCCAGGCCGTAGCTGCGCAGCAGCGCGTCGGTCTCCGGTTCACGGCCACGAAAGGCGATGAAGCTCTCCAGCGCCGGTCGCGAGCCGCCGACCGCGAGGATCTCATCGCGGAAGCGTTGCCCGGTGCTGGCGTCGAACAGGCCGCTTTCCTCGAAGGCGGCAAAGGCGTCGGCACTCAGTACCTCGGCCCACAGATAGCTGTAGTAGCCCGCCGCGTAGCCGCCAGAGAAGATGTGGGTG
The DNA here is from genome assembly GCA_002352135.1 of Lysobacterales bacterium UBA2790. Classification (GTDB taxonomy): domain Bacteria; phylum Pseudomonadota; class Gammaproteobacteria; order Xanthomonadales; family Xanthomonadaceae; genus Aquimonas. Next base: position 10,322 of record DEHW01000008.1, read on the forward strand.
AAGGTATTCGGAAAGCGCTGCCAGCTTGGTGGCTCGACCACCGCGACCTGCTTGCGTACCTCCGCCAGGCGTTCCATTACGCGCGCGCCGATTTCGGGCTGATAGTCCAGATGCAGGCGGAAATCGAACAGTGCGAATTCCAGTTGGCGCACCAGAAACAGGCCCGCATGGAAGTGCCGCGCCGCCAGCATCTTGTCGAACA
>DEHW01000206.1 GCA_002352135.1 Lysobacterales bacterium UBA2790
GCCCATGCCGGTGTCCACGCAGGGTGCGGGCAACGGCTGCAGGCTGCCGTCGGGCTGACGGTCGAACTGCATGAACACGTTGTTCCAGATTTCGATGAAGCGGTCGCCATCTTCATCCGGGCTGCCGGGCGGACCACCCGCGATATGCGCGCCGTGGTCGTAGAAAATCTCGGTACACGGCCCGCAGGGACCGGTATCGGCCATCTGCCAGAAGTTATCCGACGCATACGGCGCACCCTTGTTGTCGCCGATGCGGATGATCCGATCCGCTGGAATACCGACGTCCTTGTGCCAGATTTCAAAGGCTTCGTCGTCGGTGTGGTAGATCGTCACCAGCAGGCGTTCCTTCGGCAGTTTCCAGACCTCGGTCAGCAGCTCCCAGGCCCAGCAGATGGCGTCCTTTTTGAAGTAGTCGCCAAAACTGAAGTTGCCCAGCATTTCGAAAAACGTGTGATGCCGCGCGGTGTAACCGACCTGATCCAGATCGTTGTGCTTGCCACCCGCGCGCACGCAGCGTTGGCTCGACACCGCCCGCGCGTAGCTGCGCTTGTCGCCGCCCAGAAACACATCCTTGAACTGCACCATGCCCGAGTTGGTGAACAACAGGGTCGGGTCGTTGCCCGGCACCAGCGGGCTGGAGGCCACGATCTGGTGTCCCTTCGACTGGAAAAACTGGAGGAAGTCCTGGCGGATGTCGTTACTGGATTTCATGCGTGCGGGGCGTCAAAGGCTACGAGACGCGCATGATGCCGGATGGATCGGGCAGCGGAAAGCACTGCAACATGGCGAATTCGTCGCACTGACGCACAATGCGGCGACGTTCGCCACCGCAACCCGACGCAAGGAGCCGCTCATGGCACGCAGCAAAGCCTGGACCGCCTTTCCCCACGACAGCAAAGGCTTCGACTACCCCGACGCCAAACTGGAAAAAGCCTGGACCAAGCTGCACGCTGGCGATCAGGAGCCCTTCCCCGATGCCGACAGCGTCGCAGGCTGGCTGAAGTCCAACAAGGCCCTGGGCAAACTCGACGCTGCGGAGACCGCCGACAGTCTGCAATCAGCCTGGCGCGCCTTTCACGCTGGTGACTTCCAAAGCGCCTTCGAGATTGGTGAAGCCCTTGGCCCACTGGGCGCCTCGGTCGCCTGCAAGGCCGGTGGCATCCACGCCACCTACCTGCTCGACAACGACAAACAGCAATTGCAACGCTACGAACAACTGGTCGGCCTGGCCGAAGCCGCTGTCGATGCGCTGCCCAAACTGGCCAACAGCCACTACCGCCGCGCCTTCGCGCTGGGTCGCTACAGCCAGAGCATCTCGATTGCCAAAGCACTGACCCAAGGCTTGGCAGGCAAGGTCAAGGAAAGCCTGGACGCCACCCTCAAACTGGCCCCCAAACACGCCGAAGCGCATACCGCCCTCGGCCTCTACCACGCCGAAATCATCAACAAAGTCGGCAGCATGCTCGGCGGCCTGACCTACGGCGCCAAAGCCGCCACCGGCGAAAAACACCTGCAAACCGCGCTGGAGCTGACTCCCGACTCACCCATCGCCTGGATCGAATACGGCAACGGCCTGATGCTGCTCTACGGTGACAAACGCGAAGACGACGCCGCCGAAGCCTACGCCAAAGCCGCCAAACTCAAGCCCAAGGACGCGATGGAGAAACTCGATGCCGAGTTCGCCAAGTCGCAGATTGAGGACTGAGGCCACGCGTAGTTTTCGGCGACGGCATTGACGCACTTTACAAACCGTCACCGTCAGCACCCCAATCACCGAAGGCTTGCTACCGACCACNNTACAACACCACGACCGACAGCCTGACCACGCTGAAAGGCCAAGTCGCCAGCGAAATCTCCAAGCACTACCAGATCCCGACCGGCATCATCCGGCAAGGCGAAACCACCGTGCGCGGTGGCTTCAACGGCTTCACCATGAACGTCTCGGCCTATGTCGGCTCGGGCGTCACCCAGCCGACTGCGATCGTGCTGAAAGGTTTTCCAGAACTGGAGTCGGATGGCGGGGATGGTGGAGACAGTAGCGGTGGCGGGTTCAGCGGGAACTGCGTGATTGTTCCCGCTGAAGATGGCTGCCGACAGTTCAGTGCAACCGGACCCAAAGTGGGCTGCTCTGCGGCGGGTGCCGTCTATGTGGGACCGTCCTGTGGGAGCGGTTACACCGAGCGCGACCGGTGGCCCGCCTGCGGAGACGGGGTCGGCTTTCGTACCACGCCCATTGGTGCCAATCTCAGTTACGCCAAAGAAAGCACCACGCAGTATGGGGCAGGGAATTGCAAAAATTCCTGCGAATTTACGTACTCCTGTGCTGACAACAACCTCTACAAGCAGACCACAGTGGAAACCTATGTCCTGAATGGTATTCGTGTGGATGCAAATCTGTGCGCGTGGTCACAGCGGAACAATTACGATATCGACACCGGCACCTGCGGATATCGCATTCGTGACTATCAGACGGTCATGTCGCTGAGTGGGGGGATCAAAGAAAGCATTCTATGTTGCACCGACTGACCACGCATGAAACCATTACTACTTATGAAAGGAGCGCAAACCATGATTCAACGCATTGCAGCCATCCTCATCGGCATGGCGCTGACCACGAGCATTGGCGTCGCGGCAAGCGGTTCCTCCAGCAACAATCCGCGATGGAGCCCAGGAAACCCGCCCATCGGCTGGCAAGTGATGCCGTTTCAGGCCGCGACGTGGTTTGATCGCAGCCGAGACGGCGCAGGCTGGGCCATCGAGCGATTTCCACCGCTGGCCGGGCAATCGCAGCCGCTCTACTCCGGAACGGTCTATATCTATGATGCGCAACGTAACCCCTACTGGCTGCTGATGGCGGGAACCTATGTGCCGCCGACCTATCAGCAGATCATTCGGGACGGCGCGATGGGCAGCTTTTCCGGCGTGCTGAATGAAGGTCATGGCGGGGCGTGCCCGACCTGCAACTATCTGGTTCCCGATGTCGGTCCCAGTCCGTATGGCAACGGACAAATCGCCTTCGATACCAGCGCCGAAGCGCGCGTCAGCTACAACGGCATCCAGATGGAGCACATCGAGCCTGCCCGCCAGATTCTCTTTCAGGATTTTGGGGCGGATTGGTTTTTGGGCAACTGGCGTTTCGAGATGTACATCGGCTCGGATGGTGTTCCGTATCCGGGAAACTCGCCCGGGCTCATCGCCTATACCGATTTCACCATTGAAAGAATTGTGGCGCCTTCGTGGGCCGGAAATATCCAACGCTTGAATTCGGATACCTATCGTATCCCCGTGCCGCAAACCACGATCTGGATGAAGGCAAGCAATAACAATTTGCTGCCCGATGCTTATGTTTATTTCATTTATGACACGGTAGAAAAGAAACTGCGCGTCATCGACACCGGTAGCGCCGTTCCAATCAATGGGACGATTTCCGGTGTTCCGACGGTGATTGGATACAGTTGGTCGCCCGAGGCGCTGTTTTACGAGCTGATTCCGATCAACGACGACACCATCATTGGCATCCCGTATCGGAACTCGGTGAACTACGTCAACAACACCGCCGCGACGCAGGGCTACAACATTGTGCTGCGGATGACGCGCAATCACTGAGTCCACTGACCCCACAGGCCGCCTCGCGCGACCTGTGGGTAACCCTTCCGAATCCCGCTGCCGACCCCATCCACCACGCTGGTCGCCTGAGTGTGTCCCGAAGGCCGTTTCCACGCAGCGGAGTGCGCAGAATGTTTGTCCCAAATGTGGCGAACAGTTGTCGGAGGCCGCGCTGGATCAGTGATGGTGAGTCGTCGCCAATCCGCAGTCGTTGGCGATGGCGAGAAGCCGTTTGTCGCGTGTCCATAGCGCAACGCCACTCAACCGTGCCGCGGCGAGTAAGTGCACATCGACATAGCCAACACACGATCCGGCAAGACCGTGGCTTTCGATGAATGCACGGACCTCTTGATCGGTGGCCTGACTCGCGGTCGGCAGGTCGTCCATCAGGCGCAGGACGCGGTCGCGGTTCCCAAGACTGCCAAGCGCCAGTTCACCGATGACGAATGAGTGAGTGAGGACCTGTCCTGTTTCCAACAAGGTGCGCAGCGTTTCATCGGACTTGCGAAGGTGGTCTATCCAGACCGAGGTATCGACGAAGATCAGTCGGACTTCGTGCGGAGGCGTGGTGCGGCGGATGCCGCGGGGTCACTGCCACCGAGCAAAGCCAGCCGACGTCCGCTTTCGCGGGCGATGAGCGCCTTCAATGCCTCATGCACAACTGAGGATTTTTCTTTCAGGCCGGTGAAAGACTGGGCTTTGGCAAGAAGTTCATCATCGAGTGCAATCGTGGTTCGCATAGCCTGCCGCCAAGAGATCGTGCGCGAAATTAGCATCACATGATGCGTGGTATCGCGCACGTCGCAAGCCACGCGCACAACGGCGGTCGGTTCAGTGGGAACGACGACTCCCCACAATTTGCGCAGCCCACGTGCATGCGGTGTAGTGAAGCGACCTTCCTGAAGGTGCGAACATGCTGGCCTGCTGACAGCATGCGGGAACGTGTACGTAGGCGTTCAGCGCGTGAGCGACGTGCTCGGGTTTGGTGGCGACGCGTT
>DEHW01000034.1:0-2657 GCA_002352135.1 Lysobacterales bacterium UBA2790
TTGGGGAGTGCCTTGCCGGGCGGTACGCGATCTAGGCCCATTTGCGTGATCTCTCTACTGGTTGCGGGAGCTGTGATTATAACTGTCTATCGGCATGCCAGTCACCGCTGACGTGATCACCACGGCATGTCTGGCGACCTCGTACGTTGCTGGCCAGCAAGCAGATCCCCATTTCCGATGATCACCCTTCAGACAGAGTAGCAGGGGCCGATGCTTCCTTGAAGTTTGTCAATCTGTGAACTAATCTCTTTTAAAGCATTATTTTGAGTGTTCTTTATCGAGCCGATCCGGAGGCTGGTCAAGTCCGCGATGAGCCGCCGATCGGGAGCGGTCGAGAGCTTCCTTATCCATCCATCGAAAGGAGAAAGTCATGTCACAGCAAGCGACATTTTCGGCTGCCAGTGCGAACGAGTCTGAGCAGACGACCGGGCGTTATCTGATCACTTTTCGTGAAGACGATGTTTCCAAAGGTCTGGGGGCGATCGAGAAGCGGGCTGCAGTCGCTGGCCTGCCGAGTGCAGCCGATTTCGCCGATTCGGCGATCGATATGGAGCAGGTGGCGAAAGCAGGCGGAGCAGTCTTTCCCACATTGGGAATTGCGCTGGTCACCCTTGATCCCGATGCCCTGAACAGCCTGATGGCGGCACAGGCAGAAGACGGCGACGGTGCGATTCTCGATATCGAACCAGAGCGCATGTTCTACGCCATCGGCGAGAGCGGTTCGTTGTCTGGTGCTTACCTGGAGGGTTATCGGGATGCCGTCGACAACCTCTACCAAAAAGCCATGGCGGTGGCCGCCGAGGAGCGATTGGGCGCCATGGCAACGTTTGCTGACGATGCATTATCGACCTGGGGTCTGAAAGCGACACGCGCGATCCACTCGTCGCGTACGGGCAGCGCCATGAAAGTGGCGGTGCTCGATACCGGCATGGACCTGCAGCATCCTGATTTCCGAGGGCGGCGGATCATCACGAAGTCCTTCGTTTCGGGGGAAGCCGTCCAGGACGGGCACGGACACGGAACCCACTGCATTGGGACCGCCTGTGGATACAAGGATGCCAGCGGCCGGCGCTACGGAATTGCCTGGAAAGCAGCCATTTACGCTGGCAAGGTCTTGAGCAATGCAGGGAGCGGGTCGAGTGCGGGCATCATCGCGGGCATGGAGTGGGCGATCAATAGCGGCTGTCAGGTCATCTCGATGTCGCTCGGGAATACCACCACGACCCCCTCTACCGCTTACGAAACCGTGGGTCGTCGCGCGCTCCAGAAGAAATGCCTGATCGTCGCTGCGGCTGGCAACCACCGGTCTACAGGCACCGTTGGGCAGCCCGCCAACAGCCCTTCAATCATGGCCGTCGGCGCCGTGGATAATGGGCTCCGGCTGGCATCGTTCTCGTGCGGATCGGGACCGGCTTCGGGCGCCAATGTAGATCTGGTCGCTCCGGGGGTTGCGGTCTATTCATCAACCAAGCTGCCGACACGATATGCAAGCTGGAATGGTACCAGCATGGCGACGCCGCACGTAGCCGGAGTTGCGGCCCTGTGGGCACAGATGTCGGCGGCCAACCGTGGCGCTGCGCTATGGCAGGTGCTCACCTCACGAGCGGTTCGTCTGCCGCTGCCGACGAGTGACGTTGGCAGCGGCCTGGTGCAGTCCCCGGTTCCCTGATGTGCCAAGCAGCAAGTTCGCTTCGCATCGCATGTAAGCGGCTCCCGGGAGAGTTGTCATGGCCTGACCAGCAGAGGGGATCTCTCTGCACGCGACGCAAGGATCCTCTTTCACCCCTGCGCATTGTTTGTCAGACGGCCATGAGGAAACAAGCGCGATCGTCGGCGGCCGATGCGGTTGACTTGCCGACGATTGCCTCCTTGTGTCAGTCTGTGCGCATTGGCCGCAAGTCGGTGCATTACCGATGGTTGGAAGGAAGGGAGGCGACATGAACGAGGATCTGCTTGACGCCGTGATCATCACGATTGATGACCAGCATCTGGAATCGATTCAGACGGTGGCGGATGCCCTGATGCTCGCCGGGATGAAGGTTTCAGGCGTCTTGCCAACGGTGGGCATCATTTCCGGCAGCGTTGCGCGCGCTGCCATCGGTACGCTGAAAACCGTTCGCGGTGTGGCAGCGGTCGAGCTCGACCAGGAGATGAGGGCCATCGGCAGCCATCGGCAGCAATGATGCCCTGGATCATGGTGGTGGTCGCAGCCCATTGTTTCAGACACCGCTCCGGCGCGACTGACCCATTTCAACCATCCGGCGCGCTTCAGCGGCGAATTGCCGCGCCTGCTCGTCGTTGGCGTCGCGATCAATCGCCGACGGCGGCATATTGATGCCTTTCTGCACCGCCGGGCGGGCGCGGATCTGTTCGAGCCAGCGTCGTAGCTGCGGCAGGTCATCGATGTCCACGCCTGACCAGCGATGCGTACGTACCCAGGCCCAGTTGGCGATGTCGGCGATCGAGTAGTCGCCGGCGAGGAACTCGTGCTCCTCGAGATGACTGTCGAGCACCCGGAAAAGTCGCCTGCATTCACCCTGATAGCGATCGATAGCAGCGGCGATCTTTTCCGGAAAGTAACGGAAGAAGACGTTGGCCTGGCCCATCATCGGTCCGATCCCGCCCATCTGGAACATCAGCCACTGCACGACCCGTGA
>DEHW01000034.1:2703-3199 GCA_002352135.1 Lysobacterales bacterium UBA2790
GAGATCTTGTGCCCGTTGGGAGTGGCAGCAGTGTACAGATCGATCATTCTTTGTGCTCCGTAGATTTCTGGGCGAGACCGAAACCCGGTTCGGGTGGTGAGCAGGCGAGCATTCGCGAATCTTACAATCTTCGCGCCTTTGAGGGTGGCCGTGAAGATTTTGGCTGCGAACCGGAATCAGCGAGCTTGTCCTGCTTGCGGCTGCGCACCCCACCCGCTACGGCAGGCAATCTAAAAGCAACAGAATTTATAAAAAATTAATTNNGCGATCTGCGCTTCCGCGTCACGTTGATGGTCACCGGGGGGCTGGTCGCTCCTGGCCCGCGAGGGCGCGGCTCGCCACCGGCGAGCCCACAATATGCGGCGCAATTGCTGATCGGGGCCATGGCGGCACCACAACAGTCGCAGACTCTTGAGGCCATTCGTTGTTATGCCGATCTGCGGCCGAACGCGTCCGCAGCGTGCGGCAACGCGCCGCGAGTGCTCTTCGGTCCGGC
>DEHW01000214.1 GCA_002352135.1 Lysobacterales bacterium UBA2790
CACATGGTGGCCGGTGACGACAACGACGCCTTCAATCGGGCGGTCGAGGATTTCCTCGCGCGCCTTCCCTAACTTCCCTTGGAGTTCCAAACATGTCCCTACCCGCCATTCTGCAAGGTCGCCTGCGTCTGCCCTTGGTTGGCTCACCGATGTTTCTGGTCTCGCGCCCCGAACTGGTGGCTGCACAATGCAAGGCCGGTGTGGTCGGCAGCTTTCCCTCGCTGAATGCCCGTCCGCTGGCACAACTGGATGAATGGCTGCATCAGCTCAAGGCCGAGTTGAGCGCCGCGCAGCAAGCGCAACCCGATGCACGGATCGCGCCTTTCGCGGTCAATCTGATCGTGCATGCCAGCAACAATCGTCTGGCCGACGACATCAAGCTGGTGGTCGAACATCAGGTGCCTGTGATCATCACCAGCCTGTCGCCGCCGAAAGAAGTCGTGCAGGCCGTACACAGCTACGGCGGCGTGGTCTTCCACGATGTGATCAGCCGTCGTCACGCGGAGAAGGCCGCCGAGCAAGGCGTGGATGGTTTGATTGCGGTCTGCGTAGGTGCCGGGGGTCATGCCGGTGCATTGAGCCCATTTGCGCTGCTGCGCGAGATCCGCGCGTTCTACAACGGCACGATTCTCCTCTCCGGCGCGATGGCCAGCGGCGCCGATGTGTTCGCCGCGCAAGCGCTCGGCGCTGACCTTGCCTACCTCGGAACGCGCTTTATCGCCACACAGGAAGCGCATGCGGTACCCGACTACAAACAGATGCTGGTCGACAGCCGTGCTGAAGACATCGTCTACAGCTCGCTGTTCACCGGCGTCAAAGGCAACTACCTGAAGCCCAGCATCGCCCGCGCAGGCATGGACCCGGACAACCTGCCCGAAGCCGACAAGACCAAGATGGATTTCGGCTCCGGCGGCAACACCGATGCCAAGGCATGGAAGGACATCTGGGGCGCGGGACAAGGCGTCGGCGGCATCCACGACATCCCGCGCGTTCAGCAGTTGATCGACCGCATGGCCGACGAGTATCAAGCAGCTGCGCAGCGCATGGATGCGATCCGGTTTGCACCGCACATCTAGTTTGCCGTTGCGCGCTTCGACATCGCGCCGGGTGCATCGGTGGACGATCCGTGTCGAGCGACAGATAGGACGTTCTGCGATGGAAGCTCGGCACGGCTGAAGGCGATGCGCGCTTCGCCGCGTGGCTCGCGCTCTGACAGGGCGCGGTGACATCTTTGCCGCCGCGCGCAGCCCTTACACTGCACACATGCGCTATCTCTTCAATGGATTTGAACTCGATACCGAACAGGGCCGCCTGATCGGCCCGGAGGGGCCGGTCAACCTTCGTCCGAAGGCCTATGCATTGCTCTTGTTTCTGATCCAGCGCGCTCCGGCGTTGACTGCCCAGGACGACATCATCGATGCGGTGTGGGGGCATTCAGCGCTGTCACGCAATGTCCTGCCGCAAACCATTCGCGATCTGCGCATTGCGCTGGGTGACAGCGCTCAGCCGTCGCAATTCATCGAAACCCGGCATCGGCGCGGCTATCGATGGATCGCCGAGACGCAACAGCATGACGGCTCGGCGGACCCAGTTGCCGAACCGGCGCTATCCAATCCGCCTCCGGTCGTGCACGCCATGGCGGAAGCGGCGGTCGTGCAGCGCTACCCACGGGTGCGCTGGTCCGGTGCGGCTATCGTGCTGCTTCTGCTGGCGGCACTATGGCTGGGGCTTCATGATCGTTTTGGGCCTGCGCGCGTCGGCGCACCGCCACTTCAGTGGGTGTGGCTGAGTGAGGGCGATCCATCGGCACCGGCGCGGGACATGCTGCCGCTGGTCGAGCATGTCCTGCGTTGGGAAACCGATCTCCGCAGTGACGACCAGGACCCGTCACTTCCGCTACTTCGTTTGCAGGTCCAAGGCAGCAACCTGCTCTGGCGTCTGTATCGCACGCCGTCCGAATCGGCCAGTACCGAGGGCGAGCTGCGGCCAGCGCGCTGCTGGCAGGATCTGGATCAACTGCTGACCGCCGTGCAGGCGATCTCCGACCGCCAGGAAGTCGGGCTGGATGCGCGGTGGCCGACGCAGGCAGCAGCACGCCGACTGTGGCAGTCGGCACTGGCTGCGGAAGCCGACGAGCGCTTCAACGACGCTCGGCACGCGTGGCAATCGCTGTTGCACGATGATCCGCGCAACCCCTTGCTGCGCGTTTCGCTGCGTCAGCTGTTGATGCGTCAGGGTGACTGGTCCGGGTTGGCCGCACTCTCGCCGGAAGGAACGTTGCGGAGCGCTCTGGACGAGAGGGCGGCAGCGTTCGAGCGCTTCCTGGTGTTGATTCAGCAGGGCGCACCGATCGGACCTGATGATCCGCTGGCGCAGTGGCTGCGGCGCGAACCCAGTGATTCGGAAGCCGCTTTGTTGCGCGTATTCACCGCGCTGACCCGTGGCGAACATCGACTCGTGCATTCGCTGTTGAACGCACTGTCGCCCGAACAGCTGCGTCAGCCTGCCGCATTGTTCGCGCAATGGCGCGTCGACGCGGTGGATTCCAGCGCGCAGGCGACCCTGCGCGCCGCACTGGCCGCGCAAATCGCCCGCATGCCACCGTTGCCCGCACATCACTGGCGCCTGCTGCTCGCCGATGAGTTGCGCCGACAGGGCGAACTGGACACGCTGCGCGAATGGCTCAACCCGCTGCCGGACGCGCGACTGGATACGCGCTTGCTGCGCCTGCGCAGTCTGGCGCTGGGCATCGAACAGAACGAACCGATCGGTGGCTATCCCGAGCTGATTGCACAAGCCCAAGCGCAGGGTGCCTGGCGGATCATGCACCAGGCCAGCTACGAATACAGTCTGGTACTCAGCCGGGGCGGCGACCCCAAGGCGGCGCGGGCGGTGCTCGATCAGGCCTTGCCGCTTGCCAGCCAGCAAATGGACCCGCGTTCGCTCAGCGAGCTGCAACTCGCACTGGGCGCTCTGCTCGCCTTGCAGGGGGACGCCGACGGCAGCCAGGACTCACTGCAAGCCGCCTTGACACAGGCGGAGCTGAGCGCTGATCGGGTGCGCATCGCATCGGTACTGACCAGTCTGGGCATGCGTCTGGCTCTGCAATCCCGCTATGACGAAGCTGAGGCGCGGATTCTTCATGCACGGCAATTGTTTGCGGACAGCGGTGATCGTCGCGGCGAACTGGTCAATCTCACCAATTTGGGCGGAATCGAGTCACGTCGCGGTCGACTGGCAAGAGCCAGAGAGTTGTATCGCGAGGCGGTGGTGATTGCCGAAGATGTGGCGGATCGTGCCGAGCTGGGGCGTGCCCAATACAACCAGGCGATCATCGAGCAGCGCCTCGACGACCACACCACGGCACTGCACCTGATGCTGCAGGCCAACACGCATTTCATGGACGCGCAAGCCTATGTCTGGGCCAGTCGCGCAACCGTGCAGGCGGCGGAGTTACTTCTCGCGGCAGGCGATCTCGCCCGCGCGCGCAGCGAACTTGAGCGCCTGCAACCCTATCGGGGTCGTTTGGCCAGCCATGACGATGCGCGAATTGCCTTGGCGTGGGCGCGCTGGCACGAGGTGCACGGTGACCACGCCGCTGTCGAAGCCCAATTGTTGGCCGCCGAAAAGGGTTTCGCCTCGGCAGGACAGCAGGATTGGGTACATCTCGTCCGTGTCAGGCAGGCTCGTTCGATGGCGCGCCAACCCGCGCAGCGCGCCGAGGCATTGGCTCGGGTTCGGCTGGTGCGTCGCGAATGGCAACGCAGCGGACAGCAGGATCGGCGCGATCTGGTACGTGCCGGTCTGACTGAGGTGGAACTACTGATCGCCAGCGCGGACACGCAAGCGGCGCGACAGACGCTGCGCGATCTCGACACGGATCTAACCGATCTGCATGCGCCGGAACTGACGCTGCAAGCCGACATGCTCGACGCCGCGCTGAACAATGACACGGTACACCTGCGCATGCTCGCAGCGAGTGCCGAGCAACGCGGCTACGCACTTGCCGCGCAATGGGCCTGGCGGCGCAGCGGCGAACGCGGCCCACTTCCCGCCGATGTGGATGGCGGTGCGCTGAGTGCGCAACCCAGCAGCGCGTTTTGATGCGCCAAGTCTCCGTTGACCCATTGAAATCAACTATTTGATCAAAGTCTGATCATCCGTTGAGTCGGCTCATAACCCTTGCGACCGGGTCCACGGTGAAATCCGCATACCAAATCGGAACCGCCGAGGAACCCCAGATGATCAAGCCCCTGAGTCCACCGCGGTGGTCAACCGCGCTCGTCATCTTGTGCAGCTGTCTGCATTGGCCCGCCATGGCGCAGGCGGGAGCACTGCCCAGCTTCCCCCTGTTGAACACGACATTCGAAGGTCAGCCGCTTGGACCGATTGGCACCGGTGCGCCGGGGCAGCCAGTCAGTGTTGACAGCGTGATTGCGGCGACCGTCGTAGAACAGACTTTTCCGGCTCTGCGTGGTGTCAATCGCGCTCTGGAGATCGATCATGACGCGACATCCATCGCGGGATTTGCGGTGTTCGAGTTTCCGGGCGACGCCGAACCCGGCGACGGCAATGTGGTCGTGGAAGTGGCCCTATTTCAGCCAATTGGCGCCCGATTTCTGCTCTACATCCGGGAAAACAACGGTGCAGCAGCGGACTGGGGATCGCTGTCCATCGCGGAGTCCGGCAATCTCAACTGGTCGGATTCAGTCACGGCATCGGCAAACCTCGGCACCTACAACGACGGTGAGACGCTGGACCTGGCGTTGAATTTTGATCTCGACGCCCGAACCGTCGAGATAATCGTCGACGGCGTCCTGGTGCGACCCGCAAGCCCGACGTATGGCGGGCCGCTGGGTATCGGCTCGGTACGATTGGGCATTGATCGTTCGACCACCGGTCCCACCTATGTCGACAATCTACGGGTGACCTACTACCCACCCATCACCTTGTTTTCCGACGGATTCGAAACGCCCCCCTGAAGCCCGCCCCGTGCGCTGGATGGTCTATCGAGCGCGAATACGTTAACCGTGTTTGCCATGGCGAGAGGTGCGCACACTGTTCCCGAAATGCGCTGGCCCGGCGGATTTGCTCGACTCGATCGGCGATCAATATTCGTGATCGCCATCGCGCTTTGATCGCAGATTGATCGCTCAGATGATGCTTGTTGATCAAGCGTTGATCTCGTTTGAAGCCCACATGAGGCCGATTGGGTTGAACTGGGCATCCCATCAATTCGGGAGTTTTCCAATGCGTCACTGTCTTGTCCGGGCGCTTGCCTGCTGCGCGCTCATTGCTTCGTCCGCCCATGCGGGCGGCGGCGGGCCGACACCGATTTCCCTTCTGGAAGCACATTTCGAAGATCAATCGTTGGGCGCCGTAGGAACCGGTGGTGCCAGCCTCGGTCAGCCGAGCAACGTCGCAATCTATGTACAAGGCACGATTGTCGAAGCGGTCGCACCCACGCCGATGCACGGCGGAAAAGGCGTTGCCGTCAACCACGCATTGGAGATTGCGCGCAGCGGCGCTGGCACCAACACAGGCTCCCTGCGCTTCGACATGCTGGGCAACGCGGAAGTCGACGAAGGCGTCTTCGCCTTGGGCTTCCAGTTCTGGGCACCCACCCTCAGCGACCGCCGCATCCGCTTTCGCGAATCGGTTAGCTCAGCGCAGGATTTCGGCGAGCTGCAACTGACCAACACGGGTGCCGTGCGGTTCTGCACCGAATCCACAAGCTGTACCGAAATCGGCCCCTACAGCGGCAATCGTGCTTACTACTTCGTGTTCTACTACGACATGGATGCCGATACGGTCAGCATTACGATGGATGGGCTGGAGGTGGTCAGCGATGTGCCACACCGCTTCCCGGGTCAGGGCATCGGTGCGGTGCTGTTCACCCTGCTCAACAACGCCCAACCCTTCTATGTCGACAGCATCGATGCGGTCTGGATCAGCAGCGCGTTGTTCAACGATGGCTTTGAAGCCCTGACACCCTGAGCACTCACATCGTGGTGGCGGCCACAACCGCCACCACGAAATGTCATCACTCCGCGTCCGGCAGACGCTTGCTCGAAACGATCACACCGTCCTCGTCGGCATAGATGTAGTCGCCGGGCGCAATATCCACGCCACCGATGCGGATCGGTACATTGCGCACGCCTTGGCCGGTCTTTTCGGTCTTGCGTGGACAGGTGCCCAACGCCTTGATGCCAAGATCCAGTTCGGCCAAGGCAGCGGAGTCGCGCACACAGCCAAGGATGATGATGCCGTCCCAGTCGTTCTTTTCGGCCAGCGCGCCGAGTTCGTCACCCAGCATGGCGCGCTTCATCGAGCCACCGGCATCGACCACCAGCACCCGTCCCTGCCCGGCTTCGCTCAAGGCTTCACGCACTTTGCCGTTGTCTTCGTAGGCGCGGAGGGTGTGCACCGGCCCGCAGAAGGCGAGGCGTCCACCAAAATCCGACAGCGGTTCTTCCAGCACGCGCACCGCATCGCCATGGGTGTCACACAGATCGGTGGTTTTCCAGTCCATCGCAGGGCTCCTGTTCAAAGCACACAGGATAGCCCGACGTGGTTCAGGCTGCGCCGCGACGTTCCGCCACGATGGCGTCGTACGCCGCATTGAGGGCGCGGGCGCGGGCCTCGGCCTTGGCTCGCGTCGGTGCGTCGGCGCGAGCAAAGCGGTCGGGATGCACCTTCGACATCGCCTTGCGCCAGGCGCGATCAATGTCCTTCATGCTGGCATGCCGCGAAACCCCAAGCAGGCGGTACGGATCGCTGGAATCCGGCGTTTCCCGGACACTTGGCGTCGCTCTGCCATGCGTACCGTGGAACCAGCCCGCATCGATGGCCCACCCCAGCAGAAAACCAATCACACCGCCCGCCGGATGGCGAACCAGCGCCCAGCCGATCAGCATGCCGAGCACGCGCGCGGTTACGTACATCGGCGGGTCTTTGGCGGGCTCAGATTGGAATGCGCGCGTGTCGCTGTCATGGGCAATTGCTGCGGCGGAAAGCACACAGGCTAGCAGAGCACAGCGAGCGCGATGGCGTGACGCGGATCAGCCGCGCGCGGCGATGTTGGCGCGCAGCCAAGCGGCAAACTCGGTTTCATCCATTTCCCCGGCGGCGACGGCGAGCATGATCATGACGCAATCGACATCACTGGCGACCAACGCATGGCCGTTAAGTGCCAGGAACAACTCCGTGCACACGAACGCGGTCCGTTTGTTGCCATCGATGAAAGGATGGTTGCGCGCGATGCCATAGCCGTAGGCGGCGGCACATGCCGCAACATCTGGCGTGCCGTAGGCGGCGAGATTGATCGGTCGTCCCATGGCCGATGCCAACAGCCCAGCATCGCGCACACCGACCGACCCGCCGTGCTCCGCCAGTTGCGCTTCATGAATCGCCCAGACGACCGACTCTTCAATCCAGATGAAGCTCACTTGGCCAACTCACGCAGCACATTGCGCCGCCGTTTCATGATTTCTTCCGCCATCGACAATTGCTGATCGAAGGTGGGGTCGTATTCGACCAGCCGATAACCCTCTGGCGATTCGGTCAGATACAGGGTGTCGCCCTTCTCCAGCTTCATCCGCGCCAAGGCGTCCTTGGGCAGGATCACGCCGACCGAATTGCCGATCTGGGTCAGTTTGAGGGCGTAGTGCATGGCGGACTCCCGACGGGCGTTATAACAGTCGTTAGACTAACGCCCGATTCGCGTCTGCTCAAGTCCCGGGTCGGGCTTCAATGCGCCGAACTTGAGCCGCACCATCACCGATGCTCCACGCGCGTCCGCCCGGTAGTGACGCGTCTACCAAGCCCAACTGCGCGCCGGAGCGCCCCTCTCCGCAAGCGGGAGAGGGGCGCTCAGTTTCAAGGCTCAAGTTCGATCAGTGGATCGGGCTTTGCCCGCGCAGAACCGCTTTCGCGCTGCGCGGGCCAGCCGGGACTTCAGCGAAACGCCGTCGGTGCAGGCGGAGCGACGATGGGTTTCGGGGTTTGCGTTTCAAGCTGCTGCAACAGCACTTCCACGGCTTTTTCCAGCGAAGGATCGCGACCGGCGGCGATCAGCTCGGGTCGGTCGACCACTTCGATGTCCGGGGCGACGCCTTCGTTCTCGACCTGCCAGCTACCGTCCTCGGCGGACATGAAGCGGAAGGTGGCGGCCAGAATCGAACCGCCATCGATCAGCGGCGGATTGCCAGAGATGCCGATCAAGCCGCCCCAGGTGCGTGTACCAATCAGGGTGCCGAGCTTTTCGTGGCGGAAGTAATACGGCAACGCATCACCGCCCGAGCTCGACAGTCCATTGATCAGCATCGCTTTAGGACCGCGATGAGCGATACCGGGTGTGGGCTGGGGCTCCAGACCACGACGCTTCCAGTAATTGAGCGGGGTACGCGAAAGCAGCTCGATCATGCGGTCAGGAATGAAGCCACCGCCGTTGTAGCGGTCATCGATGATCAGCGCATCCTTATGGGCCAAAGGCGCGAGCCACTGGTTGAGTTCGCGGTTGCCCTCCACGGCTGTATTCGGCAAGTGCAGGTAGCCGATCCGGCCACCCGACAGACGATCCACCATGGCGCGACGCTCGGCCACCCAATTCAGATAACGCAGGTTTTCTTCGCTGGCGAGCGTCTTGACCCGCACCACGCGTGAACCCTGCGCACTGGCTTTTGCATTGACGCGCAGTTCGACCACGCGCTCGGCCTTGTTTTCCAACAGTGCGTAGACGTTCTGCACACTGCGTGCATCCACGCCATCCACTGCCAACAGGAACTCTCCCGACTTGACGTTGACCCCTGCCTCGGTCAGCGGCGAGCGGTTGGCGGCATCCCAGTTCTCGCCCGCAAAGATGCGCTCGATGCGGAAGTAGCCACTGTCGTCGCGGCTGAACTCCGCGCCCAGCAGGCCACCGGACTTGCGCGTTTGCGAAGCCGCATTCGGACCGCGTTCGACATACACATGCCCGGCATTCGCCTCGCCAGCGATTTCATGCAGCACATAGTTGAGGTCCTCGCGCGTCACCACGGCGGCGGCCAAGGGGGCGTAGCGATCACGGATCGCATTCCAGCGCTCGATACCGCCGTGCATGCCCGGGTCGTAGAACCAGTCGCGCAGGATGCGCCAGGCATCGACATACATCTGTTGCCATTCGACGCGCGGATCGACGCGCAATTCGAGGCTGTCGAGCGCCGCCAGCTTGGCCTTGGCCGGGTCCTGTCCGGGCTGTGCATCGACCAGCGCCCAATCGCTCATCAAGCGCAGCAGCAACTTCTGGCCGTCCGCCGACATGGCATAGCCACGTACACCCGGGGCAACGTCTTCCGCTTTGTCGCCGTCCAGCGCGAAGCGCTTCAGTGTCGGTGGCGATTGCATGCCACTGGTGGCGACGAAGAACACCGCGTCGCCATTGGCGCTGAGACCCTGATAGTTGCCGGGCGGCACGTCCAACGCCACCACGCGATCGTTGAATCCAGCGATGTCGATTCGCAAGGCGGGCGCGGCGTGCTTGCCTTCGCGCTGGTCGTCTTTGGCGTCCGCATCCGTCGACAGGTCCACCTCATCCGACTTGAGGGGCTTCAGCACCGGACCATCCGCCGCCAGCGTCGCGGCATAGATGCGTGTGGCATTGGTGTAGAGATAGTTGAACTCGAAGGCGCTGAAGGTCAGGCCGCTGTAGTCGCGATTGGAGAGGAAATACAGATAGCGGCCTTGCGGATCGAAGGCCGGGGAGAACTCGTTGCTGAGGTCGGTGGTGAGTTGTTCGGCCTTGCCCGAGGCCATCGACCACAGCCAGATCGACTGCATCTGCGTCTGGTTGGTCTTGGCATAGGCCAGCCAGCGCGAATCCGGTGACCAGGTGTACTCGGTGATGTCCTCGAATTTGCCTTGGTCCACCTCGCGCGTCTTGCCTGTCGCCACCTCGATTACCCGCAGGCGCACGTTCTTGTCGGCGTAAGCCAGGAACTTGCCATCCGGCGACCAGATCGGCGGAAAGCGCCACACGTTGCCATCGGTGCTGAGTCGTCGCGGCTCACCGCTGCCATCCTGCGCGCGCAACCAGATTTCGTATTCGCCCGTGGCATCCGACAGATACGCAATCTGGCTTCCGTCCGGCGACCAGCTCACGCTGTGCTCGCGCACGCCGGGCGTGTGGCTGAGGTTGCGTGCGATGCCTTCTTTGGCAGGCACGGTGAAGACCTCGCCACGCGCACCGAATACGGCACGTGCACCATCGGGCGACAGACCAAACGACTCCACATCCGGCGCCGCCTTGACGAATTGCGGCAAGGTTTGCGGCGCGTCATCACTGATCCAGACCGGAATGCGTGTCGCGCCGTGTGTGCCCACATCGTGACGCCACAACCAACCGCCCTGCTCGAAGACGATGGCATCGGGACCACCTGAGGTCCACAGCACATCGAAGTCGGTGAAATCGGTCAAGGCAACCGGCGCGACCGATTCGTTCTCCGCGGTGGCGGGCATCGAATACAGGTTGGCGGTGCCGGTGCGATCCGAGGCGAAGTAGACACTGTCGCCAATCCAGGCCGGATTCTGATCCAGGCCTTCAAAGGTGGTCAGCTTGCGCGAGGTGTTGTGCACCAGATCGTAAGTCCAGACATCCGGCGCACGACCACCGCGGTAACGCTTCCACCCGCGCCAGTCGGCATCGATTGGTGTGTAGACGAACTGCGTGCCATCCGGCGACAGACTGCCACCACCGGATTCCGACATCGGCAACGGCTGCTCCATGCCACCGTCGACCGGCACCAGGTAGGGCCGACCACTGCGGTCGTCGTAGGGCACGCGATTCATCCGCACCACCACATGTTTACCGTCGGGCGTGAAATCCAGCACGCGGTAGTCCGTACCACCGCGCACCGGCATCGGCCCGATGTCGTTGTAGAACGTGAGCTGCTTGGGCACACCGCCGCTGGCCGGGATCACATACACCTGCCGCGTCCCGCTGTACTCGGCGGAATAGGCGATCAGACTGCCGTCGGGCGAAAACTTCGGNNTCGGCGGCAGGTTCAGCGGCATGCGTAAACGACGCGACACCCATCGCGACCATGGCAAGACTGAGCGGAAGGATTTTCATCGGGGACTCCAGACAGGATGACCCGATTGTAGGTGCCTAAGCTGCTTCAGCCCTCTGCCGGAAGTCAGTCTG
>DEHW01000232.1:0-1987 GCA_002352135.1 Lysobacterales bacterium UBA2790
GCACTTGATTCTTGAGACCGCCCAGTGTATCGACATGATCTGCCCGGATCGCTGTTAGGCTTGCCCTGCCAACACCTTTGACGACCCGACCATGCGCATTTCCGCCCCCACCGCCTTGCCCACCGACGATCAGCTCTACGCGCTGTCGAGCGAGGTCGGTGCGCGACTCAAGGCGGAGCATCTGTCCCTGGTCACCGCGGAAAGCTGCACCGGCGGCTGGATTGCCAAAGCAATTACCGATGTACCGGGCTGCTCGGCCTGGTTCGAATGTGGAATCGCCGCCTACAGCTACGAGGCCAAGCAGGCGTTGCTGGGCGTACGCCCGGAAATCCTCCACAAACAGGGTGCAGTCAGTGAGGAAACGGCGCTGGAAATGGTCTCCGGCGCGTTGATCCACGCCGGTGCCGCCGTCGCCGTAGCGGTCACCGGTATCGCCGGACCCAGCGGTGGCACACCGGAAAAACCGGTCGGCACGGTCTGGCTGGCGTGGAAGCGGCGCGGCGGCTATCCGGTGGCCGAACTGCACCAGTTTGACGGCGACCGCGATGCGATCCGCCGCCAGACCGTGGACGTTGCGCTGCGTGGATTGCTTCGTTTGATCGACTGAACACACCGTAATCCGCGCTCGGGCCGCTTGCCATATCGGTTGTTAGTAGTAATACTACCTACATGGATTTGACCGACACCCAGCATGCCATCCTGCACTTCCTTGCCGAGCGCATCGAAGCCGAAGGCATGCCGCCCACGCAAACGGAAATCGCCCGCGCCTTCGGCTTCAAGAGTCTGCGTGCGGCGCAATACCATCTCGAAGCGCTGGAAGCCGCAGGCGCCATCGAACGCCTGCCCGGTCGGGCGCGCGCGATCCGCGTTCTGCAGACGCCGGAGACCGACGAAACCACCCGTAAGTCGCTGACCGCGACCTCCGAAGGCCTATTGCTTCCGGTACTGGGAAATGTCGCCGCTGGACTGCCGATCGGTTCAGGTGCCGCCGAGCACGGCGATGCCGAGCGCCACCTGCTGATCGATGCCAGTCTGTTCCGTCCCAGCCCGGATTACCTGCTGCGAGTGCGAGGCGATTCGATGCGTGACGAAGGCATTCTGGAGGGCGATCTGATCGGCGTTCGCCGCTCGCAGGAAGCCCGTCACGGGCAGATCGTGATCGCACGCATCGATGGCGAAATCACCGTCAAGGAACTCAGCCTGCGTGGCGAGCGCCTGCGCCTGTTACCGCGCAACGCTTGGCACGACCCCATCGAGGTCAAGCCCGATCAGGATTTCGCCATCGAAGGCATCTATTGCGGCCTNNGGCAGCGTCTCAACTGCTGAGACGCCGCTATCGCACGCTGTATCCACTTCAACGACCAATCGAGGACTCACCCATGGATGACAACAAGAAGCGCGCCCTGTCTGCGGCGCTGTCGCAGATCGAAAAGCAGTTCGGCAAAGGCGCCGTCATGCGCATGGGCGATCAGGCCATCGAGAAGGCCGAAGTCATCGGCACCGGCTCGCTGATGCTGGATATCGCACTTGGGATTGGCGGCCTACCGAAAGGACGCGTCGTCGAGATCTATGGCCCCGAATCCTCGGGCAAGACCACACTCACCCTGCAGGCCATTGCCGAGTGCCAGAAGCAGGGCGGCACGGCCGCCTTTGTCGATGCCGAACACGCCCTCGACCCGGGCTATGCGCAGAAGCTCGGCGTCAATGTCGACGATCTTCTGGTCAGTCAGCCCGACACCGGTGAGCAGGCATTGGAAATTGCCGACATGCTGGTGCGCTCGAATGCGGTCGACATGGTGGTGGTCGACTCGGTTGCCGCGCTCACACCCAAGGCCGAAATCGAAGGCGACATGGGCGACCAGTTGCCGGGCCTGCAGGCGCGCCTGATGAGCCAGGCGCTGCGCAAGCTCACCGGCAACATCAAACGCAGCAATTGTCTGGTGATCTTCATCAACCAGTTGCGCATGAAGATCGGCGTGATGATGCC
>DEHW01000232.1:2059-6454 GCA_002352135.1 Lysobacterales bacterium UBA2790
GGTGCCTGGTACAGCTACGGCAGCGACCGCATTGGCCAGGGCAAGGAAAACGCGCGCCAATGGCTGAAGGACAACCCCAAAGCAGCGGCCGAGCTGGAAGCCAAACTGCGTGAGCAGTTCGCACCGGCGGTCATCGTCGCCGAAGCGGATGACATCGCCGAAGACTGAGTCCACCACGCATGAGCGATGACGCCGATACCACCAGTCCCTCGAAGCCGCGGCGTGCTCGTCCGCCCGCCAGCGCGCTCAGTCGCGCCGTGGGCCTGCTGTCGCGACGCGATCATTCGGAAAAGGAACTTCGCCGCAAGCTGGCGCAGCGCGGGCTCGAATCCGCCGAGGTGGATGGCGCTCTGCAGCGCCTGCAAAGCCTGTCACTGCAGAGCGATGAGCGGTTCGCCGAGAACCTGCTGCGAAGTCGTGCGCAGTCCGGCCACGGACCGCTGCATATCCGCGCCGAACTGGTCCAACACGGTCTGGAGAATGCACGAATCGACGCGCTGTTCGAGGCGCAGAATCTGGATTGGTATGCTTGCGCCCGCGCATTTGCCCAGCGTCGTCAGCGTCAGACGGATAACCCTCGCGGCGATGCGCAACGCATCGCCAACGCCCTGATGCGGCGAGGGTTCTCGATGGACCACATCCGCCACGCACTGCAAGGAGTGCACAACGATCCAGTCGAGTCATGTGAGAACTAGCAGCCTGTCGGGCTTTGGGAATCGAAGCGAAAATCTGGATGGGCGAGGGCGGATTTCGCCGCTTTTGCAGGGTAATAGCGGGTTCTATTGCCCAAGAAAGCGGTGAAATCCGCACCGTCCAGACGGATTTGCAGCCGATTATTCCAAAGTCCGACAGGCTGCCAGGAGCCTGCGCCAGACTCAGCGGGACGAATCTTCCGCCGCCATGTCATCCACGCGAATCGCCACCGCGCTGGCACCCCGACCGCTTCGACCGCGCCATTGCTGGATGGCCAGTCGATCAAACTCGAACCCGATCGGCTCCTGCGCCGAATAAAGTTGACACGCGGTTGGCGCCGCATCGTTCGCTTTCGACGATTGCTGACACTGCAGCCGGTACCAGCCTTCCGCATCATGCAAGGAGAACCCATCGGGTTCAGTTTGCACCTTGGTGAACTCCACCCAAAGGTGGGCACGTTCTCTGGCGATGCCGCTGTCCTCGCCGATCCACCAACGACCGAGCATGCCTTCCGCAGCCGTCGCCGCAAAATTGAAACGGACAATCGACTGCGGCCGCACATCCAGTGCGGTGCTGTTCTCACTGATCCGATCCACCAGCCAGATCACCGCCCGCCCCGGCCCCTGCAGCTCGAACCAAGCCATTCCCTCAGTCACCGATGACTTGGGTGACTGGTAGGCCTGAAACGGGCCGCCACCCTGAACCAGCGCACTCAGTTCCAAGACAGCGATACCGCCTTGCACCTCGCCGGCACCCAGCCACCAACGCGGCTCGCCGTGGGCGCCATAGCCTGCCACCAGTGCGCTGAGCTGACTCTGCTGAACCTCCAGATGAAACCCGAGACCGGGACCGGCATTGGGAAACTCGCCTCCAACCTCACTCCACCAGAACCCCGCCTCGGGCATCGCCACCGGCCCGACGGCACCGATCTGCAGCAACGCAAATGCATGCGTCTCCAATGCGTCCGGCGTCTCCACATCCAGACGCACGCGATAGACACCAGTTCTGCGCAGCCGCATCGCATTCGGCAATACCCGCGTATCCAGCAACAAATCCGTGGGCGCGGTCGAACAATCCGGACTCAAACGCTGGGTTGCGCGCAAACGAATCTGCATGCCTTCGATACGCGCCGACGCCAACTCCGGCACACAACCGTTCAACCAGCGACCACTGACCTGCAGATGCAACTCGTCACCGGCATCGACCTTCCCGCTGGGCACGCGCAGCTCCAGGCCGTTCTGGGCCGCTAAGGGCCACGAAGAAGCCAGGAAGAGCATCACAAGCAGCCAGCGCGAATAACCAAGGTTCATGACGGAACTGTACCCGAAGCCTCGCCTTTCGGATAATGGCGGGACATTTCGGCATATCGCTATGCTGACCGATAACGCCAGCTTCGCTGCCTCGACGGCAGTTCGCGCTTTGCGCTGGCGATCTGGATCGTCACTGTTCCGATACGTCCTGCCGCGTATCCGATAACCGTTTTCAGGCAGTTTTCAACAAGGATGACAGACAGATGAGCCACACCATTGCGGTGATCCGGGGTGACGGTATCGGCCCCGAGATCATGGACGCGACCTTGCAAGTTCTCGACGGACTGCAGCTTGGATTCACCTACGAGTTCGTGGATGCCGGCATGGTTGCCTTGGAAAAGCATGGCGAGTTGTTGCCCCTGTCGACGCTTGAAACCATCAGGCGGCTCGGCGTCGCACTCAAGAGTCCGCTGACGACACCGGTTGGCGAAGGTTTCAGCTCGGTCAACGTCGAGCTGAGAAAGCGATTCGATCTGTATGCCAACGTGCGCCCCGCCATCTCCTTCCCCAACACCAAGTCGCGTTACAGCAACATCGACCTCATCACGGTGCGTGAGAACACGGAGGGCGCGTACATCGGCGAGGGCCAGACCGTATCCCCAGACGGCGAGATTGCCACGCTGACGCAGAAAATTACCCGCAAGGGATCCGAGCGCATCGTCCGCTACGCATTCGAACTGGCGCGCAGTGCAGGCCGTCGCAAGGTCACGCTGGTCCACAAGGCCAATATTCTCAAGAGCACCTCGGGTCTGTTCCTGAAGGTTGGCCGTGAAGTGGCAAAGCAATACCCGGACATCGCCTGCGATGAAATGATCGTCGATAACACCTGCATGCAGTTGGTGATGCGACCGGAACAATTCGACATCATTTGCACGACCAATCTGTTCGGCGACATTGTTTCCGACTTGTGTGCAGGCTTGGTCGGCGGACTGGGTCTCGCGCCCGGAGCGAACATCGGCGCCGACGCGGCGATCTTCGAGGCGGTTCATGGATCAGCCCCGGACATTGCTGGGAAAGGCATTGCCAACCCCTGCGCGCTCTTGCTGGGTGCTGCACAAATGCTGGGCCATCTCGGCCATGAAGCGGAGGCACGACGGCTGCGCGCCGCCATCGTCGCCACCATGGAGGCGAAGGATCGCTTGACGCCTGACCTGGGCGGATCCGGGACCACGCAAACGTTTGCGGATGCCATCACCAGCAGGCTGCAGTAGGCCCTGCGAGACCAGACAAAAAGGGCGCCCTCGGCGCCCTTTTTGTTTTTGCGATGCGACCTCGCGTTGAATGCAGGTTGCCCCCAAGCAATCCGCATTCAGCCTGTCGTATCAGATCAACATTGAATCAGCCGACTTGCCACTGGCGAGCGCCGCCTTGAACCAGCCCGGGCGCTTGCCACGGCCTGTCCAAGTCTGCGACGCATCGGCCGGATTGGCGAACTTCGCGGCACCAGCCGACTTGCCTGCACCACGGGGTTTCTTGGCATCGCTGCCGAACAGTTCTTCGATGGAATAGCCTTCATCGCGTGCCAATTGAATCAGCTTGCGGCGGACTTCACCCAAACGCTCGCGCTGGATGCGGCGCTTGGTTTCGGCCGCTTGGGCCATCAGTTCGTCGAGTTGTTTCGGGGTCAGATCGTTCAGATTGATTGCGGACATGTTTGACTCTCCCTGGAGTATCTCGCTACGGAAATCAACAACGGTTAACCCGGCTATTAGCCGAATTGAAATGAAGCATATCCCCACTTAAAAAAAAAATGAAGTAGGCCAAATGGCATGGTCCACTCTCATTACCCAACTCCGCCCAGTGCACGATGCGCACGACTAGCCACGGCAACCAGCAGTCCCTGCATCATCACGTCCAATCACCGAATAGGTACCCGCCAAAAAGCCAGTTCGAGGGGCCTATGCGGCCGTGGCTCAACCGACCTTTCTGATCGAACAGTGACCAAGGGANNACTGGAAACCGCCGGGTGTTTCTACGCCTTTGACAAGTCAAGGCGAGCCGCCTAACGTACGTCTGCGTATGTAAAACATCGTTTTGCTCTGCAGAATCAAAGGGGTTCCCATGACCGTGTCGCCCACGCTTCTTCATCAGACGCAGCGAGATGCCTGCGCCGTGCTGATCCTCGACAACCCACCGGTTAACGGTCTTGGCCTGGCCTTGCGCACGGCACTTGCCGCCGCGATTGATGCNNGCTGTTCTCCGGCGGTGCCGACATCCGCGAGTTCAACACGCCGAAGATGCTCGCTGAGCCGAACCTGCATTCACTCATCCAGTTGGTCGAGCAAAGTGCCAAGCCGGTGGTGGCGGCGATCTCGGGTACCTGCATGGGCGGTGGACTGGAGCTGTCGCTGGCCTGCCATTACCGCGTGGCCACGCCGGATGCCGAAGTCGG
>DEHW01000166.1 GCA_002352135.1 Lysobacterales bacterium UBA2790
GTTCACCGACCTCGAGGGCGAGCCAGCGCCCGAAGCGCGCGCGCGCCGCCGCCAGGTTCCAGACCTGCGTGGCCGCGAGCCGCAGGCCGCCACTGAAGCGGTCATGCTGGGCCTTGCCCTGCAGCACCAGCAGTTCGTCCTCGCGCAGCCACTCGCGCTGCTCGGCATCCAGCGCCTCTTCGCCGACCACCACCTCGATCGCCTCGCTGCCGTCGGACAGGCGAAAGATCATGACCCGCCCGCTGCGGCCGTTGACCCAGCGCGCATCGTCGACGATGCCGGCCACCAGCTGCGGCTCGCGACTGTCGACCAGCTCGGCGATCGGCCGCCGGCAGAAGCGGNNGGCGGACCTCGTCGGCCCAGGCGTCGAACAGGTGGCCCGACAGGTAGAAGCCCAGGGCCGCCTTTTCCTGCTGCAGCCGCTCGCGTATCCCCCAGGGCTCGACGGCGACCAGGGGTGGCTCCTGGGCGCTGGATCCATGTTCGTCGGGACCATCGTCGAACAGGCCGGCCTGAGCCACGTTCGCGCTCTGGGTGTCGGCCCAGTCGAAGGCCAGCGCCACGCTGGACAGCACCGACGCGCGATCGGCGTGCAGGGCGTCGAAGGCGCCGGCCTTCACCAGCGCCTCGACAGCGCGCTTGTTGACGCGCTGCCTGTCGACCCGCGCGCAGAAGTCGAACAGGCTGCGGAACGGTCCGCCGCCCTGGCCGCCTGCGCCCTCGCGCGCGGCGACGATGGCCTCGATCGCGCCCTGTCCCGTGCCCTTGACGGCACCCAGGCCATAGCGCACCCGATGGTCGTCGACCGGCTCGAAGCGCCACACGCCGCGGTTGATGTCCGGTGGCTCGAAGCNNAAGCCGTAGCCCGCGAACTTCTCCATCAGGTCGAAGACCTCGTCGGCCTTGGCCTCGGCGATGCCCTGGGCGACGGCACCGGCGCGGAACTTGCCCCGCTCCTTGGCCATCTCCTCGGGCTTCTTCTTGCCCATGGCGCGGCGCAGCAGGTCCGCGCCACCCAGGCTGTAGCCGCCCATCACCTGGGCCGCCTGCATGACCTGCTCCTGGTAGACGAAGATGCCGTAGGTCTCCTCGAGCACCGGCGCCAGCAAGGGGTGCGGGAAGGTCACCGCCTCCTTGCCGTTCTTGCGCGCGCAAAAGCTCGGGATGTTCTCCATCGGCCCCGGCCGGAACATCGCGTTGAGCGCGATCAGGTCTTCCAGGCGCGTCGGCCTGGCGTCGCGCAGCATGCCCTGCATGCCGCGGCTCTCGAACTGGAACACCGCCTCGGTCAGGCCGTCGGTGAACAGCTTGTAGGTGCGCGCGTCGTCCAGCGGCAGCTGCTCGTAGCCGAAGTCCTGCCGGCCCGGGCGGCGCGCGCGGATGAACTCGCGCGCCAGCTCCAGGATGGTCAGCGTGGCCAGACCCAGGAAGTCGAACTTGACCAGCCCGATCGCCTCGACATCGTCCTTGTCGAACTGCGTGACCACACTGCGTACGCTGCCGTCCTTCGGCGGCGGTTCGGCAAACAACGGCGAGA
The DNA here is from genome assembly GCA_002352135.1 of Lysobacterales bacterium UBA2790. Taxonomy (GTDB): domain Bacteria; phylum Pseudomonadota; class Gammaproteobacteria; order Xanthomonadales; family Xanthomonadaceae; genus Aquimonas. The sequence goes on from DEHW01000166.1 coordinate 1,538, forward strand.
ACTCGGTCAACGGCTCGGGTGCAATGACCACGCCACCGGCGTGCTTGCCGGCATTGCGGGTCAGGTCTTCCAGCTTCAGTGCAAGATCGAGAACCTCGCGGACTTCGTCCTCGGTCTCATAACGCTGCAACAACTCGGCGGAGGTCAGCGTGCTGTCCTTCTGAGCCGCCTGCGAGCGCCCCAGCGCATCGTCGAGCGAAATGCCGAGCGTGTTGGGGATCAGCTTGGCGATGCTGTCGACGGCGGGGAAGGGAAGTCCCAGCACGCGGCCACAGTCGCGCACCGCCGCCTTCGCGGCCATGGTGCCGTACGTGATGATCTGACTGACCCGATCATGCCCGTACTTGCGACCCACATAGGCGATCACCTCGTCGCGGCGGTCCATGCAGAAGTCGATGTCGAAGTCGGGCATCGACACGCGCTCCGGATTGAGGAAGCGCTCGAACAGCAGGTCGTAGGGAATCGGGTCGAGGTCGGTAATGCCCAGCGCCCAGGCGACCAGCGAACCGGCACCGGAGCCACGTCCTGGCCCGACGGGAATATCGTTCTGCTTGGCCCAGTTGATGAAGTCGGCGACGATCAGAAAGTAGCCGGGGAAGCCCATCTTGCAGATCACATCGAGTTCGATGTCCAGGCGTTGCCGATAACTGTCCTGGCTATGGCCTTCCGCCACGGGGTGTTTCGCCAGCCGTGCTTGCAGGCCGCGATGCGATTCCGACCGGATCCAACTGTCCAGAGTGTGCTCATCGGGCACCGGAAACGCGGGCAGGTAGTACGTGCCGAGACGCAGTTCCAGATTGCAGCGGGCGGCGAGATCCAGCGTGTTGTCGAGCGCTTCCGGCAGGTCTGAAAACAGCGACGCCATTTCTTCGCCGCTGCGCAGGTATTGCTCCTCGCGGTAATCACGAGGCCGACGCGGATCGCCAAGTTGTCGGCCACCCGCGATACAGACGCGCGCTTCGTGTGCATCGAATCCATCGCGGTCGAGGAAACGCACATCGTTACTGATCATCGCAGCGCAGCCCTGGCTGCCTGCCAACCATTGCGCCGCTTGATTGAACAGCGTTTCGTCCTCGTGCCCGGTGCGCGAGAGTTCCAGGTAGCAACGGTCTGCAAACGCAGACTGCCAGCGCTGCAGCGCAGCCTGCGCTTGTGCGAACTTGTGTTCGCGGAGGTGATGCGCGATATCGCTGCGACGACCCGCCAACAAGAACAGGCCATCGGCGTGCTCTCTGACCCATTGGGCTTGAACACGCACATGATCGCCCTGGTGGCCCTCCAGCCAAGCGCGGGTGAGCAATTGCGAGAGGTTCAGATACCCTGAACGATCACGGCAAAGCAGGGTCAGCTGCGTCTGCGTCCCATCGTCCATCTCGACCAACACGTCGCTGCCCGCGATGGGCTTGATGCCAGCGCCCTGCGCCGCCTTGTAGAACTTGACCAAGGCGAACAGGTTGCTCTGGTCGGTCACCGCGACGGCAGGCAGGCCACGGCTCGCGCAGGCTTTCACCAGCTCCGGCAGGCGGATGGTGGAGTCGGTCAGCGAATACTCGCTATGCAGGTGGAGATGCGCGAAGCGTGCGGACATGGTTCGGCCCGAAGTGGAAGGGCAGGCTAATCGTCACCTGCGGTGCCGACAAGAGTTGACACGCAGTGCGCCTGGCTGAGTGCGGCGTGCCAGAACCATTTGCCACATGCAAATCGCTATCGCTCCGCTACGATTTGCGCGATTCATTGGAGGTGATCGCCCATGTCGGCGCAGTGCATAGTCGTCAAGTTCGGTACATCGACCGTCACCGCCGGCGGTCCAGGACCCGATGAGGTGAGACTGTCTGCGCTGTGTCACCAGATCGCGCACCTGCGGGCGCAGGGACATCAGGTCGTGCTGGTCAGCTCGGGCGCGGTGGCGACGGGGCGCAGTGCCTTGGGTGCCGAAGCGGCACGCGACATGCCGCTGAAGCAGATGCACGCGGCGGTGGGGCAACCGCGTTTACATGCGCTGTATCAGCGCCTGTTCGGCGCGCTGGACATCCAGGTTGCGCAGGTTCTGTTGACCCGATCGGATGTCGAGAATCGGCGCCGCTACCTCAATGCGCGCGAAGCGCTCACCACCATGCTCGCGCATGGCGTGCTGCCCATCGTCAACGAGAACGACACCGTCGCCACGGAGGAAATCCGGCTGGGTGACAACGACATGCTGTCCGCCCTGGTGGCCGGCCTGGTGGACGCGGATCGCCTGGTTCTGTTGACGGATCAAGCGGGTTTGTACGACCGCGATCCACGTGTTGATCCGCAGGCGCGACTGATTTCTCGCGTGGGTGCAACCGAATTGACAGAGCAGATGCGTGCGGCGGCTGGCGGTAGCGGTCGACTTGGCACGGGTGGCATGGCAACCAAATTGGCGGCTGCCGATCTGGCGCGGCGTTCAGGCTGCGTCGCGCATATCGCTGCGGGTGCCGAACCCAACGTATTGGTTCGCCTGTTGCAGGATGAAGCCGTGGGAACACGCTTCGAGCTGGTCGAGGAGCGCGTGCAGGCACGCAAGCGCTACATCCTTGGCGGGCCTGCCTGTGGTGAACTGCAAGTGGACGACGGCGCGGCGCGGGCGCTGATTCGTGGCGGCAGCCTGTTGCCGATTGGCATGGTGCAGTGCTCAGGACGCTTCGACCGAGGCGATGCCGTGCGGGTTGTCGACGCGGACGGCACCGAGTTGGCGCGGGGTATTGCCGCGTACAACAGTGAGGACATGCCGCGTCTGTGTCGGCGACGCTCGGACGAGATCGAGCGCATTCTCGGGTATCGTTACGCCGATGAAGTGATTCACCGCAGTGATCTGGTGTTGACCGCCTCGTAGGAACCTGTCGGACTTTGGAATAATCGGCTGCAAATCCGTCTGGACGGTGCGGATTTCACCGCTTTTTGGGGCAATAGAATCCACTATTACCCTGCAAAAGCGGCGAAATCCGCCCTCGCCCAGCCAGATTTTCGCTTCTATTCCCAAAGCCCGACAGGCTCCTAGTCCAAGGCCAGATCACGCTGATATCGGCAGGAGAGAGGAGAACACGATGGAGTCGGATGGTGCCCAGCGCAAGCAGCGCATTGCCGCCAAGGCGAGCTTGGCGCGGCTGGCCCAGCCTGCTTGGTCAGTACGTGCGGGGGTAGAGCGCGATGCGGTGCTGCGTTCATTGGCAATGGCGCTGCGAGCGGCGATCCCGGACGTGCTGCGGGCGAATGCGCTGGATGTGGCGCAAGCCGTTGCCGGTGGCTACAACAAGGCGTTCATCGATCGCCTGATGCTCTCTCAGGACACACTGCTTGGCGTGGCCGATGACATCGAAACCGTGGCCGCATTGCCCGATCCCTTGGCGTGGCAGTCAGCGCCCACGTGCCTGCCCAGTGGGTTGTGTCTACGCCGCCAAGCCGTGCCGCTCGGTGTGCTGGGTGTCATCTATGAGTCGCGACCGAACGTCACCATCGATATCGCTGCCGCAGCACTGAAGTCCGGCAATGCGGTGGTGCTGCGCGGTGGACGTGAAGCGCGGCAGAGCAACCTGGCGCTGTTGCAGATCATTCACCGCGTCCTGCGTGAAGCCGATGTGGATCCGGCACTGGTCAGTTACGTCGATGAGCCAGACCGCGAGGCCGTGCTGGATCTGCTGCAGTTGCAGGGCTTGATTGATGTGCTGATTCCACGCGGTGGTCAGAGTCTGGTGGATCTCTGCAGGCAGCATGCGCGCATGCCCTTGATTGCTGGCGGCGCGGGTGTCGTGCATCTGTATGTTGACCAGTGCGTCGACGTGCATCGCGCGGTGGCGGTGATCCTGAATGCCAAGCAGCAGCGCCCGTCGGCGTGTAACGCACTCGACACGCTGCTGCTGCATGCCGGGGTCGCTGCCAAGGTGATCGCGACGCTGGCTCCGGGGCTGATCGAGGCGGGTATCGAGGTTCATGCAGACCCGCAGGCGAGCGACTTGCTTCGAAGCGCTGGTTTGCAAAGCCAAGCGCTGCTGACGGCCGATCTGGATCGCGAATGGCTGGCGCTGACCATGAACATTGTTGTGGTTGCCGATGTCGACGCGGCCATTGCGCATATCGCCCGCCATGGCAGTGGACATTCCGAAGCAATCCTCGGCGACGATCTGGGTGTGGCGGCACGCTTTCTGCAGCAAGTCGATGCGGCGGCGGTGTACCACAACGCCAGCACGCGTTTCAGCGACGGCGGCCAGTTCGGCATGGGCGTGGAGGTCGCCGTTTCGACATCGCGCTTGCATCCGCGAGGTCCAGTGGGACCCGCGGAGCTGACCAGCGTCAAATGGATTGGCACCGGCGACTACCTTGCGCGAAGATGAGCCGGTGAGTTGATCGTTGCCGCGGTGGCGTTGCGAATCAGCGCATTCGCAGCGTGTTTTGCGTCACGTGCCGGTGTGTCGGATTCTGGTGATATGGACAACCCAAAGTGAGGCTGCTCCCCGCGTGACCTGTATTGCTGGATTCAGACATTCGTTCTCCAAGCGCTTGGCGATGGCTTGCATGCTGCTGGCATGCTTCCCTTTGCCCGCGTTTGCGCAATCCGTGCAGGAACCAGTCGAATTGACGGTGGCGCGTATTGCCGAATTGGAGACCTTGCGTCGAAAAGATCCGCAATCTGCGCTGCAAGGTTTGGAGACGATCGTTTCCAATGTGAATGCACCCGATGAGGTTCGACGTGAGGCGGCATTCGTCGGCGCGCAAATTGCGCGAAACGCAGGCATCGACGACAGCCAGGCGCGACTGCAAGCACATCTCTCTGCCGCGTCCGCCTCAGGTCAAGAGGGTTCAGCGCTGTTGGTGAAGCTGTTGAACGCCTATGCCATGGCAGAAAAGGGTGAGACAGACGTCGCTTGGCGAGCCTTGCAGCCGTTGATGGAGGAGTTGCCTTTCCACCTGACCCCTCGAGAGCGCGCTCGCGTGGCCTTGGTCTACGCGTTCCTGCTGCACAGTGCTGGTGAGCTTGGCTCTGCCATCACCGCCTATCAGGAAGCCGTTGAGCTGGCTGAATCCAGTCAAATGATCTCTCTCGCCACGCGTGCGCGCCTGCAGTTGGCCTGGGCGGTCACGCAATACGGGCAGAACGCCCGCGGCGAGGCGCTGGTCAGAGAATCACTTGAGGATGCCGAGGCCAATCAGGATCAGGCCGCCATCATCGTGGCCTACACCTCGCTCGGAATGGTGATGGAGCAGCGCGGTGATCTGGAAGGGTTTCTGGCCATGATGACGATGGCGATTGATCGGGCGAAGCAATACGGCATCCTCGATGACTTGCCAGTGTTGTTGGGCAACGTGGCGCACTACCACTTGTCAACGAAGGACTTCAAATCGGCCGAAGCGGCTGCCAGTGAGGCGTTGCAATTCTCGCTCGCGCAACAGGATGACGATGGGATCTCGTTGGGCAAGATCAATCTGGGTCTAGCCATGATTGGTCTGGGCAAGGTGGCGGATGGGCGAGGCCTGGTGCGAGAGGGCATTGCCATGGATTCGCGGCGCGGCCTGATCAACGATGTCGCCATGGGACTGGAGGATTTGGGGCGGGCACTGGAAGAAGCTGGAGACTTGTCGGGAGCGGTCGAGGCATTGCACGAGGCGCGTCGACTCAGCGATCAGATCCACCGCGATGACCAGCGCCGTGCAGTGCTTGAGTTACAGGAAAAGCTCAACGCGGAGCGGCGCGAGCGCGAGATTCTCCTGTTGAATTCGGAAAATGCGCTCAAGTCTGCTGAATTGAAGCGCCAGAACATACAACGCCGTCTCTGGTGGTTGCTGAGTGCCGTGTTTGCCCTCGTCCTCGGTCTTGCCTGGATGGGCATGAAGCGTTTGCGGCAAGACAACACGTCTCTTGCCGGGCGCAATCTGCAGTTGCGCTTGCAGAGCGAGCGCGACCCGTTGACCGGACTCGCCAACCGGCGGCAGATTCGCCCCTATCTGCAGATGACCGCCAGCCAGGAGTGTTTCGCTGGCGCGGTGCTGATGATCGATGTGGATCACTTCAAGCGAATCAATGATGCCTTGGGACATGCCGTCGGAGATCGAATACTTCAGGAGATCGCGCGACGGCTGCGTGCATTCTGTCGCGAGGGTGATCTGGCCGTGCGAATGGGCGGCGAGGAGTTTCTGTTGTTGATCGATGGAATAGCGGCAGACGCGCTACCGAAATTGGTCTCCAGGCTTCTGGCGCAACTGGCGGAGCCCTACGAAGCGGATGAACGGCGTGTCGCCGTCTCCGCATCCATCGGATTTGCCACCAGTCCTTTGAACTGTATGACCCGCATTGAGCTGGATGTGGTCATTCGCTTGGTGGATGCGGCGCTGTATCTGGCCAAGAGCGAAGGGCGGCAGCGTGCGATCGGTGTGCGATGTGTTGCAGACGGTGGTGAGTTGGATGCGGATAGCGTCACCAAGGATCTGGCAGCTGCTGCGGTACGTGGTGAGGTTGCGCTGATTCGCGTGGATGCCTACGGGACCGAGGTGTCGACGTGATGTTTCGCCAGCGAGCCTCCGAAAAGACGGCCATCGATGCGAACAGGCCGATTCGCGGGTGCGGGCTTTCCGCCATTCGCCTCAGCGCCATCGTCTGTGCCGCTTTGCTGCTGTACCTCCCCGCTGCTGTTGCGTCGGTGTCCTTGCGTGATCGCTTGGATCAAGTGGACCGGCAATCCTTCGAGAACTGGGATGGCGCCCTGAATGCGCTGGACTCGCTGGCATTCCAGGCGCGGGACAGTGCGATGGCCTTGCCTGACGATGAGCGACTGCTATGGGAAATGCGTGGCTTGCTGTTTGCTCAAAAGCGTGACGAGCAGGAAGTCCGCCGTATTGCTGGGCGCCTGCGCGAACGTGCGGTTGGCCTGTCTGCTGCGGAAGCTCAGCGTTTCGAGCGCAGTGCCCAAGTCGTCGAGGCCGCGCTGCTGGACGCGGGGAACCAGAGTGACAAGGCCATGGCGTTAGTCTTGCAATGGATGCCGGAGCTCAGCAAGGCGTGCGAGCCCGCTGTTACCGAGGCTTGTGACTATCGCTTGTTCTGGCGTTCTTTACGCTGGTTGGAACGTGGCGCGACCCGTCGAGGCTTGCTGGCAGAAGCACAGCAGCACGCGGAAAAGGCGCTCCGCGTGGTTCGGCAGATGAACGACGACTATCGCCTCAGTCAGACTGCCGCGTCATTGGCATGGCTGTACGCACGAAGTGGCGACGCCGAACTGACGCAGCGCTATTTGGCGGAGTCGAGGCATGCAGGTGCCGCAGCGGACGATCTGCAGTTGCGTGCGCGCAATCTGATGCTTGAAGCGGCCATTGCCGTGGAGTCGGGCGAGAACGAGCGGGGGAGGGATTTGACCCTTCAGGCGTTGGCGGTGGCGGGGCGCGCCGGGGCCAACCGGCTTCGCGTGCATATCCTCAATAACATTGCGGATGCGGAGTTGCGCCTGGGGCACAGCGCACCAGCCTTGCAGGCCATCAATGAGGCGTTGCCGATAGCCCGCCGATTTGGCGATGTGACCTCTGAGCGCACGCTGCTGACCAACCGCGGTGTTGCGCATATCCGTCGAGGCGATATTGCCTCAGGATTGAACGACCTGACCGCGGTCGAAGCCTTGTTGGCACGAATGGGGAGCCGTGCCGAGCAGGTCAGTGTGCTGCGCGAATATGGCGAGGCCTTTGCCGCCGCCGGTGAGGCCGAACGCGCATTGGAGTTGTATCACCGTGAGCGCGCTATCAGCGCGGTGATCAGCGAAGAAAACCGGCAGTCGGCACTGCACGACATCCAAACCGCCTTTGAAGCGGAGAAACGACAGCGCGACATCGACATGCTGGCCAGCGACAACGCAATCAAGGATGCCGAGCTGGCCACCAATGATTTGCAGCAACGGGTGTGGCTGGTGCTGGCGACCGCGTTGGGTTTGGCTGCTTTCGGCATGGTGTTCGCGGTGCGCAAGCTGAGTCGTGTACGCCGACGCTTGCATCATCACAAGCTGACCCTGACGGAAGAGTCCGAGCGGGATCCGTTGACTGGGCTAGGGAACCGTCGCGCCTGGGAGCGCTTTATAAGCGGTTTGGGACCCGAGCATTGGCAGCGCTCGGCGCTCTTCCTGATCGACGTCGACCACTTCAAGGCGATCAATGATCAATTCGGCCATGGCGAAGGCGATGCGGTTCTGTGTGAGGTGAGCCGGCGGCTGCAATCCAGCTTGCGCTCATCCGATCTCTTGATCCGTTGGGGAGGCGAAGAGTTTCTCGTGCTTGCGCACGCGTTGGGCGAAGACCAGTTTGCGCCGATGCTGCAGCGCTTGTTGACGGTCGTTGCCTCCAGCCCGATCGATAGCGGTGAAATGCGCCGCGATGTGACGATCTCTATTGGCGCCTGTCGTTTGGAAGGGTCAGTGGCGGGTCTTGTACTTCCTTGGCAGCGCGCCCTGGTGTTGACCGATCTGGCCCTCTACGGTGCCAAGCATTCTGGCCGCAATATGGCGGTGGGCATCGCCGATTGGTCCGCACAGATCCTTGATGCGGGCTTGGCCGTTGCCGACGGGCTGCAACATGCGGAATCGCGTGGTTGGGCGCGGCTTCTGACCGTCCACGGACCAAAACCACTTCTGGCCAGGCTTCGCTGAGATCAGGTGCCGCCCTTGCACACCCTTCTTTCCGGCCTTGTCGGAGACGGCGGGGTGAGGCTGGCACTTCATCGGCCACAGCCGCTGCGTCGATCTGTGGCTTGGGGTGTATCCGTCTGGCGTTTGTCAGTCGTGCCGACCGCCACAGCAGCTTGTTGCGGGGGGCGTCAGCACGATTTCATCCGCCTTGGGAGGCAAGCAAACGTTCTCGCCCGCGGCGCGCTGCCCGATGGCCTGCAGTGCGGACTGGTAGCTTTCGGCGAGACGATCAAAGCTGTCGATTTCCATCCCCAGCTCGCGCACACAGCCATCGGTCAGGGCATAGATCCAACCGTGTACGCACACTGGCTGTTGTCGATCCCAGGCGTCACGAACGATGGTGGTCTGGCAGACATTGACCACCTGTTCGATGACATTCAGCTCGCACAGGACATCAAGGCGACGTTCCTGCACGGTCGCGTCGAGCAGGGTGTCATGCTTGGCCATGACATCACCCACATGGCGCAGCCAGTTGTCCGCCAGCCCGACACGCAGCCCATTCAGCGTTGCCTGCACACCACCACAGCCGTAATGCCCGACCACGATGATGTGCTCCACCTTGAGCACATCGACGGCGTACTGGATGGCCGCAAGACAGTTCAGGTCGGCGTGGACGACGACATTCGCGACGTTGCGATGGACGAAGATCTCGCCAGGCGGCAAGTCAACAATTTGCGTGGATGGCACGCGACTGTCGGAACACCCGATCCACAGATAGCGCGGTGCCTGCTGCGCCACCAGCGAGGAGAAGAACGTTGGATCTTCCCTCGACATGCGTTGTGCCCATTGGCGGTTGCTGTCCAGCAGTTCTTTCAGACGTCCCATCGCTTTACTCGCATTGCAGGCCGCGCAGTGTAGCGCTGCCGTCAGTTAGGAGATCGTGTACGAATCAGACCGTACAGCTGATCAATCAACTGCTCGCTGATGTCAGCCAAGCGATGCAGTCCATCAGCGACCGCGGTCGCATTCTCGTGCATCGCATCATCCATCAGGCGTTCGCCGGTCTCATGCAAATCGTCATGCAATGCGTGAATCACACGTAGCACGGGAGCCGTTTCCGGATTCTCCAGTTCATGCTTGAGAAAGCTCTGTTGAAACCCGCAGCGGGTGGCATCAAGTTGTGGTGATGAGTGCATGTCTGGATTGGCACAGTACAAGCGGACGTCGCGCATCCAGGCGCGATGCCTTGTCTGCGCCATCAAAACCGCCAGATTGCGCCGACTGGGCTGGAATTCCTGCCAGTGGGTCCATTGCGGAGGCGGCTTCCACTGTTTGAGCCATGTCTGGACATTTCCGGCTGGCATCGGCCTCGCTATGCCATAGCCCTGAGCCATTTCGCAGCCCAGGGCCAACAGCAGCTCGCCATGCGCAATGCTCTCGACGCCCTCGGCAATCACGCCACGACCGAACGCCGTGGCCAAGCCGAGCACACCTTCGACGATGGTCAGGTCTTCGGGGCTATCGAGCATGTTGCGGATGAAGCCCTGATCGATTTTCAGTTGATCGGCGGGCAGGCGACGCAGATAGGCCAGCGATGAATAGCCGGTGCCAAAGTCATCCAGCGAGAAGCTCAGGCCCAGTTCGCGACAGGCACGCATGATTGCCGTAGTGCGCGGCATGTCTTCCAGCGCGCTGGTCTCCAGTACTTCGAGTTTGAGCAGTTTGCTTGGCACCTGCGGGTAGCGACTCAGCCTTTCTCGCAAGCGATCCACCAGATCAGCGCGCTGCAACGATGCGGCGCTGATGTTGACGCAAACGGGCACATCAATCCCTGCACGATGCCATTCGCAGAGCTGTTGCAAGGCTTGGTCGATCACCCACAAGTCCAGGTCCGCAGCCAGGGCATGACCTTCGATCGCAGGCAGGAACTGACCAGGCAGACGGATCTGTCCATACGCGTCTGGCCATCGAATCAGTGCCTCAAAGGCTTGGACGTGGCCTGTCCGCATGTTCACGATGGGCTGCATGAACAGCACAAACTCGTCTTCATGCAGCGCGTTCAGCATGCGCTGCAACTGTTCGGAGTGCGACTTGGCCGCCGCATCGCGTTCGACGTCGAACCATTGAAAGCGATTCTTCCCCGTCTGCTTGGCGATATACATCGCCTGATCGGCATGCCGAATCAACTGCTCGGCATCCGCGCTGTCAGCCGGAAAGCTGGTCGCTCCAAGACTCGCGCTGACCTGAACCGCCTCGCCGTTTAACGTGATCGGTGCCGAGGCCGCAGCCAACAGACGATTGAGCGCCATTTCACTGCTGTCCCGGCTGCCCGCGCGATTGAGGATCACGACGAACTCGTCACCGCCAATACGTGCCAGCGTGTCGCCCTCGCGCAGCGTTGCGCGCAGGCGTTGGGTGAGGGTGATCAACATATCGTCGCCGACGTCGTGGCCATGGCGATCATTGACAGCCTTGAAGCCGTCCAGATCGATGAAAACAACGGTGACTGACTCCCCTGAAGCCCGCGCCGTTTGCATGGCTTGTCTGAGTCTGTCTGACAGCAGAACCCGATTCGGCAAACCCGTCAGCGCGTCGTAGTGGGCAATGTGTTCCAGCTGCTGCTGGTGCAGTTTCAATGGGGTGATGTCGTTGAACAGGCCGACGAAATGCAGGATATCGCCATCGGTATTTCGAATGGCGCTGATCGTCAGCATTTCAGCGAACAGTTCGCCGTCCGCACGGCGGTTCCAGAGTTCTCCCTGCCAGTGCCCCCGACGAATCAGGTCTGCCCACATGTCCCTGTAGAACTCTGGCTCATGACGGCCGGAACGAAGCACGCGGGGAGTCTGTCCGATGACGTCACTGCGCTGGAAACCAGTGATTGCCGTAAAGGCATCGTTGATCTCCAGGATGCGCGAGTCCGCGTCGGTGATCAGGATGCCCTCGCGCGCATGCGTGAACACGCTGGCCGATAGTTGCAGGCGGGCCTCATCCTGTTTGCGTTGCGAAATATCCTGGTGGGTTCCCATCATCCACAGCGGACGCCCTTGCGCGTCGCGCTCGGTAATGTTGCCGCGATCCAGAACCCAGACCCAGTGGCCTTCCCTGTGTCGCATCCGCACCTCGCACTCATAGCGCGATGCTTCACCATCAAACAGGGCTTCCAATGCCTGTTGACTTCTCGGCAGGTCATCCGGGTGGACCAGATGTCGCCATGTGAGGATGCTGGTTGGGCCAAGCTCGGCCAAGCTGTAGCCCACGATATCTGCCCAACGCTCATTGAACGTCGTTTCGTCGGTTCTCAGATTCCATTCCCATGTGCCGACATGGGTCGCCTCGATGATCCCCGCGAGACGCCTGCGCTCTGCCTCCAGCGCTTCACGCACTTGGATCAGCGGGGTCTGATCGAGCAAATATCCCTGCACCGTTTCTGCGTTGCCTTGCGCGGCGTATTGCGGCTTGGACAAGTCGAAGAACCAGCGATACTGACCATTGCGATGCCTTAGTCGATAAGTCTGCTCAAAGCTGCCCACGCCCGCCTCAAGATACTGCTTGACCTCTGCCGCGACGCGCGCGCCGTCGTCGGGGTGCAGCAGCGCGCCAAAGCGGAAATCCGCCGCCATGAATTCTTCGGCGGTATAGCCCAGGACATCGACGATGTTGCGCGAGATGTAGGTAACCGGCCAGCCTTCCGACATCTCCCAGAGCACGATGAACACGGGACCCGTCGAGAACAGCTCGCGCTCCATCTGCAGCATGCGTTCGGCTTGACTTTGGTGGCTCAGGTCGCGAGCAATGCAGACAACGCCCTGATCGGCGCCAGCATCGTCGACCAGACGATTGAAACGGGTTCTCAGGGGTATCCAGCGGGTGTCGTTTGCGACGCGGCATTGCAATTCCAGAGATTCGGTTTGCCCTGCGGTCAGTGCGTCGAGCAATGCACGGACGGTTTCGGCTGCACCTTGTTCACCGTGGTGCGGTGAAAGTCGGCAGCGCTGTCCCATTACCTCGATCAGGGTCGACTGAGAGTGCGAGCTGGAGTCAAGCCCCAGCAGGGCTTCTGCACGATGATTGGCGGTATGGATTCGGCCGCGCGTGTCCGTTGCCAGAATCACCAGATCGGGTGCGGCATCCATGATCAGTTGCAGATGACTCAGGGCCTGAGTCAGTTGCCCTTGCAGGGAGCGACGTCGCTGCAAGGCAAACAGCAGATAGCCGATCAAACCACCCTGCAACACCAGGCCGCCTATCAACGCGAACCTTTGGCGCTGCTTGCTCTGTTCGATTACCCGCGTTTGCGCATCAACCTGCGCCTCCAATCGTTCCTGGTAGCGGGCCGATTCATCAGCCGAGGACTGGGCATCGCTACGCGGTTGAATCATCGAAAGCAGCAGCGTGCGACCGTCGCGCGAGAAGGGGACCGAGTGCACCGAGACGGGCTTGATCGTGCCATCGGCTAGACGATGCCGAAACAGAAAGTAGTTGCGCTGCTCCTGTATCGCCAAGGCGCGTTCCGCCCTCACCTGCTGCTCGGTCAGCGTGTTGATATCAGCGATATCCAGATGCCTGATCTGATCTCGCGAATATCCATAGAAGGACGAGGCGGCCCCGTTTGCATCAACAATATGGCCAGTGCTGGGCTCGATGACGAGGATCGGGATGTCCAGGTCCCACAGTGCCGGCATGCTCGTGTCCCCCGACAAGGCGAAAACAGAGCCAGATTGGGTGCACGCAAGTCCGAACAGCACGACAGCAACCAAACGGATGCGGTGCGCGATGCGACTACAACGCTTCCGCAAACGTGCGGAGCGCGGGGTGCTGAGAAATGTCAGCTTGTGAATTGCCAAGATTGCCCCAAGTGAACACAGCTCGACGGCTGTCGGATAGCGCCACAGCCGAAAAGCGATGGTCGACGGTCTGCCGCAAGCGCCCCCTGCGTCATGCGGTCTGTCGACTGATCGGCATCATAGACGAACGTCGAGTCACTGGAAGTTGAGGTGACGCAATTAGTCGATCTCACCAAAGCGGAGGGGTGGCTTTCACCACCCCTCCGATGCAAAGCGAATCGCCCGTTCGACTTATTCGAAGCCGTTGCGGAAGATCAGATTGGTGCTTGCCACCCGGCAACTTTGCAGGCGCAGGTCGTCGATGTACCAGCCTTCGGCACCGATCGAGCTGTCGCTACCCAAGCGGAAGCGGAACTGCACGTTCTGTCCCGCGTAGGCATTCAGATCGACCACCGAACGTGTCCAATCCTGCGAACGGCACCACGCGTTCAGTCCACCGATCGGGTTGCTGTACTGAGTGGAAACCGTGCCATCGTAGGGGTCGGTCAGCAGCGACCCGGACGGGACTTGTACCCAATTCGTGCCACCGTCTGTTGACGCTTCAAGCAAGCCACCGTCGAAGCAAGATGTAGCGCTGCCCTCAAACGCATGGAAGGACCAGTACGTCAGCGAGTAGCCCGTGTCGCCGGTGGGCAGGCTGTAGGCGGGAGTCACCAGCCGCTGATCACTGATGCTTGTGCTGTCCGTTCCTTTGAACGAGTTGGCCGGTGAGTGATTGCGCGTGGTGCTGAGTGCCCAGGTGTCGCCGGTGCCCGAGTGCGTCCAGCCTGTCGCGCCGGATTCCAGATTGTCCGTTGCGATCTCCACCACATCGGTTCCCAGCGGGCAATCGCCCGGCAGGGCTTCGGTGGTGAAGCTACGAACCGCCGACGTCGTGCTGCCGCAGATGTTGGCCGCAGTGACTCGCCAGTACAGCACGCTGTTTGAAGGCAGCTCGTTGCCGACAAAGCTGGCAGTGGTCGCCGTCACCAGGGCCGAGCGGATGACGTTGGTAAATCCGGCGTCGGTCGCGACTTCCAGCAAGTACTCGTCGGCTTGCGAACCAGCGGTCCAAGTGAACGCACCACCGATGGCGAAACCAATGGCGCCATTGGCCGGTGCTGTCAGCGAGGCAGCTCCTGCATCCGCGGTGGTCAACTTCAGGCTGACCGCATCCTCCCGCACGTCCGCACCATCGGTACCCGATACGTTGATGGCATAGGTGCCCGCGGCGGCGGCATTCAGACTGCTGAAGTTCAGTGTCGTACTGCTGCCGGGATTTACCGTCGTTGAAGCCAAGGAACCCGAGGCACCACCGGGCGTGCCGGTGAAGGACAGATTGACCGGCGTGCTGAAGCCCAGAATCGAGCCCACCGCAACCGAATAGCTGGCGGCGGATTCGTCCAAGGTACAGATCTGCTGCGATTCGGGTTCCGCATTGACGGTGAAGGTGGGTTCCTCCAGACCATTCGAGATCACCAAGGCGAAGTCCTGATCGGTGGCATCACCACTATTGGGCACGCCATCGCCGGCGATGTTGGAGGGAATCACGCGAACGGTAATCGCGCCACTCGTGCCGGGTGGCAGGAAGACCGCTTCGTAGTTGTTGACCGCATCCGCTGTGCCGCCGGTTGTGCTGGTGTGACCATTGAACACGTTGCCCTTATAGGTCGTGCCATTGACCTCAACTTCAAGATTGAGGTTGTTGACGTAGGCATTGCCGGTCAGCGGACCTGGAGCATCACTCCAGGTCAGCACCACGCGGACAGGCTTTGCGCTGTCTGCGATGGCGCCAATCCACTGGTAGTTGGCGCCGCCCGAGTTGTCGAAGGTCACCGTCTGGTCGACCATAAACTTGGGCGTGCTGTCGAACAGCAGATCCATGTTCGGCATGCCGTAGCCCTGGGTTTGCGTCGGCAGATTGCCGCTGTTGCTGACACCATTCAGGGGCGTGGGATGCGCCAGCAAATAGGCCTTCAGGCCCGCCGGTGACGGGGCTGTCAGCGAAGTGGCACCGCCATCAAACAACAGATTGTCCTGCGGGTTGTTGCGCAGCCACCAGTAAACCAGCGAGGCGACGCCCGAGACAGCAGGTGCCGAGTGACTGGTGCCCGACGATGCCGCGTAGGTGGCATTGCCGACTGGACGGGCGTCGTCACAGGTACTGCCGCCGACACCGGTCGGTGCCTGGGTGCCGGTGATATGCGTACCCGGCGCGGTGATCTCCGGTTTGGTGCGAGTATCGTCGGTTGGTCCGCGGCTGGAGAAGCTGATGGTGTCCATGGCGTTGTCGGCACCGGTTGGACCAATATTGCAGCCGTCCGTCCAGTTACCGTTTTCGTCGGTTGGCCGCCAGTTCTCCGAGGCGCCCACCGTCAACATGTTCTTGCCCGTTCCCGGAGATCCGATGGTGTTGGCGCCGGAGCCGGAATTGCCTGCCGAAAACACGTAGAACAGCTGCTGGTTACCCGGCTCGGTGGTGTCCGAGTCACGCGTACCGGCGTCGTAGGCTTGCGACGAATCATCGTAGGCACCACCGACCGCCGCGCCCCAGGAGTTGCTGGAGATCGCAGCGCCGTGGTCTTGATTGCGCTTCATCACGCCGAGATCGTTGCCGCCGCATTGCGAAACGTCGTAGCTGCCCGAGCCATTGAAGATGCGCGTGGCCGCGAGCCGCGAATGTGGGTTGACGCCCAGGCCGCGCTGGTATCCCAGACCGCTGGCAACGTCGGTGATCGGGAAACGAGCACCTGTCACGACCGAGTTGGCGCGGACATCGTAGCCACCGATGATGTTGGTATTGATGTGACCGTGGCCTTGCACCGCCGCGGTTCCGTTGGCCGTACAGGCATCATTGGCACCCAGGCGCGACGTGCCACCGATCACTCCGTTCGGCCACAGTGTGGGGTCCTGTGGCGTGGTGTCCATGTCATCGACGCCATCGTCGGTAATGTCAACGATGGGATAGTCCGCCGAGTTGGTCGAGAAGCCGCGACCGATCAACCACGGCAGATAGCCGATGCCCGTTGGCGCCGAGCCGTCGCCCGTCAACTGGCCAGCCAGAATCTGGTTCTGCACCTCATCGTTCATTTCGCGCTGCACATAGCGACCCACCCAAACCACATCGGGGAGGGCAGCGATGGTGGCAATGTCAGCTTCATTGACCACGAAGCGCGCATTGCGGTAGTTGAGGATGTCGTACCAGTTCTGGGTTTGCTCGCTGGACAGCGCGGCAATGCTGTTCTGGGTCGTGTTGATGCCCGGATGGCTGTACACCTGCACGGTGATCTCGACCATTTCGCCGCCGACACCCTTGCCCGATTTCCCGTAGGGTTCAGCCAAGGCGTCATTCAACTTGTAGAAGGGGTGGTAGTCGCCCGAGTACTGCAGCGCACCCTTTGCCTTCGCCTGCGAGTCGAGCTTGGCGCGGCCCGCGGCGTCGGTCCACACCAGATAGCCGTTGGTTGGCAGGTAGTGAACCGGGGTCACGCCGTCCGCCTTCAACTGATCCAGCCACGCTTGCTGAATCGGACCAGCAAACTGCACCAGATGCAGTGAGGAACCCTCACCACCGCGCTTCGCGCGCAGCACTGAGGGAACGTTGGGCTCACCGACCTGAGTGTCGAACGGCGCGCGATTCAAGTGCAGCATGTTGTCCTGTGGAATCGCTTCGATGCCCGCCGCAGAACGCTTCTGCAGGCGACCATCCTGCGCGCGTATCAGGCTATAGGTCGGATATTCGGCGACCACGGACGCATCACGCAGCTTTTGAATGCTCTCGGCAATCGGGTTGAGGCGTGGCTCGTGCACGCTGCTGGCTGCACCAGCGGAAAACACAGTCAAGGCGCAGCCGACAAGGGCTGCCAGATTCGGTTTGTTCACAAAAACTCCCCAGTTTCACAGGTTGATTTGGCGCACACAGGCTCCGGGAAGGCGGCTCTCCATGCCGACACCCGATACGTCGAATCCGAGCCATAGCAGCGGACGACACGCGGATAGTAGGACGAACGGATCAATCCGTCNNCCGACTTGCGCGGGAGCCTCGCTGTGCAAGCCGCTCCGACCGGCCTGCACCGCACTGGACCCCACAGGGTGGTTCGCAGGCTCTGGCTTGACGCTGAAAAGCAGGGATAAGCACCATCAGACAGAGATGACGGTGACGGCGGCGCGCGCGGAATTTGGCTTACCATCGCGAACAGACGGTGAACCACAGCGGTTT
>DEHW01000119.1 GCA_002352135.1 Lysobacterales bacterium UBA2790
CTGAACGACTGGGCCGCACCCGACAAGGGCTGGCTGCGCAAGTTCTACAAGCCTGGCACGGACGAGGCGCAATTTGACCTGACGCCCGCGACCGAAAAGGCCATTGCCTGGCTGGCACAACTCTCCGAGCGGCAGTTCATTGGCACCGAGTCGCGCTTGCTGACGCTGTTTGATCTGCTCAAGCAGATGAGCGAGGGCAGCGAGGCCGACCCGGCCAGACGCGTCGCCGAGTTGCACAGGAAGCGCGATGACATCGACGCCGAGATGGCGCGGGTGCTGTCGGGCGATGTGCCGCTGCTGGACGACACGGCGCTGAAGGATCGCTTTCAGCAATTCATGCAGGGCGCGCGCGAATTGCTGACGGATTTTCGCGAGGTGGAGCACAACTTCCGCCAGCTCGACCGGCGCGTGCGGGAACGCATTGCCCTGTGGGAAGGCAGCAAGGGCGCGCTGCTGGAAGAGATCATGGGCGAGCGCGAGGCGATTGCCGATTCCGATCAGGGCAAGAGTTTCCGGGCGTTCTGGGATTTTCTGCTGTCCAGCCGCCGGCAGGAGGAATTGACCGAACTGCTGGATCGCGTGCTTCAGCTTCCCGCCGTGACGGATCTGAAACCCGACAGCAGAATGCGCCGCGTCCATTATGACTGGATGGAAGCGGGCGAGCATACCCAGCGCACGGTGGCCGCCTTGTCGCAGCAGTTGCGGCGCTTTCTCGATGATCGGGCCTGGCTGGAGAACCGCCGGATCATGGACATCCTGCACGGTATCGAGAGCAAGGCGCTGGCCCTGCGCGGGTCACCACCGGCCGGCACGGTGATGGAGATGGCCGAGGCGCGAGCCGACATCGAGCTGGCGATGGAGCGCCCCCTGTTCACGCCGGCAACGAAGCCGGTCATTGCCGACCTGGCCTTGCAGGCGGGCGATCAGGACATCGATCCCTCGGCGCTGTTCGATCAGGTGGTCGTGGACAAAGCGCGCCTGACACGCCACATCCGCCACGCCTTGCAGGACCGGGCGCAGATCACGCTGAGCGAGCTGGTGCTGACCCAACCCTTGCAACAGGGGCTGGCCGAATTGGTGGCCTACCTGCAACTGGGCAGCGGGACATTCAGTACGGTGGTCGATGAGGACACGCCAGAACCCATCCGCTGGCAGTCGTGGGCAACCGATGGTCAGGAAATCACCCGCATCGCGCGCCTGCCACGCGTGCTTTTCATGCGCTGAAGCACAACAGGNNTTGCTGATCAGCCTGCTCAAAAGCGTGCTGTATCGTGATGGCGATGAGCGTCAATGGGCGGCACTATTGAATCTGCAGGTCCAGGTGCGTGACTATGCGGCGGTACTGAACCTTGATCTGGTGCTGGACGAGGCAGAAGGCCATGCCTTTCTCAGAAGCCGGCCGGAGCCTGCCGATGACGACTCCGCACCCCGCTTGCCACGTCTGGTGGCGCGCCGGCCCCTGTCCTTTCCGGTGAGTCTGTTACTTGCGTTGTTGCGCAAGAAACTGGCCGAATTCGACGCAGGGGGCGGTGATACACGCCTGGTAGTCAGTCGTGACGACATCGTGGAACTGGTGCGGGTGTTCCTGCCCGATGGTCCGAATGAAGCCAGGCTGATCGACCAGATCGAGACCACGATCAACAAGGTGGTCGAGCTTGGGTTCCTGCACAAGCTCAAGGCTGCCAGTGGTGCTTCGGCTGGCGCGACGAGCTACGAGGTGCGGCGCATCCTGAAGGCCTTCGTCGATGCTCAATGGCTGGCCGAATTCGATGCGCGCCTGGCCAGTTACCAGTCACAACTGGCGGGCGTGACCCCGGCCAGGGAGGAGACAGGCCATGAATGAGCCGCTATCACTGGGCCTGGACTTCGTGGCAGATGACACGCTGTCGGGCTTTCGCCTGACCCGTCTGGAGGTGTTCAACTGGGGCACCTTCGACAGACGGGTGTGGACGCTGCAACTGGATGGCAAGAATGGCCTGCTCACCGGGGATATCGGCTCGGGCAAATCGACGCTGGTGGATGCCATCACCACCTTGCTGGTGCCAGCAAACCGGATTACCTACAACAAGGCGGCGGGCGCGGACAGCAAGGAACGAACCTTGCGCTCCTATGTGCTCGGTCACTACAAATCCGAGCGCAACGAAGTCACAGGCGCGGCCAGGCCGGTATCGCTGCGCGACCAGAATAGTTACTCGGTCATCCTGGGCGTGTTCCACAACGCCGGCTATGACCAGACGGTGACGCTGGCGCAGGTGTTCTGGATGAAGGACGCGCAGGGGCAACCGGCGCGCTTCTTTCTGGGTGCCGAACGCGGGCTGTCGATTGCCGCCGATTTTTCTCATTTCGGCTCGGACCTTGCCCAGTTGCGCAAAAGACTGCGTAGGCTGGGTGCCGAGCTGAGCGACAGCTTTCCACCCTATGCGGCCTGGTTTCGCCGCCGTTTCGGTATCGACAACGAGCAGGCGCTGGAGCTGTTTCACCAGACGGTCTCGATGAAGTCGGTGGGCAACCTGACCGATTTCGTNNGTCGAACGGCTCACTCCCCTGGTTGCCGACTGTGGCCGCCACAGTACGCTGGTGACCGAAGTCGAAGCCCTGCGCGGGTGCCGGGAAAGCCTTCGCTCCCATTTCGCCGGCCTGAAGCTGGGCCTGATCGACAAGCGGCTGGGNNCAAGAGAGAACTGCTGCGGGATGGGCGCAAGGCCAAGGCCGAGCGCTACCAGGAGTTGGCCAGCGTGTTGGGCGAGCCCGTGGCGGTGGATATCTCCACCTTCGCCGCGCAGCGGGGCAAGTATCAAAGCTGGCGGGAGGAAGCGCGCAATCGTGAGGCCGATCTACAGAACGCCCTCACCGAACACGGNNTGCTGGCCGAAGAATGGGATCGTGTGGATGGTCAGCGACGACGGCTCGAGCTCATCCATGAGGAGCAAGGCCGCCAGGTCGATGAGCTGAAGCAGGCGATCAACGACAACGGCGGTGACCGACTGGAACGTCTTGCCGCCGAGATTCGCAAGAGAGAACTGCTGCGGGATGNNCAGAACGCCCTCACCGAACACGGCGTGACCTTGCGTCAGGGCAAGCAGGAACACGATCGGCAAAGCACCGAAATCGAAAGCCTCAAGCGCCGCCGCAGCAACATTGATGATCCGCAGATCCAGATCCGCGCCGCGCTCTGTGCGGCATTGGGCATCGATGTCGATGAGATGCCCTTTGCCGGCGAACTGATCCAGGTGCGCGTCGAAGAGCGCGATTGGGAGGGCGCAGCCGAACGTCTGCTGCGGGGATTCGGCCTGGCGCTATTGGTGCCCGATGCCCATTACAAGGCCGTCGCCGAATGGGTGGATGCTGCCCATCTGCGCGGCCGCCTGGTGTACTTCCATGTGCGGCCGCGCAAGGCCGGCGAATTGCCCGATCTGCACCGGGATTCGCTGCTCCGCAAGCTGGCCATCAAGCCTGATTCCCCGCATTACGACTGGCTGGAACGCGAGCTTGCCCATCGTTTCGACGTGGTCTGCTGCGCCACGCAAGAACAGTTCCGCCGGGAGACGCGGGCCATCACCCGCGCCGGCCAGATCAAGGATCCGAGCGGCCGACACGAAAAGGACGACCGCCACCGCATCGATGACCGGAGCCGTTATGTCCTGGGCTGGAGCAACAGCGCCAAGATCGCCGCACTGGAAAGCAGGCGCCGTCAGCTTGAAACGCAGCTCGGCGACGTCGGCAGCCGGATCGGTGAAATTCAGAAGGAACGCAACGGACTGACGAGCCGTCTCGATGCGCTGATTCGCCTTGAAGAGTTCACCGCGTTCGAGGAGCTGGACTGGGCCAGCGTGGCCACCGAGATCGCTCAACTGACGGATGAGCGGAGCCGGCTGGAATCGGCGTCCGATGTCCTCAAGCAGCTCAACGAAAACCTGCGCGAGCTGCAGAGGGCGCAAAAGGAAACCGGCACGGAGTTGCAAGGTTCGCGCGAGAAGCGGGCCAAGCTGGAACAGCGCCGCTCGGATACTCAGGAACTTCGACAACAGACCGAGCTGCTGCTTGCCGGCGCGGTCGTGGATGAAGCGCTGGCGGCGACGCTGGAAGTCATGCGCGCAGAGGCCCTGGGCGAGCATCAACTGACCGTGGAGTCCTGCGACAACCGCGAACAGGACGTGCGCGGCTGGTTGCAAACCCGGATCGACAACGAAACCAAGATCGCAAATCGGCTGGCCGAGAGAATCATCAAGGCCATGGCTTCCTTCAAGGATGCGTTCAAGCTTGAAACCGCCGAGATGGATGCCAGCCTGGACGCGGCCTTCGAGTACGAGAACCTGCTGACGCAACTGAACCGGGACGACCTGCCGCGCTTTGTGGCGCGTTTCAAGGAACTGCTCAACGTCAACACGATCAACGAGATCGCCAACTTCAACGCCCAACTGGCGCGCGAGCG
>DEHW01000040.1 GCA_002352135.1 Lysobacterales bacterium UBA2790
AGGAACCCGGCGTAGACGATGTCCTGCGCGCCGAGGCTCGGCGCGACCATCGGTACCGGTGTGGCAACGGATGCGGGGCGTGCGGGCGCTTCTTGCTGTGGCGTCGCCGCTGGCAGCGCAGGAGGAGCTACTGCGGTCGGCGGTGCGACGATGACGATTCCCAACTCCTGGCGGACTTCCTCCAGGCCGACCCACGTTGGCAGGCCGTCACGCCAGACCAGCGTGGCGGCGGTCAGACGGCCAAGCCGGAAATGTCCCGCCACAATTTGCGCAGTGACCGGCCCCTGCTGCTGGCCCTGAGCGTCGACGTAGTACCAGATCGCATCCGGATGGCTCATGTCTGAGTCTCTGTTGACGGATTCAGGAAATCACCGGCATCAATCCGCATCGTCAAGCAACCTGTCAATGCGTGGCCAGCGGATCGGCCGCGAACATATGGCTTTCCATCCAGGCGAAGGCGGCTTCTGTGCCTGGCTGGTTGAACAGCACCATCAGGACGACCCACTTGAGGTCTTCCAGATCCACTTCGGGCTGATCCAGCGCCATGATGCGGTCGATGACGCGCTCGCGCTGCTGCGGGTCCAACACGCCGTTCTGCTCAAGAAACATCAGGAAGCCGCGGCACTCGGCATCCAGTCGAGTCTGCTCATGGGTGGAGTAGACACGGATCGGGCCCTGCTCGGTCGGTGGAACCGACAGCTCGGGGTGCTCAAGCGCGCGCAAGTCTTCCAGCCAGACGAAGGCCTTGCTAATCTCGGCAGGACTGAATCCCGCCTGCAGCAAGCCAGCCTGCATCGAATCGCGGTCACGCACGGCGTCCGGGTCGGCATAGAAGTAGTTTTCGAACAAGTACAGCAGAACGTCCAGCACAGTCTCTTTCATCCATCCTCCAACGCGCTGGGCGAGGCACATCAGACTGCATCAGTGGGACGATCAGGTCATACGGAGCGAGTAGCGGCCATGCGAAGCTTGCACAATGCCTTCCAGCTCCAGCAAAAGCAGCATGGAGGATAGGGCGGCGACGGTCAACCCGCTGCGCTCGGCCAAAGCGTCCAATGCCACCGGATCGTGTCCCAGCGCCGCGCGCAGACGCTGATAGTCCGGATCGCCAACTGGCGCGTTCAGGGTGTCGGCGGAAGGCGATTCATCAAGGCCATGCAAGCGCCGTTGCAAGCTGGCACCGAGTCGCTGCGCTGCCGGCGCGATCGCGTCCAGCACTTCCTGTACATGCTCGATCAACAGCGCGCCCTCGCGAATCAACTGATGGCAGCCACGCGCCATGGGATTGTGGATCGAACCCGGAATGGCAAACACCTCGCGTCCGAGTTCGCTGGCCTGGCGCGCGGTGATCAGGGCGCCACTCTTCAACGCCGCCTCGACGACCAAAGTGCCCAGACTCAAGCCCGCGATGATCCGGTTGCGACGCGGAAAATGATCGGGTCGCGCACCGGTGCCCGGGCACAACTCACTGACGATGCAACCCTGCTTCGCAACCTGCTCGGCAAGGCGTCGATTGCGTGCGGGATACACGACATCCGGCCCCGTGCCGACGACGGCGATGGTCGGCTGTCCGGCATCGAGTGCGGCGCGGTGGGCTTCGGTGTCGACGCCATCGGCCAGACCACTGGTGACGCACAGATCGGCCTCAGCTAGGGCGTGGGCAAAGGCGCGTGCGTTGTCTGCACCGCCCGCACTGGGATTGCGACTACCGACCACGGCGACCTGCGCCCGCCATAGCAGGTGCGGATCGCCCTGCACGAACAGCGCCGCTGGCGCAGCGCTCGTTTCGCACAGCAGACTCGGGTAGTCCTCACTGCCCCAGGTCAACAGATGATTGTGGGATTCGGACAACCACGCGCGGTCGCGCGCCAGCGTCTGCGGGTCTGGTTGCTGGAGTGCACGCCAAGCGTCGTCACTGAGACCGATGTTTTGCCGCTGCGCCGCGTCCAGTGCAAACAGCGCACTCAGGTCGGGCGATCGCTCAGCCACAGAACGCAAAACGCGCGCCGGGATGGGCGCGCGCAATGCAATCAACCAGCGCTGTTGCGCCTCGGTCACGGCGATCAAGGCAGCTCGACGGGCGCCTTGGCGATGTTGTCCGTCCACACCGGACGAACACCGTCCATGACCAAGCCATAGCTGACCTTGTCGAAGGTGCGGAAGATCATCACGTGGCCGACAAACTCGTCCGGCAGTTTCACCTTGTTGTCGGCCGCACCCAATCGGGTGCGATAGGCGATGTCATCGCGGACCATTTCACCTTCGCCCCACAGCGAGTAGACCTGACCGTTCTCCACGCCTTCTCGCACGCCCGCCGAAAGGGCGACGACATCACGCGGTCCACCAACACGATGATAATCGGTGACCGCCAGAACACGCATATCGGCCGGCACCGACTTCGGCGCGTGCGGGGTGAAATGCAGGTCATAGGCGGGTGACAGAATCGGCATCAGGACGTCGCCCTGTTTGATCTCGATACCCTCATCATCGATCAACAGGGTGGCCGGATCGCCGCCGACCGTAATCTGCCCGGTGGCGATATCGGCCATTTCCCAACCCAAGGTGTCGAAATGCTTTTCGGGCATCACGTAGTAGGCCCAGGCATTCTTGATCGAGTGGAACTGGGTGCCCTTGTCGCGATTCCACGCTTCGCCAATACGCCGTGGCGCGCCAATCACCGGATGGGTGACTTTGGCGAACATCACGCTGGGGCGTGCAATCGCCCAGCGCTGACCGGGTTCAAACTCGGCCCCGCGGACGTACACGACTTGACCGGAGGCACCACGCAGACGGTTCTCTTCGATCGCCAGAACGTAAGGCAGATCACGCGGCTCCTCGTCCAGCACGCGTCGACTGCGCAGGAAGGCTTCGACATCGCTGAGCGGTATGGTCGGAATCGCTTCCTCGCGACCACCGCGAATTTCGGGCCCGCTTCCACTCTCTGTGGTGAGGCGCGGGCGCCCGTTCAAGTACGCCAAGCTGATGACATCACCCGGATAGATCAGGTGGGGATTCTCGATCTGCGGATTGGCCTGCCAGATTTCCGGCCAAAGCCAAGGCTGCTTGAGGAATCGAGCAGAGATGTCCCATAAGGTGTCACCCTTTTGCACCACATAGGTGTCCGGGTGGTCTTCGCGCAACTCCTGGGCGAGCACACAGCTGGCAAAAGTCAGCGCAGCAGCAGCGAAAACTGAAAGCATTTTTTTAAGCATGGCGGCCATCTACCTGATTTATCTAGCAGGTTGCTTGCACTATAACGTATGCCGTCGAATTTGCGAAAGCTTACATTTGACTGCGAGAGGCACGAAAACGTGGCCTGATTCACAGCTTGCCATTGGATTGGTTGCCGACCGAACAGACCACCCAAGACGCGACAAATGCCGACTGCCGCATCCGGTTCAGTCGATTGTTGCCGGAAAGTGCGGATAATCAACGCAATGACCATGCCCATGGCACGCCGAACCTGAGCGAGCCACCCCGAATCGAGCAAGACATGAGCCGCCTGACCATCCTTGAGTTTCCCGATCCACGATTGCGCAGCAAAGCGCGTCCGGTCACGACCGCAGATTTCACACCTGCGTTCCAGACCTTGCTCGACGACATGTTCGAGACCATGTACGCCGCGCCAGGCATCGGCCTTGCCGCCAGTCAAGTTGATGTGCATCTGCGCTTCATGGTGATCGATATCTCGGAAGAGAAGAACGAGCCTCGCGTGTTCATCAATCCCGAGATCCTCTCCAAGGACGGTCAGACGACCTATCAGGAGGGCTGCCTGTCGGTGCCGGGCATCTTTGCCGACGTCAATCGTGCAGATCGCATTCGTGTGCGAGCGCTCGACCGCCATGGTGAACCCTACGAACTGGATGCCGATGGTCTGCTGGCGATCTGCATCCAACATGAAATGGATCATTTGGATGGCCGACTTTTCGTCGACTACCTGTCACCACTGAAGCGTGACCTGGTCAAGAAGCGACTCGCCAAGCAACGCCGTGGCGCCGCCTGACCCGCATCCATCCAACGACGGAAATTCACGCATGAGCTCACCCCTGCGCATCGTCTTCGCGGGCACGCCCGAATTTTCCCTGCCGCCACTGCAGCGTCTGATCGACGACGGTCTGAAGCCGGTTGCTGTCTACACCCAGCCGGATCGTCCCGCAGGACGCGGTCGGCAACTCACGCCCAGCCCGGTAAAGGCTCTGGCGCTGGCGCATGGCATCGAGGTCCGCCAGCCACTCAATTTCAAGAATCCAGCCGACAAGGAAGCACTGCGAGCGCTGCAGCCGGATATGATGATCGTGGTGGCCTACGGCCTGATCCTGCCGCAATCGGTGCTGGATATTCCGCGATACGGTTGTTGGAACCTGCATGCCTCCCTGCTGCCGCGCTGGCGCGGTGCCGCGCCGATTCAGCGTGCCATCGAAGCCGGGGATACCGAAACCGGCGTCTGCCTGATGCAGATGGAAAAGGGCCTGGACACCGGTCCAGTGCTGCTGCGCCGTCAACTCGACATCAGCGCACAGGAGACGGCGGGTGAGCTGCATGACCGCTTGGCCGCGCTGGGCGCGCAGGTCATGCACGACGGTCTGACCTTGCTGCGCATCGGGCTGAAGCCGGTCGCGCAAGCACAACCCGAGCTTGGCGTGCGTTACGCGCACAAGCTGGAAAAGTCCGAAGCGCGCCTCGACCTGCAGCAGTCTGCGCAGGACTTGGCACGCCGCGTGCGCGCTTTTTCGCCCTGGCCGGTGGCGGAACTCGAATTGCAAGGCGAGCGCCTGCGTGTGCACCGCGCCGAAGCGCTGGACGAGAATCACGGACAGTCGCCCGGGTACGTGCTGAAGGCGGATCGCGAGGGCATCGATCTGGCATGTGCTCAGGGTGTGTTGCGTTTGCTCGATGTACAGCGTGAGGGCGGCCGCGTGCAGCCGGTCGCGGACTATCTGAATGCGCGGCGGACACCACTGTCATGAGTCCATCAACGCGAGTATCGCCAGCGCATCGATTTCCACCCGGCGTCGCAGTGCGGCGCGCGGCGGCGACGGTGCTGTTGTCGGTGCGCGAGGGCAGCTCACTGAAGGCGGCACTACCGGGCGTACTCGGCGGGCTGGCCGATCCGCGTGATCGCGCACTATGCGAATCCCTGTGCTTTCACAGCCTGCGTCACTGGCGACGCTACGACGACTTGCTTTGCGCCTTGCTCGACAAACCGCTGCCACCGGCAATGCGAGAGGTCTATGCGCTACTGCTGATCGGCCTGGCGCAACTCGATGCCTTGGGCTTGGCCGAACATGCGGCGGTGGCCGCGACGGTCGAAGCGGTGCGCGTCAAGCACCCGCGTCATGCCGGGCTTGCCAATGCCATCCTGCGACGTTTCTTGCGCGAACGGGATTCTCTGGCAGCTCGCTACAGCGCTGCACCCGCCTTGCGCTACAGCCATCCGGACTGGCTCTATCAACGCTTGGCCCAGGATTGGCCAGAGGACGTCCTCTCCATTCTGTCCAACAACATCACCGAAGCACCGGTTTGGGTGCGCGTCAATCAATCCCGCGTCGAAGACACGGAAAAGTTGCGCACTGCCTGGCGTGCCCAAGGTGTCGAAAGTGAGGCGAGTCCCGAGCAGGCCCGTGCGCTGAAATTGATCGACAGCGGCCAGCCGATCCTGCTGGCGGGATGGGCGCAAGGCCACTTCGCGGTGCAGGATATTTCCGTGCAGAACGCGGTTCGCGCACTGGATATTCAACCGGGACACCGGGTACTGGACGCCTGCGCCGCACCCGGAGGCAAGACCGTGCAGATGCATGATCTCTGCCCGCAGGCAGACATTCTTGCGCTGGATGTCGATGCACGACGCGTGCGACGTATGGAAGATGCTTTCCGGCGGCAAGGCGTCAAAGTGGATCTGCGTGCCGTCGATGCGGCGCAAGTTTCGCAGTGGTGGGACGGTCAGCGATTCGAGCGCATCCTGATCGACGCACCCTGCAGCGGCACCGGCGTCATTCGGCGTCAGCCCGACATTCTGTTGCATCGACGCGAGTCCGATTTGCCTGCTTTGCTGCAGCGTCAGCGCGCATTGCTTGAGGCGCTGTGGCCTTTGCTGCAGGAAGGCGGCCGTTTGGTCTATGCCACGTGTTCAGTGCTGAAGGACGAAAACGCGCACCTTGTGGACGCCTTCCTCGCTGCGCATCCAGATGCGCAGAGCATTGCCTTGGACGCCAGCTTCGGACGCCCCAGCGGTGCGGGCTGGCAACGTCTGCCTGGTGAGGCCGAAGGCGACGGATTCTTCGTTGCCGCCCTGGGCAAGAAAGGCTGAGGCCTCGTCGATGCGAGCGCTGATCTCCCGACTGGTCGCGCTTTGCTGCAGTCTTGCACTGTGCTTGCTGGGCTGCTCGGCTGCCACACCCGAACGGGCCGAGATTCTGCACGCGCAGATCGGCGCGGATGGTGCACGTGAGACGCTGGAAGTCGAGCAGCACTTGCGCTTCTCCGCGATCATGTTGGAAGCGCTTTCCAACGGCATCGCCTTGCATCTACGTTACGAACTGGATGGCTGCGACGACCCGCAGGCACCGCGCGTGGTGCTGACGTACTCGCCTCTGACCGACGAATACGAACTGCAGCGCGTCGGTGCCGGTGAATCCAGTCAACGTCGTTTCGCGCGGCGCAGCGCCATGCTGGCCGCGCTGCGCCGCGTCCGTCTGCCCGTGACAGCGGGTAGTCGCGATTGTGCTGACAATGTGCGTGTCAGCTTTGATCTCGCCGCCTTACCGACACCGCTGCGCTTGCCTGCATTGATTGATCGCGCCGACTGGGCCTTGCAATCAGCGCCCTTTGCACTGCTGGAGGCGAACACACCATGAGTCGTCTGCAACCCTGGGCGCGCCGACTGGGCACCGCATCCGCCGCCCTGGCCTTGCTGGTGCTGTTGTTTTCGGCGATGTATCTCGCCGCCGACGCGGAAGGATTTGGCAACGACTACGCACGCTATTACCCGATGGTCTTCGCTGCGGCCGCCTTGGCCTTGCTTCTGCTCGCCGTGGCCATCGGCAGTCGACTGTGGAAACTGCGGCGCCAGCTCAATGAACGTACGCCGGGTGCACGCACCACGCGACGCCTGCTGATTCTGTTGCTGGTGCTGGCCTTGCCTCCAGTGCTGCTGACCTATGGCTTCAGCGTTCGCTTCATCGAAGCGACCGTGGACACCTGGCTACGCGCCAACAACGTGCCCGCGCTGGAAGATGCGCTGGCGATTGCCAGACAGGCACTGCAGGAACACGAGGCGCAGGCCAACCAACGAACCGAACAGGTCCTGGCGCGTCTGGGCGAAGCGCCCTTGGGTGAAGCCCTCGCGCTCGAAGATGCCTTGGACGAAGTGCAGGCAGCGCAGTTGGTCTTGTTTGAAGCCGATGGACGCGTGGCCGCCCTCGCGGCCTCGGAGCCCGCCTTCCTGCTGCCCGCACCACCGGAGGAAGATGCCCTACTCGCCCTTCGCAGCGCGGGCCGACATGTCAGCTTGCAACGCTTGGCGCAGGGCAGTTTCGTGCGTGTGCTGCGCAAACTGCCGCGCGACACCAGCGGGCGACACGTGCAGGCCTTGTTTGCTGTGCCTGTTGACTATGCCGAGCGCTCCGAACGTATCGAAGCCGCCGTTTTCGGCACGCGTCAGGCGGGATTCCTGCGCGAGTCGCTCAAAGCGGTGTTCGTGCTGATCCTCAGTTTCGTGGTGCTGATTTCGGTGTTCCTCGCAGTGTTGATCGCCTTCGATCTGGCGCGGCGTGTGGTGGCACCGATCACGCGACTGGCGCAGGCAGCGCGCGCGGTCGGTGAAGGGCAGCTTGGCCAGGAATTGCCCGAAGTCAGCAATGACGAGCTCGGTTTCCTGGTGCGTGCCTTCAACCAGATGACCCGCGAATTGCAGCTCACTCAGGCGCGCGCGCGCACCAGCGCAGAGGAGACCGAGCGCCAGCGCGCCTACCTCGAAAGCGTGCTGTCACGGCTGTCGTCCGCCGTGCTGGTGCTGGATCGCGAAGGCCGCCTGCGCGGCAGCAATCAGGCGGCCGATGATCTTTTCGGACGACGTTTGGCGGATTACCTTGGCCTGCCACTGGCCGTGCTCGGCGAGGCAACCTCATTGCATCAACCGATCATCGATTGCGTGCTGCAACGGCTGCAGGATGGCGCGATGGAATGGCGGCAGGAGATCAGTCTCGCCCGCGAGTCGGAACGTCAGTTGCTGATCCTGCGCGGTGCCGGGCTCCCCGATGCAGGTCAAGCCATCGTCATCGACGACACCACCGCGATTGATCGTGCGCGCCGTGATGCGGCCTGGTCGGAAGTGGCGCGACGCTTGGCACACGAGGTCAAGAATCCGCTGACACCGATCCAGCTCGCTGCTGAACGTTTGCGGCGACGTGTCCTGCCACGCCTGCAACCGGACGATGCCGAGGTTCTGGACCGCGCCACGCATACCATCGTGGCGCAGGTCGATGCATTGAAGACGCTGGTCAATGCCTTCGGCGAGTACGCTCGCGCGCCGCAACTGGAACTGCGTCCGGTCAATCTCAATGCGCTGGTCGACGAAGTGCTCGACCTCTACGACAACGACCCGCGCCTGCAGCTGGTTCGGGACTTGCAGACGGAACTGCCAAATCCACGCGCCGATCAAGGCCGCTTGCGTCAGGTATTGCACAACTTGGTGAAGAATGCACAGGAAGCCAGCGCAGAACGCAATGTGCTGCAACTGCTCGTGAGAACGCGCCTGCGCGACGACGCAGGTCGCCAGTGGTTGGATCTGAGCGTCGAAGACGACGGACCCGGCCTGCCCACGGGGTTTGATGCCAGCTGGTTCGAGCCTTATCGCACCACCAAAGCGAAAGGCACGGGGCTCGGTCTCGCCATAGTGCGCAAAATTGCTGAAGAGCATGGCGGTCAATTGCTGGCGGAAAACCGCACCGAGGGCGGCGCGCGCTTCATCTTGCGATTGCCTGTTGGCTTGGGCTAGCGCGCGCCCAGACTCCTCCACAGCACCGAATTGTCGCCTGTGACACCCTTCAGATCGCGCATCTGCGACACCGCGCGCAGGAGGTTCAGTCACACTGAACCTCCTGCGTGCAAACACGAGGGACTTATTCGAAGCCGTCCGCAAAAACACCGGGGTTGTTGTCGAGCACTTCCATCACGCAGTTGCTGATCTCCGAGGTGTTGCCATCCGGGTCCGTGGCGGTAGCGCTGATCGCGCCCAGATTCATAACGAAGGGAAAGGCAATTCCAGCGTTGATGTTCACTTGGCCGCTCGCATTGGTCGTCGCATTGAACTTCGCCAACGGGTAGCCACCGACGCCACGGCCATTGGCACCACATTCAGCGGCGTGATTGACGTCGAAGCGATAGCTTGTGTTGCCACGACTGGCTGAAAGACTGCCCACCAACGTACTCGTGGTACCTGCAGCACTGCGGAGAGCCTGGGTCAATATCGGGTGGGCTTGGCGCAGATTCGGTCCGCTGCTGCCCGGGCCGCTGGGATTCGCTGTGGGGCCGCTGCCATCCAGATCAATCGGCAAACCGCCGTTCGAGTAGAAATTGCCCGACAGCACGCGATTGCTGGCTCCACCGCTGGGCGTCACCCATACGCCCGGGCCGCCGTTGTGCATGATGAAATTGCCGCCCCATGTCGCCGAAGCTGGGGCACCGATGGTAT
Source organism: Lysobacterales bacterium UBA2790 (assembly GCA_002352135.1). Taxonomy (GTDB): domain Bacteria; phylum Pseudomonadota; class Gammaproteobacteria; order Xanthomonadales; family Xanthomonadaceae; genus Aquimonas. Next base: position 9,692 of record DEHW01000040.1, read on the forward strand.
TGGCTTGTGCCGCGAAACTCAGCGCAACCCAGGCGGTGGCATTACCCGCCGCGCCACCCAGTCGATTCACGCCAATATTATTGGTCTGCACGATATTCTGGAGTGCGCTGGGACCGGAGATCTGGATGCCCGCATTGTCGCTGTTACCAACGTAGTTGTAGCTGATGAGATTGCCGGGCGAGTTGAAGAGGTAGATGCCGATGCCATTGCTGAGCGGACTGAGGCCATCGGTCTGGAAGCCGATCAGATTGTTGGCAATCACCGAGCCGCCTACTGCGTTTTCAAGGTAGATCCCCGCGGTGTCGGTACCGGAGATGAGATTCACCGACGACGGATCGTCGAATCCACCGATGTAACTCCCGCTGGCGCTTCCGCCGACATAGATGCCCTTGTCACTGGCGTTGGTGAACGGAACGGCACCGATCTGATTTCCCTGCAGGTGGTGGTCATGACCGCCCTCCAGCTTGATGGCCGCATCGGTGAAGCCCGAGAGCGCCATGCCTTTGATCGTCAACTGCGCACTGCTCGCGTTGCTAGGTACATGGAAGGCCCACGGAACCGAGACACTGCCACTACCGTTCAAGACCAAACATAGCGTCGCATCGAAGGCGCCGTCGCCCGTGTTCGGGCTCCAGCCGGTCTGTGTACGGCCATCAATGGTCACGTTGCCGGTGAAATCGGGCAGAGCGGTCGAAACAGTGATGACCGCAGGGCAGCTTGCATTCAGCTGAAAGCTGACCTTGTATGGCGCGCCCGCCGCGTTGCCCGCCTGGATCGCGGCACGCAGTGAGCCAGGCGTAGGGCTGGCGTTGTTACCGTTATCCGCGGTGGTACTGACGATGAAGCCATTCAGGTCGTCCTGCGGACTTTCATAAGCGCCGCGATCAATGCGACTGCCAATAATGCGGGTGCGATTGATGATGTCGCGGGCGGCGGCGGTCTCAAGAATCAAGTGCA
>DEHW01000156.1 GCA_002352135.1 Lysobacterales bacterium UBA2790
TTCAACCTCCAATGCGAATCCCGTATTCAGCGAACGTCCTTCATTGACAGCGTCTTCCTCGCGAACACGCCGCAATTGATGGACTGCGGTGGCTGTATCGTGCCGCACCTTCAGGCTCATCCACGCATAGTTGAGGCGGTTGATCGAGCGCCCGGCAATCTCCGCATGCGGATGCGCGTCGATCTCCGCAACCGCGCGCTGGATGGCTTGCAGACTGCCCTCGTAGTCGCCCAAGCCAGAGCGCAACTGACCAAGTGTGTTCATCAGCGACATGGTCTGTGCGCCCGGCGGAACAGCAAGCAGGGCGCGTTCGATGGCGTGTTCGGCGGCTTGCGCATCCGTCGGCTCGCGACTCAATAGCGCGATTTGCACCAGTCCGGAAGCATGACCGGGCGTATCCATCTCATAGACGTGACGCGGATTGGCTGCCTGTCGGAAGGCAGAAAGTGCAGCGGCATTGTCCGCAATGTATTTGTGGGCAAAGCCTAGCAATTGCCAACCGAGCGCACGAAGGTCCTGACGACCATAGTTCGCCTGAATCCAGCGATCAAGGACGGTCTTCGCGTTGACGTAATCATGGCGGTTCAGCAAATGCCGACCGACCGCAAAGGCGCGCAGCGCGGCGTTGTCTGGGTCCTTTTGCCAGTTGGCATGGCTCTCCTCAGCATAGCGCAGCAGTTGTGCGGTGAGTGCGCTGGCATCGGCTTCTTCGCCGAACAGTCTGGCTAGTGCGTCGGCGTAGCTGTTGGCGATGTCGTTGCGCAATTCCGCTTCGCCGAGACTCCAGTTCATTCGACCCAGCGCCCGTTCGGCACGCCAATATCCCCACGCGGATAGGCCTGCCCCAATGCCCAATGCGGACATCGACAGGACTGCCGCTGCCACGCCCATGCGATGCCGACGAACAAATTTTCCGGCGATGTAGCGCAGGCTGGGCGCTTGTGCGGTGACCGGCTGATGCGACAGAAAGCGACGAAGATCCAGCGACAGCGCGTTGACCGAGTCATAGCGGCGCTCGCGGTCCTTCGAGAGTGCCTTCAACAGGACCGCGTCCAGATCACCGCGCAAGGCGTGCCGCCAGCGTCCGCTGTCCGATCCTTCTGGCGGCGAGAAACGACTGGGTGCAGTGATCTCCTGCTCACGAATCACCCGGCACATTTCCAAGAAGGCAAGACGGCGCAGTTCAACGGTAGAAACAGGCAGCGCACCACACAGCAATTCGTAAAGGACGAGACCCAAGGCGTAGACATCGGATCGCGTATCGACATCCAGCTCGCCCAAGGTGGCTTGTTCCGGGCTCATGTATTCCGGCGTGCCGACCAGCTCGCCCATATGCGTGATCAAACTGCGTTCCAGCTCGCCGCGGTCGATCAACTTGGCGACGCCAAAGTCGATGACCATGGGGTGACCCAGCGACCCATCGTCGCGCACCAGTAGGTTCGATGGCTTGAGGTCGCGGTGGATCAATCCCTTGCGATGGGCGTGTTCAATGGCTTCGCAGATGGGTAGAACCAGTTGGATGCGCTGCGCCAGATCCAGCTTCTGCTGTGCGGCCCACTGGGTGATCGGCAGTCCATCGACATATTCCATCGCAAACCAGGGACGTCCATCGGGTGTGCTCCCGCTATCGATGATGCGGGCGATGTTCGGGTGATCCAGGACCCCCAGTGCGCGGCTCTCGGACAGAAAACGTCGCCGCAGCTCAGGGGTGATCCAACCAGAGCGGATGAGTTTGATCGCCACCTTCGGCTGATCTGCCCCGCCCGCGGCAGCAAGAAACACCGTGCCCATACCGCCGTCGCCGAGCTTTCTCAGCAGGGTGTAGTCGCCGATCTGACTGCCTTCCGTGAGCTCATCGGCGGAGGCATCCCGAACCGCGCTGGCGATGTCCTGCAATGCAGTCAGCTCGCCAGCGTCAAGCATGCTGCCGGTCAGCAGCGCATGTAGATGCGGCAAGATCTCCGGTTCGCTGAGCGCCAAGGCTTCAAGCCGTCGAGAACGCGTATCGCTGGGCAGCTCGATCAGTTCGTTGAACAGCGTTTCGATTCGTTGGAACTGCTGGGAGTCCATGCCTGGGTCCGCAAGGGAGTCGTCTATCGAGCCAATACGCAGAGATGCGCCTGACAGCCTTCGCGACGAGCGTAGCAAGACTGATGGGTGTTGCGGCGTGATGTCCGTTGTTCGTGCCGCGATCAACCGCTACCCTCGTGATATGACAGCCAAGACCTTTCAACTCAACGGTCGCGCCATCGACCTCAACGACAGGAAACCGACCGAATCCCTGTTGCGCTGGCTCAAAGCGCGACATTTGACCGGCACTAAAGAGGGCTGCGGCGACGGCGATTGCGGGGCCTGCACCGTGGTGCTATTGAATCGCGATGCGGACGGCCAAGTTCGCTACGAATCGGTGAATGCCTGCTTGCTGCCCATCGGCGCGCTGGTGGGGCGNNGGCTTTGTGATGAGTCTGTTCGCAGGCTGGTATGCCGATGCGCCGCTGAGCGATCACGATATCGAAGGCAATCTGTGTCGTTGTACCGGCTATCGCGCGATTCGTACCGCGACCGAACAATTGAATGCCCTGCCGCGCGGCGAGGATCACTTTCGCGCGCGTTTGCGCGAAGGTTTGCCGGTTCTTCCGGCGGCCGAGCTCGGCGGTTACTTCAGTCCGCTCAGTATCGGCGAAGCGCTGGCCTTGAAGCAGCAACATCCCGATGCGCAATGGATCGCGGGTGCCACCGACCTCGGTGTGTTGCTGAGTCGTGGCAAAGGGACGGACGGTCGCTATATCGCACTGGATCGGATTGCCGCCCTGCAGAAGATCGAAAGGCGGTCTTCGGCTATCGAGATCGGTGCCGGGGTGACGCTGGCGCGGATGGCGGATGAATTGATCGATCATTTGCCGGTGCTGGCGGATCTGATCCCGTGGTTTGCCGCCAAACAGGTGCGTCAGCGTGCGACGCTTGGCGGCAATATTGGCGGTGCCTCGCCGATTGGTGATCTGTTGCCACTGTTGCTGGCCTTGGATGCCGACATCGTTCTGCGCAGTTTGGAAGGCGAACGCGTGTTGGCGATGGCCGACTACTTCACCGGCTACCGGCAGACCTTGCGCCGCGACGACGAGATGATCGTCGCGGTGCGCGTGCCCTGCGATACGGCGCTGCAGACGCGCTTTTACAAGATCGCCAAGCGGCAGACCGATGACATCAGCATCGTCGCCAGTTGTTTCGCCCTGCGGCTGAACGGGGAGGGCTTGGTTCTGTCCGCGCGCTTGGCCTTCGGCGGTGTGGCGGCAACACCGATTCGCTTGCCGAGGGTCGAAGCGGCATTGCTCGGCAAGCGCTTGTCGGCAGAGACCGTGGACGACATCGCGCAGCAGATTGTCGCGTCCTTGGCACCCTTGAGCGATCACCGCGCCAGCGCGGAATACCGGCTCGCGTTGTGCGGCAATCTGTGGCGGCGCTATGTCGACGACCTGCGCGGTATGGAGGTCTCGGCATGAGCGACCTGAAACACGAAAGCGCGCGGGCGCATGTCACCGGTCGTGCTGCGTACGCCGATGAATTGCCGATGCCGCAGGGCACCCTGAGTTTGTATCCCGTGCAGTCGCCGCACGCGCATGCGCGCATTCTGGCGATGGATTGCGCGGATGCCGAGCACATGCCTGGGGTCTGGCGCGTGCTGACCGCCAAAGATGTTCCGGGTGAGAACGACACCGGTCCGATCCTGCATGACGAGCCGCTGTTTCCGGTAGATTTCGTCCACTATCACGGTCAAGCCGTGGCCTGGGTGCTGGCTGACAGCGAAGAGCTGGCGCAGCGCGCCGCGCAGCGCGTGCGAGTCGACTACGAGGTGCTGCCTGCGTGTTTGAGTATTCAGCAGGCACTTGAACAGGGGAGTTTTCATCTACCGCCGTCGTGCATTGTGCGTGGTGATGTGCAGGCGACGCTGGACGGCGCACCCGTGCAGTTGCGAGGTGAAGTGCAGATCGGCGGGCAGGATCATTTCTATCTGGAAACCCAGGCCAGTTGGGTGCAGATCGACAGTGAAGGCGTCGTACAGATCGTCGCCTCAACGCAGCATCCCACCGAGACCCAGATCATCGTGGCGCGCGTGCTGGGTCTGGCTGCACATCGCGTGGTCTGCCGCAGCCTGCGCATGGGCGGCGGGTTTGGCGGCAAGGAAACGCAGGCAAACCCGTTCGCAGCGGTGGCGGCCGTGGCGGCCTGGCACAGCGGGCGCGCGGTACGCATCAAACTGCCGCGTTCACTGGATATGCAGTTGACTGGCAAGCGGCACCCGTTTCTGGCGCGCTACGAACTGGCTGCCGATCCCAATGGTCAACTGC
>DEHW01000104.1 GCA_002352135.1 Lysobacterales bacterium UBA2790
CAGCCCATCGCTTCCGCAAAGGGGCTCGCGTTGGGGCTGCGCATCGTGCAGCCGTTCTTCGTGCGCGGGTCGCCGCGTGTGCTGTCGGTGATCGCTTCCAACCTGTTGCGAAATGCCTGTACATACACCGATGCGGGGTCGGTGACCGTGGTGGTCGATGGCGATCACGTCGATATCGTCGACACCGGTGTCGGCATGAACGCGGAGGAACTCGAACAGGCGTTCGATCCGTACTTTCGCGGTGGCATGCGCAAACCGGGTGGGCAGGGCGTGGGTCTGACCATCGTGCGTCGGCTTTCCACCCGCTTTGGCTGGCCCGTTCGACTGTTCAGCGAGGCAGGGCAGGGAACGACGGCGCGGATCGAGTTCACCCAGATTCGCGAAGTCGACTGCGATGGTGTGGACGCGCAGCACCCTGCCTGTAGGCACTGTACGAAGGTACACGTTTCGTAAATCCCTTCGCTGCGTAGTCTGCGCAGCATCGTGGCCGTCCGGCTGTCGACTGTCCTCAAGATCACCCTGGGAGGGGATTCCACATGAAGCGTCATCCGCTCTGTTTCGCCATTGCCGTCCTGTTGACCGCGCCCGTCGGCGTGTTTGCTCAGGAGGCCAGCAATAACGACGAAGCGGCTGCCACCGCAACGCTGGACTCGATCACCGTTTCGGCGCGCAAGCGCGAAGAAACCCTGCAGGAAGTGCCAGTGGCAGTCACCGCGTTCACCGCAGAAACGCTCGATACGCTGGACGTTGAAGATTTGAGCGACCTTGATGCCGTGGTCCCCAATCTGACCGTCTATGCCGCGCGCGGCTCCAGCAGCACCATCACTGCCTACATTCGTGGCGTGGGCCAGAGCGATCCGCTGTGGGGTGTTGATCCGGGTGTTGGCCTGTACCTTGACGACGTCTACATCGCTCGTCCGCAGGGCGCGCTGCTGGATGTGTTCGATGTCGAGCGCATCGAAGTGCTGCGTGGTCCGCAGGGTTCGCTGTATGGCAAGAACACCATCGGCGGCGCGATCAAGTACATCTCCTCGCCCTTGGAAGAGGACATGTACGGCAAGGCTTCCGTGACCTACGGCAGCTACAACCAACTGGATACCAAAGCCAGCGTCAACCTGCCACTTGGTAATGGTTGGGTCAGCCGCTTTGCGGTCGCCTCGTTGAGCCGCGATGGCTACGGCGAGAACATCAATACTGAGCAGGAGATTTCCGACAAGGAGATCCTGGCTGCGCGTGCCACCTTGGGTTACATCGGTAACGAAGACTTCTACGCCCGATTCAGTGCTGACTGGATGGATGACCAATCCGGTGTGCGCGGTGCGCAGATGCTGGCTCCCAACCGTTTCGCGCCGGGTGTAGTGCCGCTCGACGACCGTTACGACGTGCGCAACGGTATGCCGAACATCAACGACACCAGCATGCTGGGTGCGTCCATGGTGCTGGGCTGGAATCTGGGTGACTCGTGGGATCTGAAGTCCGTTACCGCCTACCGTGAGTCGGATACCGAGACCAACATCGATTTCGATACCCTGCCGAACAAGATCGCCGACGTGAAGGCGTTCTACAGCGATGACCAGCTGTCGCAGGAGTTCCAGCTCAACTACGACGGCGGCGGAGACATCCGCGGCGTGACCGGTCTGTATTACTTCACCGGGTCGGCCGGTGGTCAAGTGCTCAACAACTTCTTCAACCTGAGCTTCGGCGACACGCAGGGCACGGTCGATACTGACAGCATTGCCGTCTACGGCGAGTTCACCTGGGACTTCGCGCCGCAGTGGGCGCTGACCCTGGGCGGACGCTACACGTCGGAAGAGAAGGCGGCGGATGTCTACAACATCGGCTACACCGACGCGACGTTTACCACCCCGAATGGGCTGGTGGCGGCCGATTTCGAGGACTCCAAGCGCTTTGATGCGTTCTCGCCGAAGATCTCGCTGGATTATCAGGTGACCGACAACGTGCTGCTGTACGCCCTGGCGAGCCGTGGCTTCAAGTCGGGCGGATTCAATATCCGCGCCCAGGCGACGGCGGTGCCGCGTTCGCGCCTGCCGTTTGAAGACGAGCAGGTCACCAGTTTCGAAATTGGTGCGAAGAATGCTTTCCTCGACAACCGGCTGTTCTTGAACCTGGCCTACTTCAACAACGACTACAAAGACATCCAGTTGTCGGTGTTCACCGAAATTCCGGGCACCAATCCGCCAACCTTCTTCGGCGACTTCACCAATGCCGGTGCGGGTACCGTGGAAGGTATCGAACTGGAATACCAAGCATTGTTGACCGACAGCTTCACGTTGCAGGGCAATTTGGCTTGGTTGGATGCGAAGTACGATGAGTTCATCACCAACGGCATCAACGTGGCGGACTTGCAGAAGTTCACGAATGCACCGGAGTTCTCCGGCGCGGTGTCGGGCATCTACAGCCATGGTCTGGCATCGGGCGGCAACTTGAGCGCGCGACTGACCTATGGTTATCAGAGTGAGGTCTACCCGACCACGGATCTTTCTGAAGCGATCAAGCAGGAAGGCTATGGCCTGCTGTCGGCCAGCCTGATCTACCAGACTGCAGGGGCGTGGCGCTTCAGTCTTGATGGAAGCAACCTGACCGACAAGGAATACCGCACCACCGGCTACAACATCGGCGCGCTGGGCATCCTGACGGGCTTCTACGGTGCGCCACGTACGGTGTCATTGACGGCCAGCTACGATTTCTGATCAGTACTGAGAACGTCTGCTACAGCGGGTCGGGAGTGATCCCGGCCCGTTGTTGTTTTGAACAGGAGAACAGCAATGCATGCGCGATCAAGAGGTCTTGCGGCAACCATCGGAGTCCTTCTCGTCGCTCCGTTGACGAGCGGATGCGGCACTTCCGCCGCAGAGTCCCCCGGTTTGCCGGCGTTGCAGATCGATCCGGGTCGTGTTGCCGTGACCGGCATGTCGTCGGGTGCCTACATGGCGACCCAGGCGCACGTGGTCTTGTCGGACCGCATCCAGGCGGCGGCAATGATTGCGGGTGGCCCGTATGGCTGTGCGAAGGGCGATCTCAATACGGCCCTTTCCGTTTGCATGCGAGCAGAGCCGTCGGCACCCGATGTGGTGGAACTCGCGGCGGTGGTTCGACAGCGTGCGGATGAAGGCAAGATTGCACCGCTGGCGGGCATGAAGGGCGATCGCATCTTCGTTTTTCACGGCAGTGCCGATTCCACCGTGGTGCCGCAAATCGGCGCGTCCACGGAGGCGCTGTATCGATTGCTGGGACAGAGCGGCAATGACCTCGATGTGCAGGTCGATTTCACGCACGCATTGCCGCACGTACTTTCCACGGCGGGGGAAGGCGGCGAGTGCATGGAGCCGACCGCACCCTTCGTTGCCGCCTGTGGCGTGGATACGGCAGGTCTGGTGTTCCAACATTGGTTGGGCGACCAGGTTAAGCCCGCCACGGACGCGACAGGCTCGTTGAGCCGTTTCCAGCAGCGTGAGTTGTTGCCTGACGAGGTGGATCCTCTGCTTGCCGACGAAGGGTATGTGTTCGTACCACCACAGTGCGAACAAGGCCGCTGCGGACTACTGGTCGCCTTCCACGGTTGCGATCAGAATGTCGACAAGGTGGGCGAAGCGTTTGTCGCTGGCGCTGGCTTCAATGGCTGGGCGCAAGCCAATGATGTGGTCGTGCTGTATCCACAGACCCGCGCAAGCTTCGCGCCGCTGAATCCTAAGGCCTGTTGGGACTGGTGGGGATACTCGGGTGCTGACTACGACACTCGCGAAGGCGTACAGATGCAGTGGCTGGATGCCGCGTTGCGCCGCTTGGGTGTGTGATTGGAAGCGGCACAACAAGGACGCAGCGCGTGTTGTGCAGGAAGCGTTTGCGGCAACGTTCGCCGATGATCTGCGGCGCGTGGGATGCATCGCGTGCTGACTGATCTGTTGCTGGTATCGGTCGGCAGCATCTGGCTGAGTCTGCTGTTCGGTGCGGCCCTGCTTGGCGAGCGGTATCCGCATCTTCTTGAGCGTCGCTGGGGAAGCGTCTATGCGCTTTCCTTGGCGGTGTACTGCACGTCCTGGACCTTCTATGGCACGGTGACCCAGGCGGCACGATCCGGTTGGTGGCTGCCGCCGACCTTCATCGGCACGATCCTGCTGTTCGTGTTCGGCATCGGGCTATTGCTCAAACTGGTGCGACTGGCTCAGGCGCATCGCGCGACCTCGCTTGCCGACCTGATCGCCACACGCCTCGGTAACAGTTCCGCACTGGCGGCGGGTGTCACCTTGATTGCCGTGCTGGGCGTCTTGCCCTACATCGCGCTGCAGTTGAAAGCGGTGGCGATGAGCTTCTCATTGCTCACCCTGGCGGCCACCAACGAGCGACCTGCGTGGCAGGACAGTGCGCTNNAATGCCGCCGAACACAATCGCGGACTGGTGTTGGCGATGGCGGTGGAATCGCTGCTCAAACTGGGCGCCATGGCGATCCTCGGCGTCTTTGTGTGGTCGCGTTTTGATCTGAGCTTGCCGATGCCGGCGGTGCCTGAGGGTGCGGCGGGTTTTCCCTCGCTGATCCTGCTCGGTGTGCTGGCGATGTTCACGTTGCCGCATCAGTTTCACGTGGGCGTGGTCGAGTGTCGTGATCCGCGCCATCTGGCGACGGCGCGCTGGCTGTTTCCGTTGTACATGGTGTTGATCGGCATTCCGATCCTTCCGGTCGCCATGGCGGGCATGCAGGTGCTTGCCCCGCTGGGCGTGCCCTCCGATCTGTTCGTACTGGCGTTGCCGCTCTCGGTTGGTGCGGAGTCGGTGGCGGTTCTGGCGTTTCTCGGCGGGCTGTCCGCGGCCACCGGCATGGTCATTCTGGCCACGTTGGCGCTCAGCCTGATGATCGGCAATCACCTGATCGCGCCGCTGCTTTTGCGGGGTCCGTGGGCGGCGCGTGACGGTCGCAGCTTGCGTGGCAGCGTTCTGCTGCAGCGTCGAGTCATCATCCTCGCGGTCATCCTGCTGGCCTGGACCTACAGTCGAACGCTGGCAGGTTCCGAGGCACTGGCTGATATCGGTGCCTTGTCGTTCTCTGCGGTCGCCACGATTGCGCCGGCGCTGGGATTTGCGGTGTGGGCACCGCGCATACCTCCGCGCGCGGTCCTCGCGGGTCTGCTGTTTGGATTCGCCTTGTGGTGCTGGATTCTGTTGCTGCCCATCCTGATCGACGCGTTCGATTGGCAGGGCGCATTGTCCGGCCCCTCGTGGTCGCATCTGTCCTGGTTGCTGCCGGATCAATTCCTCGGGCTTTCGGGTTGGAGTCGCACCACGCGAGCGGTCGTCGTCAGCCTGTTTGGTGCGACCACGCTGACCCTGGTCTGGGCGCTGCGTCGTCCTTCAACGAGTATCCGTCGCCCGACCGGACTGGACTATGGCACCTTGCGCGACGTGGCATCGCGCTTCCTGCCGCAGTCGCGGGTTGCCGAAATGATCCCGCAAGCGCCGCGCGATCGCCTCGCGCCGTCCGAGCTGGAAGCGGCCATTGAGGGCGAGCTCGCCACCGTCCTCGGCGCGGCATCGGCGCGTCTGTTGCTGGATGCCGCCCGCCGAGCGCATGGCCACGATCTTGAGGCGGTTGCGGCGATTGTGGGCGAAGCCTCGCAGGCCTTGCGCTTCAATCAGCGCGTGCTGGAAGCCGCACTGGAGAACATGGGGCAGGGCATTTCCGTGGTTGACCGCGAGTTGTCGTTGGTCGCGTGGAATCAACGCTATCAGGATCTGTTTGCGTATCCCGATCACCTGCTGCAGATCGGTGTGCCGGTGGAACAGTTGCTGCGCTACAACCTGCAGAAGAGTGGCGGCTCGCTGGGCGATATCGAGTTCGAGGTGCAGCGTCGCCTGCGNNTTTGTGGCGACGTTCACCGATGTCACCGCCTTCCGCCACGCCGAAGCCGAGTTGAAACGCGCCAACGAGACACTCGAGCTTCGTGTGCGTGCGCGTACTGCCGAGTTCGAGTCCGCACGGGCAGAGGCGGAACGCGCCAACCACGCGAAGACGCGCTGGCTCGCCGCAGTCAGTCACGACCTGGCGCAACCCTTGAATGCCGCGCACCTGTTTGCGCACGCGTTGGCGCAGCGCATGCAGCATGACGAGTATCGCCAGTCACTCGCTGACATCAGCGCCTCATTGGATGCCGCAGAGTCGCTGTTGGCCGGTCTGCTGGACATCTCAAGACTGGACTCCGGCGGCTTGTCACCGCAGATCGAGGCTTTCCCGCTCGATCCCTTGTTGCAGGCGCTCGGCAACGAGTTCCGTCTGCTGGCGGAAGCCAAAGGTCTGCGCTTCCACGCCGCGCGCACGGGACTGTGGGTGCGGAGTGACGCGCAACTGTTGCGTCGTGTGCTGCAGAACTTTCTCGCCAACGCCGTGCGCTACACGCCGCGCGGCGGTGTGTTGCTGGGCTGCCGTCGTCAAGGCGAGCAGGTTCGCATCGAAGTCTGGGACACCGGCCTGGGCATTCGCGAACGCGATCAGGGCGTCATCTTCGAAGAGTTTCGGCGTCTGGATCGCGGCGGACAAGGACTTGGTCTGGGTCTGGCAATTTCGGATCGCATCGCCAAGCTGTTGAAGCACCCGATCGGCTTGCGCTCGCAGTTCGGTCGCGGCAGCGTGTTCTCGCTCGCACTGCCTCGCGCGCAGGCGAAGGCGGTGACGGTTCCGCCGATCCAGGTCGAATCGGTCGATGCGCAGGGCAAACGCGTACTGGTGATGGATAACGACGCCGCCGTGTTGGCGGGCATGCGCGAATTGTTGCGCGGCTGGCAATGCGAGGTCGTCGCGGCGAGAAACGAGCAGGAAGTGCTGGCCGCTTTGGCGGAGGCTCGACCGGCGTTGATGCTGTTCGATTTCCATCTCGACGACGGCGACACCGGGCTTGCCTTGCGCGAGCGCCTGCCAGTGAGCGCACACGACATTCCCTGCGTCATCATCACCGCCGACCACAGCGAAGCCGTGCGCAACGCTGTGCGCGACAGTGGAGCGTGGTTGCTGCACAAGCCACTGAAACCCATCGCACTGCGTGCCCTGATGACGCGTTTGCTGGACTGACTTTCCCAATGCGCGGGGCGCTCAGGTCAGTGGCTGCCAGACGCCGTCGATACGTGCCTCCAGCGCAGAGAACTGGCGTTTGTAGTGCATCTTCGGATGCCCGTCGAGCCAGAACCCGAGGTAGAGATGCGGCACGCCGAGGCGCTTCGCCCAAGCGATCTGCTGAAGGATGCTGACTGTGCCGAGGCTGAGCTGGGCGAGGTCGGGATCGAAGAAGGTATAGACCGCCGACAATCCCTCACGGGTGACATCGGTGACCGCCACGGCGCGCAGGACGTCCTGGTCGTCGTAGGCACAGAGAAATCGAGTCGGGCTCCAGTCGCACCGGATAAAGTTCTCGAAGTCGGCGGGTTCGGCCTCATCCATGCCGCCGTGACGATGCCGGGTCTGCAGATAGTGCCGATACAGGGCGAAAACGCCTGGCTCCGGTTCGGGTGCCTGGTCGACGAAGCGCCACGTTTTCACTTTCAGCAATGCGCGGCGTTGCGTCCGATTCGGCGTGAAGTCCTTGATCGAAATTCGCACCGGTAAGCAGGCTTGGCAGGCGCGGCAGTTGGGTCGATAGACATGGCCGCCAGAGCGGCGAAAGCCCTGAGTCAGTGCCGCAGGGTAAAGCCGCGCCAGTTCGGGTGCCGCAGGGTCGAGCACGAGGTCGCGCGCGCTGCGCTCCGGCCAATAGCCGCAGGCGTGTTCGCTGGTCTGGAAAAGCCGGATGGTGTCCCGTGCACTCATCACGCGATGCTAGGAGTCTGCGCGACAGAAGTCGACCGGTCTGCAAAGCCGTCTGCGCGGTCCATGATTTCCGCCGATTCTTGGCCCATAGCCGTGCTATGGACCGGCGAATCGTCGAAAACCTGTCCTCGCGCAGCCGACTTTTCGCCTCGATCGTTTCTGCCGCGCAGGCTCCTGGCAGCGAAGCGGCATCCGAAGCGCGGCCGGTCTGGGTTCCTTCCGCGCTCCCGCGAACCAGCAAAGCCGTTCGACGACTGAGCCCGCTCGGTGTCGCTATCGCCACATGCTGAGGGCACCTGACGGCGGTGCGATGACGCTTGAATGTGGATTTGTCATAAATATCCGAAAAAGAACAATAAACGCCATCGATACACATAAATATCCGTTTACGGATAAATAAGTAAAATCCCTACACTTCCGACGTGTGGTTCACTAGAATCCGTTTTCGAATCGCTAAAACGCCAGAATGGCTCTATCAGCCACAAATGGATGCTTATGAATCAGGCAAACACCACCGCCGAGCTGTTGATTCTTCTGGGCGAGCAACTGCGGGCGCAGCGCCTGCGCATGAACCTCACCCTCGACGACGTGGCGCAGTCCGCCGGCGTGTCCATCAACGCCGTGCGTCGGCTGGAGACGGGCGACGGCTCCTCGTTGTCGTCCTTCGTCTCGGTGCTCAAGGTGCTGGGGCGGGCCGACTGGTTGTCCACCCTCAAACCGGCGGTCACCATCAACCCGTTGGACATGCTGCGCCAACGCGGACCCCGCCAACGCGCACGCAAACCCCGCCCGCCCAAGACAGACTGACAACATGGCCACGTCCAAGCGAGCACGGCAGCGCCCCTACCAAAGCGTCGACGCCATCGAGGTGCGAATCTGGGGGCGGCGCGTCGGTGCCGTCGCCCGCGAACCCACGCGCAAGCATTACGCCTTCAGCTACGACCCCGCCTGGGTCCGCACCGGCATCGAACTGGCCCCGCTGCACATGCCGCTGTCGCAGGCCAGCGAGCCCTTCCTGTTTGCCGACTTGCCCGAGGCCACCTACCAACGCCTGCCCGCGATGCTGGCCGACGCACTGCCCGACGACTTCGGCAACGCCCTGATCGACGCCTGGATGGCCGAGCGAGGTTTGCGCAAAGAAGCCATCACCGCCCTCGACCGCCTCGCCTACATGGGCAAACGCGGCATGGGCGCGCTCACCTTTGGCCCGATGCGCGGCCCCTCACCCAGCAAGCCCACCGCCATTGAAATGGGCCAACTGGTGGANNCCCGACACACAAGAAGTCCGCACCGGGCAGTTCGACATCCCGCCCGGCTTCGAGGCCTGGCTGCTCAAGTTCGACGGTGTCGGGCCCGACGCGGTGCTCGGTCCATCCAGAAGCTATGGCCGCATCGAATTCGCCTACCACCTGATGGCCCGCGCCGCAGGCATCGACATGTCGCCCTGCCGCCTGCTGCAGGAAAACGGCCGCGCCCACTTCATGACCAAGCGCTTCGACCGCGACGGCGACCAACGCCATCACCTGCAGACCCTCTGCGCCCTCGCGCATCTGGACTACAAACAGATCGGCACCCACAGCTACAACCAGTTGTTCCAAACCGCCCAAGCGCTGCAACTGCCGCGCACCGCACTGGCGCAAATCCTGCGGCGCATGGTCTTCAACGTGCTGGCCGTCAACAACGACGACCACACCAAGAACTTCTCATTCCTGCTGCGCGAAGGCGGCCAGTGGGAACTCGCGCCCGCCTACGACATCACCCACGCCTACCGGCCCGACAGCCAATGGGTGCGCGAACACCAGATGTCCGTCAACGGCCGCTTCGACGCCATCACCCGCGCCGACGTGCGCGTGGTGGCCGAGCGCTTCGGGTTGCTGGCTGAGTTGCCCAAGGCGCTCGACGCGGTGACTGGAGCGGTACGCCGTTGGAGCGAGTTCGCGCGGGAGGCGGGCGTTGCGGCGGAAGAGACTGCCACCATTGCGGGGCATATGGCTGAGCGGGAGCGGGTGTTTGGGGGGGGTAGGGCAGCAACGAAGCGACTTGCCGGGTAGGGCAGCTGATCACTGCGGGGATGGTGAGGGAGGGTGGTGTCTGGCAGGAGTCAATCGTCAGTGACGGCATTGCTGCACTCACGTGTCTGCCTTGGACTTGGCTGCTGGCGTTAGCATCGCTACGGCCCCCACCTCCTTGAATCCTTTCGCCAGAAACTTTGGGCGAAGTTCTTTTAATGAGTTGTGTGGCACCGCTACCCACAACAGATCTCGGGCGCGTGTTGCAGCGACGTAGCCAATGCGGCCAAGCTCGGTCTCGACGCCTTCCAGTAGTGCCTGGGCGTGCTCTTTGGTTGTTATGTACATGACGGCGTCTAGGCTTTCTCCCTTGGCCTTGTGCACGGTATCGATGCGAAGACCCGTTGTGTCGCGGTCAGCCAGATCCGCAGCGCTGGTAAGTGGAGCGCTTGGCAACGCCCTCTTAGACAGCTTGTTGCCGAGGTTGACGACCGGCTTGAGGCCGAACTTCGTATCCAGATTGACCAGCAAGACCTTGATGCGTGCCAGCAGTGCTGCGTGCCATTGGGTATCGGCCGCTAGGGACGCCGAAGGTAGACCGGTGGCGGTGTCCCGGGTGAATGCCCATATGGCTTTGCGCAGTTCCCGGTCATCCAGCTTGTTTGACGTTTGGGTGATCTGGCTCACCAGGCCGTGGGGTGCGCTGTCCAACAGCGCGACCACCGCGACGGCGACGAGTCGGAATGCCTTCAGAAAATCCTTGCGCCGGTCACGCAGTATTGCGGCGGCGGCGAACAACTTAACCAGGCCTTGACCGGCTTGCGCCTGATCACCACGAAGCGTTCCGGCCAGCTTCTTGGCACGGCACAAGATTGCGGATCGCTTGATGTCTGCCCCGGCGGCTGATATGGCGCCCTGGAATGAGGAGATGAGCTGGGTGTGCTGGTCACCCTTGTAGCCGGTAAAGAACGCGCCATGCGGTGTGTCAGGCGCGGCCCGCACAGCGACGTCGTCACGGCCGCAAAGGCCATTTGCCAAATCCACGATGCTGGGGGCCGACCTGAAATTCTTCTTCAGCGAGCACTGCTGGACGCCAGCGCGCTCGTGGTACTCGTTAAGGAACTTGCCGTTGGCGCCCGCGAACTCGTAGATGCCCTGGTTGGGGTCGCCAATCAACGTCACGCACGAGCCGGCACCGATCAGCAGCTCAAGAATGGCTTCATGGACCGACCCGATGTCCTGCGCCTCGTCGATCACGATGTGCGGGTAGCGGCGAGACAGCGCCGTGAGCAGTTTGGGCTGCTCTTTCAGCGTACGGTACGCCCAGTAGCGCCCGAGGTCATGGGTGTACGCACCTGTGCGACCCAGCTCCTCTATTAGGTTGCGGGCGATTGATGCGTCGACCACGTTGATCTGTTCGTTGAACATGTAGAAGAAAACCTCCTTTCCGTTCAAAAAAGCCAGGTTCAGCGCCTTGATCGACTGAGGGAATGACGATGTCGGGAACTTGAAGTTTTCAAGGAAGGCTTCATCGCCTGATACGAGGAACGCCGCACGCGGGGATTTCATGGTCCGGTGGCCGTGCGGACGGATGACGTTAGTGGTGATGAAGCGGTCAAGCGTGTCGATGTCAACGCGCGATCGCCCTGAGCTAGACGGAAGACTGCTCGCAAGTGCGTCATATGCCTCGCGGAAGGTGTCGACGGCCACATTGGAAAAAGACAGTAGCGCCACGCGCCCGCGTGCCTCTCCAAGGTTGCGCCGCATCCGCACAACTCGATGCACAGCGGTCTTCGTCTTGCCGCTACCGGCGCAAGCGATGACACACAACGGCACCATCGGCGCATCGACCACATCCTGCTGTTCAGGTGTGAGGCTGCTCATGGCGCTGATGCTGCCATCCCGCAAACATGCTTGATGGCAGCTTGGATGTAGTCAGGCACCTTGAAGGGCACCGTCTTGTCTGAAATGACCTGCGCCAACGCCTGGGCGAAGCTGCCTTTCTGGACGTTGCTCTGTTTGCGTTCGAACATGCCGCAGAACAGCGCCTTTGCTTGGGCAGCATCCCCGTCTTCGGCGGCAATGGAGGTTGTCAGAGCTTTTGCAATTCGTGGTCGCAACTCCCCTAGTGCCTTTAGCATGGCGACACGGTTCTCTGGTTCCAGCGCCAAGTCGTACTCGAAAGTCTTGAGGCCATGGAACACCTTGACGTGTTCATCCTCCCGGGTCTTCATCTTCGCGGTGTTAGCCGAGACGATGATGGGGTCTCCGGGCGCGGGATAGACCGGCACGGGATCCTCGTCCTCTTCGTCTTCAGGGTCGTCAGCCGCGGCTGCCGGAAGAGCTTTGGGAGCCACAGGGTCGGCATCAGTCAGGACTGCTACCGGGATCTTCAGCGCGTTGTCCCCGAAGAGGGGCAGGAATGAATCGAAATTCAGTCCCTCGACGCTGATCAGGCTCACTCCATGCTGGCGCAGATTGCAGTCCATACGCTTGGCCAGAGCATCAACCATCATGAGTTCGGCCGCGCCCTCAACGAAGATGACCCGACGGGCGAAGAAAAATTCGGCCCGCGTGACATCAAGGTAGCGCTCTAGCTTCTCGCGCTTCCCTTTATCGAAAGTGATGCTGCGAGGAAGAAAGGTCTCGACTGCGGTGCCGGTGTCGACGAGGCACACTAGGCTGTCCAAGTCGGCAATGCTCGCGAAGTTCGGCGAGTGACTGGTGACGAAGAGCTGGACGGGCTTCTCGCCGTCGACGGACTGAATGGACTGCAGATACTGCAGCAGCACGGCCTGGAGCTGCGGATGCAGATGCGCCTCCGGCTCTTCAACGATCAGTCCCCTGTAGCAGGAGTCCGGGTTCTTGGTCAACTCACTCAGTACGACGGCCATATAGATCAAGTTGTTGAAGCCCAAGCCATTCTGCTCGATCTCGAAGTCGTCCACGACCAACGACAACCTGGACTTCAAGCTCTTGAAGTCGCTGGCGCTTAGGCCGACCTCAAGAAGCTGCGCGAGCTGTTCGCCGAGCATCGTCTTGTGCCGGTTGTCAATGGCCTTCTGAGTACTGACGATGGGGATGTGCGACTTCAGCTTTTTGTCGAGGTCTTGTAGCTCCCTGTTGATGCCTTCAACGCCATCCTCATCTGCGAGCAGTTGCAGGAGTCGCGCAAGCTGGCTGGTGCGTCCTGGCTTGAGGCCTTGAGACGCGTCGCGAAGGGGCTGCAAGTACACGCCCCTAAGGTTCTCCATCATGTCAGCCGTCAGTCCTACATCTTCGTGTTCGCCGCACCATCGCTTGGCGCGCAACCGACCGCCCTTGTCGGGGTCCGAGTAGCGGATCTTGATATGCGCATCGAGCTTACCCGCTGCATCAGGTACGAGGGCGCCAAGAAAATCCGCTTCATCGTCAGCGTCAAGGCCAGTGAACACATACTCGAAGAGGATATCGCCAGACGGCGTTCCGCCCTTGGGCCGGTGAACATCTTCTTCACCGAGGCGCGGATATGGCTCATCGTGCCCGGCCAACAGCGCGCGCAAGGCGTCTACCAAAGCCGTCTTGCCGACGTTGTTGCCGCCGACCAAGACATTCAGGCCGCGTTGGAATGACAGTTCTGCATGCTTGAGCTTGCGGAAGTTCTTGATGACAAGTTTTGCTAGGTACATTGGTGGTCTCTCCCAAGTCCACATACTAACTAGCGGATGCACGACGTCCCCCCGCCTTCAGTAG
>DEHW01000088.1:0-4120 GCA_002352135.1 Lysobacterales bacterium UBA2790
ATCATCCGGGATGCGACACCTAGACTGGTCTGAGCGGTCATCGAATTGCACTGTCCCGGTGAAACCCTCCTGACGATCAAGGCAATCCGATCCGAACCGCTTTCCGCAAAGGTGTCGACTGCAGACCCAAGTACGAGCGACTTGACCGCGCTCACCTCGCCCGGTGCCAGTTCTTGCCGCCTGAATTGAGACATTGCACCTCCGCTTTCCAGCGCCAAGTCCACCGAATAGTCGGAGAGTGGCTCGACCCCGTTATTGGCGATCTTGTAAGCCAGAACGATTTGCCAAAGACCCTTTGGCGAAAGGTTCAAACTGGCATTCACTTCCTTCAACACCAAACTGGAATCGCCTTCAGTCCTTTCGACTTGCAAGCCGCGGGCTGGTGATCCCTCAGGATCCGGCTCCGCCATAGCAGTCACGCCAATCACCATCAGGACTATCAACAAGCCGTATCGAAAGACGCTCACACCATTCATTTGTCACGCTCCGTTGCTCGGCACCCTTTGTGCCAAGGAAGCAACACGCCGTCTTGGACTTGCTTTCTCACGCCATGGTTGCGCTTGCGCTGAGCGGCGCTGTTCAGCCGATGAACGGTGATGTTTGGCGTTCTGCCGTGCATCGCGGCGCCTGACTGAGAAAACTCCGCAGCACACCGCGTCTTGCAGACACCTTCGTCATGGAAATGCCGCGATGCCGGACTCAATTCAAATGCTTGCTTGGCAGTCACTCATGCTTGGCGCGCTTCTCGGTCTGTCCACCAACCTGGTACAAGCCGAAGTCGTTATCAACGACCAATCGGTCAGCCCGCGTGAACTGCAGGCGCAGTCGATGCGGTCGGGTCAGCGGATTCGGGATGGTCGCTACTGGTACGACGCCATGACCGGAGCTTGGGGCTATGAGGGACAAGCGACGTCAGGGTTCGTCGCGCCTGGGTTGTCTCTCGGAGGGCCTCTGCGCGCGGATGCTTCCAACGGCCATACCGGCGTGTTCATCAATGGAAGGCAGCTTGCTGATGGCGATGTGATCGCCCTCATGCAGATGGGCATCCCCGTGCAGCAAGGTCGCTGGTGGGTCGACGCGTTTGGCAATGCCGGCGCCGAAGGCGGCCCGGCTCTGTTCAATCTACGCGCCATCGCACAGCAGAACTCGCTCACGCGGGGGAACGATTCGATTTACAGCACATGGGGAAGCGGAGACAACAAGTCATCGACCTGGATCGGCGCTGACGGCTCGCTCTCGCAGAGCACGACGATCAATGGAAAGACCTATGACTACTACATCGGCGATTGATCTGTTGCGTCGGCTACTGGCGCTGGTCGTGTTCTTGTTGGCAGGCGCCGCCTCGTTTGCCGCACCGCATACGCCCGGCCGCGCCATGCTGGGTACCAATGTGCCCAAGCTGGCCACCCCGGAAGCGCTCTGGCTGGTGAATCCGTTTCCCGCAAGCGGCTACTGGCTGACTCAATGTGACGGCTGCACGCCGCCGGACGATGCGCCATCGGGCATCTGGAATACCGGTGAGCAATCCCAGCTGCAACTCGACGAGCAGGGCTGGGTCGTTTCGTTCGGTAACGATCCGGACCGTCGCTTCACTCACATCGCCGCCGTCTTGTTCAACGGCGGCAGTGAGTTCATTCCCGCAGGTGACTGGGTCGTGCACTACGAGGGCGAAGCAACGCTGGAATACGGGTTCAATCCGATGGTGCAGCTGCTGTCGCAGACACCCGGTCGAGACGTCATCCGCGTGCTGCCGCAAGCGGGAAGCTTGCTGCGCATTCGAATCTCGAACATCAATCCCGCCAATCACCTGCGCAACCTCCGCCTGATTGCCCCGGGAGGGCGCTGTGGCGAGGATCCATTGAGCTACGCCGCGGCGCCGACAGATTGCCCGCAAGGCAACTTCCAAGCCTTCGAGGCGGTCCTGGACAGCCAACGTTTCCACCCCCTGTTTCTACGTGAAATGCGGGCCTATGGCACGCTCAGATTCATGCAGTTTCTCGGTATTGCTGATGGCTATCTCAATGCCGACAGGCTGGGTGAGCCACAGCAACGCATTGCCTGGCGCGATCGCAGTCAGTTGAGCGATGCGCAATGGGCTACCGGCTGGCAGGATGGTCCGCCGCCCTATGAGCTGGTGTTCGAGCTAGCCAGTGTGCTGGACGCAGACATCTGGATGAACCTGCATTTCTGGGCCGACGATGCCTTTGTGCAGGCACTTGCCGAGTTCAGCAGGCAGCACATGCCAGCGGGACGCCTGCTGTATCTGGAATGGAATAACGAGGTCTGGAATGGCGCACCACCCTATGGATGGGCCGGGCAGCGCATTGATCAATGGGCCGAGGAAAAGTGGCCGGCTGCGGAATATCCCGGCGTAAGCAGCTTTACCAAACGCATGAACTACGTCGGGATGCGAACGCAGCAGATCTGCGATATCTGGCGCGATGCTTGGGGGGCCGAAGCCGGACGCGTTCGTTGTGTCATGCCGGGAGGACCGTGGGGATTTCCTGCCGAACAGGCTCTGGATTGCCCGCTATACGTCGCTTCCGATGGAGTCACCAATTGCGCTGACAACATCACCGCAGTGGCCGCGGCCCCCTACTTCGGCGGCTACATCAGTGACTTCCGGAACGCCGAAGGTGGCGCGTTCGAACAATTGGTGGAATGGACCACACACGCCGATGGCGGCCTGGGCAATCTGTTCGCAGAACTCGAAAGCGGTGCGCTGGTGGGCGGTACCGGTGCGGTGGATCAAGCCCGAGGGGTGATGCAGGCCAATCGTGCAGTCGCAGATCGATTCGGACTGCCCATGATTGCCTACGAAGGTGGCCAACACCTGACGCCGTATTCGGCTCTCGGCACCTCATGCAACGAGTGGAACAATCCACCCGAGTGCGCGCCCTATTTCGCAATCCAGAGCCTTTACATGGCAGCCAATCGGGACGCGCGGATGGGGAACCTATATGACGCCTATCTGCAAGCCTGGCGTGACGAGGGAGGCACCTTGTTCGTTCACTACGCTGGCCTGCAATGGAACAATCCGCAGTACGGCTCCTGGGGTGCCAAGGAGTATGCAGGCCAGTCCGATGTCAGCGCTCCAAAGTATCTGGCGCTGCGTCGCTGGCAGACACGCCTTGATGCCATCGAGATTTTTGAAGATGGATTTGAACCGTAGTCAGATCGCGCACTTCGCGTTCCTCGAACCGCCTGCGGCGCCCGGTCCTGGTCGGACACGGGCGGGGTCGGAAGGAGCCCGTGGAGTTGCCTTCTGACAGTCCGTGTCCAAGGAACCGATCTTCGCGTCGAATCAACTGCGCCGCAGGCGTCATATGGCGCATTGCAATCGGTTTGAGGTCGTACTTCCGTTAGGCTGCGCGAAACCGTCACTTGAGGATTTCGCGCATGCTTCCCACTCCCGTCGACAAAGCCTTTCAGCGCAGCTTCCGCGGCATGGAACGTGGTGGTCTTCTGGTGGTGGCTGCAGCCATTCTGTGGGCCGGCGGGGCGGAAGTATTTCGCCTGATCGAAACCCAGAAGGTCGGCGTGGCGGACCTCTTGCTGCTGTTCATCTATCTGGAAATGATTTCAATGGTCGAGATGTACTGGCGACGTGGCAAGTTGCCGGTGCGTTTGCCCTTGTATATCGCGATGGTCGGTATTGCGCGGCACATGATGGCGGATTCAACGTATCACTCGCCCTGGTTGATGCTGGCGGGTGGCGGATCGATTCTGCTGTTGGCGATAGCCGTGCTGATCGTTCGCTACGGGCACATGAAGTTTCCCTATCCTGCGGATGAGCAATCTGGCGATGCGACCGTGCATCAGAAGGCGGACGGCTGAACCTCCTTAGCTGACCCCTGTCTTTTGTCGCATGTGTCTGGCCGACGATGACGCCAGACTGCAGGTACATTTGCCCTGAACCCGGAACCCTCATGAGATCACGCCTGCATCGTCAGTTGTCCTTGCTTTCTGTTGCCGTCCTTCTGGCGCTAAGCGCTTGCAGCAATACCGACTCCAGTACCGAGGCAATGCCGCCTGCGACGAACACAGCGGCTGACGGCACATCTGCATCCGTCGATATCGCGTTCGACGAGTTCACGCTGCCGAATGGCCTGCGCGTCGT
>DEHW01000088.1:4277-4942 GCA_002352135.1 Lysobacterales bacterium UBA2790
AACGAAAAGCGTCAGGGAGAGAACCAACCCTATGGCCTGTCCTGGGATCACTTATTCAAGGCCAGCTACCCGAAAGGCCACCCGTATTCCTGGACCACGATTGGCTCGATGGCGGATCTGAATGCGGCGTCGTTGGAGGACGTCAAAACCTGGTTCCGTACCTGGTACGGGCCGAACAATGCGGTGCTGGTGCTGGCTGGCGACATTGACGTCGAAACCGCACGTGCCAAGGTGACTCGCTACTTTGGCGATATTCCGGCGGGCCCGAGCATGACGCAGCCTGCGATGAACATTGCCCAGCGCAGCGAAAGCACGCGTGAAGTGCTGGAGGATCGCGTGCCGCAAACCCGCATCTTGCGCGCTTGGAACGTGGTCGATTTCAATCACGATGACGCCACCGAATTGCAATTGCTGGCGCAAGTGCTTGGCGGCAGTCGCAGTTCGCGGCTCGACCGCCGTCTGGTGCACGAAGAGAAATTGGCCGACAACGTCGCGGCCTTTGCGATGAGCAATCAGCTTGGCGGTCAGTTCATCCTGATGGTGGATGTGAAGGAAGGCGTCGACCCCGCGAAGGTGGAGGTCATCCTTGCAGAAGAGGTGGGCAAGCTGATCCAGCAAGGACCCACGGCAGAGGAATTGGCACAGGCCAAGACCGTATTTGAAGC
>DEHW01000088.1:5101-7101 GCA_002352135.1 Lysobacterales bacterium UBA2790
GAGAAGTTTCCGGATCTGAGCTTCCCGGCACTGCAGCGCGGCAAGCTTGGCAACGGCATTCAGATCGTTCTGGCTGAGCGGCATGACGTACCAGTGGTTCAGCTCAGCATGGAGTTTGACGGTGGCTTCCGCTTGGACCAAGGACGCCCCTTGGGCACCGCCAGCTTCACCATGGGCATGCTTGATGAGGGCGCTGGCGACTACGACGCACTGGCCTTCGGTGACGCCGCAGAAAAGCTGGGTGCCAACATCGGCGCAGGCGCGTCATTGGACGGCAGCAACGTCTACCTGTCGGCTTTGACCGATCATCTTGATGCCTCGATCGGCTTGTGGGCCGATGTGATTCAGCGCCCACGCTTCGCCGATGCCGATATCGAGCGCGTGCGTCAAACCACCTTGGCGGGCATCAAGCAGGAAAAGAGTCGTCCAAACTCGCTGGCGCTGCGCCTCTTGCCGCCATTGCTCTACGGCGAAGGTCATCCCTACGCGATTCCGTTCAGTGGCTCGGGCAGCGAAGCGTCGATCAGCAGCCTGACCCGTGACGATCTGCTGACCTTCCATCGTGACCAGATTCGACCGGAGTTGGCGACGGTCATTGTGGTCGGTGACACCACCTTGGCCGAAATCACGCCGCTGCTGGATAAGCACTTCGCGCAGTGGAAAGCTCAGGGTGACTCGCCCGCCATTCCACAACCTGCCGAAGTCGCAAAACCGACCGCAGCGCAGATGTATCTGGTGGATCAGCCTGGCGCGATTCAAGCCAACATCTTCATCGGCCAACTGGTGCCATCGACCAAATCGCCCGATGCCTTGGTGTTCGATATCGCCAACAGCGTCTTGGGCGGTGAGTTCAGCTCGCGCCTCAACATGAATCTGCGAGAAGACAAGAGTTGGTCCTATGGCAGTTACTCGTTCACACAGGGTGCCCTGGGGCAACGTCCATGGCTGGTGATGGCACCTGTGCAGATTGATCGCACGCTGGATGCGGTGCGGGAGTTGCAGCGTGAATTGACCGAATACACCGATGGTTCCCGCCCAGCAAACGCCGACGAAGTGCAGAAGATCGTCAACAACAATGTGCGCGGCTTGCCCGGTTCATATGAGACGGCGCGCAGTGTGATGGCATCGATTGGCGGCATCCTGCGTTTCGAGCGCCCGGATGACTATCCGGTGCAGTACAAAGCGCTACAGGAATCGGTGACGGTCGACCAGGTGCAAAGCGCTTCGAAGACGCTTGATCCCAGTGCAATGACCTGGGTGATTGTGGGTGATCTGGCGAAGATCGAGCAGCCATTGCGTGAACTGATGGGCGATAAGGTCAGCGTGCTGGACAGCGACGGCAAGCCGGTTCGCTGACGGAGGAAGGCTTCGTCGACGCCCGCACGGTAGGCTGTGCGGGCGTCTCTGTTCAGGCTTCCCGAGTAGACTGCTCACCCCGCTTTGCCAAGGAGTATTCCATGCGTCTCGCACCCCTTTCCCTGTCGATCCTTCTGCTGTCGCTGTCTGCTTGTACCTGGGTCAAGATCGAGCCGGAGGCCAAGCAGGTTCGCGTCGCCATGCCGAGCGAGGATCTGTCTTCCTGCGGTGCGATGCGCAGCGAAATCACCGTCAGCGTGCGCGATCAGGTCGGCCTGTTCAATCGTGACGACATGAAGGTCCGTGACGAACTGGAAACCCTGGCGCGCAATCAAGCTGCAGGCTCGGGTGTCGATACCCTGAAGGCGTTGAATGAGCCACTGAATGGGGAACAGACGTTCGGGACCTGGTTGTGCGGACGCACTGCCAGCCCGCCGCATCCGGCCGCCCGTGCGAGCACGGTGCCTGCTACGAACACCTCTGAAGCAGCACCCTCGGGCGGATTTCAAGATGTGGAGACCTATCCGGTGGATGACGAGGGCTGAGCGTTTGGGTCTGATCCCTGAATGCTGATGCGTTCGGTATCAGCCGCGACAACCAAGACAACCAGGTCCATAAGCACCAAAGGCCAGCTTTCGCTGGCC
>DEHW01000194.1 GCA_002352135.1 Lysobacterales bacterium UBA2790
CGAGCAGAGCGCGCAGGCCCACAAGGGCCGGAGGCGTCAGGGATCAAAGCCGAATGGCCGCGATTCGGCACGAAACGCGGGGCGCAGCCCGCGAGCCCGACGGCGGCACGCCGGGACGCGATGAAGACTGTCAGATAAAATAAATAAGCATCGCGTCGACGAAAGATCCCCGTGCAGCGAAGCTATTTTTTCTTTGCTGCGATCATTCATGGCTCACAGCTTTGACACGACCGGAGATACGGCATGACTTTCAAAGCGGACAAATACAACCGATCGGTCAGCCTGAGCTGCCCGACATGCGGTAGCACTGAGTTTTCGCACGATGGCGCTGATGGGCAGACGAGCGAGCTGTTCACTTGTGGCAACTGTGGGCTGCAGATTTCCAAGGGTGATCTCATCAGAGCCAACGACGAGAACGTGCAAGCGCATGCCAAAGAGATCGGACAAGCCGTCGTCAAGGATCTTCAGAAGGAACTGCACGAATCGCTGAAGAGGGCATTCCGCGGCAGCAAGAACATCAAGATCCGATGATGCCCTTCCCAATCAGTGTTGGTGATGCCATCGCCATAGGCGCTCTTTTGCTGTCCGCGTATGCCACCTGGACGACGTTCAGATTCAATCAGAGGCAGAACAAGTTGATTGAGAGCCAGGATCGCCTGAACAAGCTACTTCTGGAAAAAGAAACCACCGAAGTCCTCAACGTCAAGAAAGCAGACCTGGGCGCGACGTTCATCAAGATCGGCAGCAACAATAGACGGCTAAAAATCTGGAACAAGGGGAAATCGGCCGCGCGCAACGTGTCTTTGTCGTTTCCCGACGGCAACGACTGCCTGGTTCAATCGGACATCGACTCGAAATTCCCGCTAGAGACACTGGACACGCTCCAGTCGGTGGAACTGATTGCCTCCATATCACTGGATAGCAAAAGCAAGCATCCCATCAAGCTGACGTGGAGCGACGATTTCAGCGATCACAACGAGAAGGTGGTCTACCCGACGATCTGAATAGGATGCCTGCGCAAGGCCACTGCCTAGGAATAGAGCTGGCCCTCGGGACAGAGCAGGCCAAACCACCGCTGCAGCTTCTTTTCTCGCGTGGCGAACGATCCTTCCAGCACTCCCAACAGCAGGTAGTGTGCGTCGAGAACATCGTGCTCGATCTTCTCATAGGCTTTTCCGCTCAGTGTGTCGGGTACATGTCCGCCATAGCGGCAATATGCGTCCAACGCGAAAAGCAACTGGACCTGCTGCCAACGAAACAGCGCCCAATCCCGGGTCATGATCGTGACAGGCGGTAGTGGAAGTTCGCCCGGAGGGGCTACCAAGCTCCCGTAGAACTTCAACATGGCATCGGTATCGGTCGCGATGACATCCTCGGCGGCCTCCCGCAGCGACTGCCGCTCCGCGCTGGTGCCTTCCAGAAGATTCGGGATCAAGGTCGGGATCAGGCGTACGCGGTCAAGAAATCGTTCGACATCTTCACGGAGTTCCGCCGTCTGCTCCTGAAGCGCCTCAGCCGCCGAAGGCGGTAGCGCGTAGTTCGTGCTGGCCAGCGCTTCGTTAAACTGGAAGCGAATATCCTCGTACCGCGTAGAGGGCTTCCCGCAGGCTTCGTGCGACTCGATCTCCTGCTTCAGCAACGCCCCCATATGATGGACCAAGACTACCGGGTTCTCGGTCTTGGGAAACTTGGCGAAGCAGCGCGAGCGTCCTGGCTCTGACGACGAGATCAACTCGTAGAAAAGTACGTCGGCCATCAATAATTGGTGCGACTGCGCGAGCTGCAGGATGTGCGCCGCCGTCGATCCTTGCAGGTAGTTCTTGTCGAGAACAATCGTGGGCTTTGCCATTGATGTCCGATCAGCTAAAGGTCGCCGCCTGGGGCTTGGCTTTCTCCCATGCCTTGCGCGCTGTGCCGTATTCAGCCTTGATGCGGTCCATCTGCGCCAATTCGTCAACCACGAAATCAATCGTCAACGGCACTTCGTGGAAGTCTGGCGAATGGGAGTGAGCATCGATGTATCGGGACAACATCACCATGCGCGTGTGAACCTGTGCAGCAATGCCTTCATCAAAATACACCTGACTGAGCGTGAAGGTGATGTTCTCCCGCCAGCGGCGCACGACATTGCCGAACAGCTTTCGCTGGATGAAGTCCTCATAGGCGGTACGCAGGCTGCCACACGCCTTCTCCAGGCTGTCGCGCTGCTTGTCGCCATCTAGCGTGCGGGCCACGTCGAGGTGCTTTCGTGCGCGATCGTGTGCAGCACCTTCGTAGTGTTCGTGAGGGAAGGCCAGGCTGTCGATGACACCTGGCTCTTCGGCCTCGCCACGCCACACGGTCCGGCCCGCGAAATCGACACCCTTATCCACCGCAGCCGTCGCCAGATAGTTCGTAAACAGGATGTCGTGCGTAAAGACGATCACCTGCCGCTTGGCGGCTTCGTCCACCAGGCGTTGCGCGATCGCCTCTTTGCGTACATGGTCCATCGAGGTCACGGGGTCATCGAACACCACGCCCAAACAGGAACCATTGAGTTCCACTTCGGTGAGGAAGTCGGCCAGTGCCGCTGCTGTCTGTTCGCCCTCGCTCAGCACCGAAGAAGGGTCGATGCCGGCCACGCTGGCGTTGGCAATCTCAATTTTGCGATCAGTCGTTCCAGCATCGCCCGCGAAGCGGAACTGCACCGGCAGCTTCAGCTGCAGGGCGGCGCAGTTGTCCGTGAATCGCGCGATGAAGCCCTGCGCGACCAGTTCTGTGGCCAGCGCTTTCTGCTTGCTGGTCACTTCGCGTTGGGTTACAGCAAAGCTGCGGATGCACGCATTGGCCTTCACCACCCATTTGAGGTCCGCCACCGCCGTGGCGATGGCATCGTACTGGCTGGAGAGCACCTGGCGATCGAGTAACAACCGCTCCTCGGCCATCAACGACTCCATCAGTACCTTGGGGTCCTTCTGTCGCAAGGCATCGTTGTCGGATTTCAGGCGCTCCACCAACTCCGTGATGCGTACCGAGACCGGGTCATGGTCCAGCATGCTCAAGCCAGGGTCGAAGGCACCGGCAACCGCCCGCACCAATGCTCCGATGACTTCCCGATAGCCTTCGACATGACTGGAAACCGCCGCGGCCATTGCGGCATCCACCTCAGTCAAGGTCCGGCGCGCAACACTGCCCTCGTCGAAGAAGGCTAGACTGATCTTCGACAACTTCGTGCCATACCCTGCGAGCGTTGTCTTGGCCTGGCCCAACTGCGCTTCGACATCGCTGGTTGCGAACTGATAGAAGCGGGTCAATCGTGCAAGGCCGTCTTCGTCGAGAACCTGATGGCAAAGCACGCATCGGGCCGCATCCGCCTTTGGTGGAAACGCCTCGTCAGGGTAGGCTTCGGCGTTATATGCGATGGCTGCAGCCAGCAGGTCACGCCATGCTGCTGTGCCGATGGGCTGCACCGGCTCCTCGCCCAACTGTGCCGCTG
The DNA here is from genome assembly GCA_002352135.1 of Lysobacterales bacterium UBA2790. GTDB lineage: Bacteria > Pseudomonadota > Gammaproteobacteria > Xanthomonadales > Xanthomonadaceae > Aquimonas. The sequence goes on from DEHW01000194.1 coordinate 3,476, forward strand.
AGAGCGCGGCTGCCTTTTCCGTCAACGACTGAATCTGCTTGACGGCATTGATGATCTGTTCCGCGAGTGCTGGCGATACAGCCGTGTGCAAGCCGGAGAGCGATGCCTTCAGTGCGTCCAGATCGGTGATGCGCTGCTCATTCTGGCGAATGATCTCCTTGGGATCGGTGGTCCTGAGTGTCGCGAGTTGCTGGACAACCGATTCCAGGCGCGCGTGCTCCTCGTCGCCAAAGACGGCCAATGCCTTCAAGCGAACGAGGTTCGTCTGTGCCGTCAGGGTGGCCAGCAGCGTAGCGACTTCGGACGTACTGCCTGGAATCGCGAACTTGTCCGTAGCGTGGGAACGTGGAGCGACGTCATCGCGCAACTTGCGCTGCAGCTTTCCGAAGACCTCCACCATGCGGGGAAAAACATCGAACAGATAGGGCATGACCTGGAAAGCGTTGCGCTCATCCAGATGGACACGCACGCAGGTCGAGTCGAACACCGCGAAGTTGTCGCGCAGCCGCTGGCAAGGCTCCTTGTAGACGAACGCCGTGTTGGAGCCGTCGTCGAAGGCAAACGTCGCGCTCGGCGTGGGTTGCTTGTGCTTGGCCAACTTCACATCGCCAAGAATCGCGGTTTGCTTGGAACGAGTGAAGCATGCGGCTTTCAGCACTCGCGCATAGCCGGACTTGCCCGCACCGTTGGGACCATAGATCACAGTGAGCTTGCGCCCGAAAGTCAGTGTTTCACCCGGCGCCAGGGCGTTGACGCCGGTCAGTGCGGTCATGGCGGTCACTACGCTTGCGGCCGTTGTGGGGCCGCCTTGGATCTGAGGCAAGGCAATGTCCCATGTGGCGCGTGGCATCTCCGCGGGGGCCAGTTGCTGGTCCATCAGGTACTCCCGGTAGACCTCATCCAAAGCCTCGTCCGGGAAATCGACGGCACCGACGAGCTTGACCAGCAGGCACCGCTGCCAGTTGGAAAGCGTCTTGCCCCAAGCGGACAGCGCATCGAAGACATTGAACGCCGCTTGGGACATGAAGACTCCTTGTTTTAAGCCGTCTCGACTTCGTTCACCAACTCGGGGTGGCGATCCAAGACCTTGAATAACTTCGTCAGCGCCGGCATCTTTCGTGAATTGGCGATGAAGCTGAGTTCTACGACCGCGGCATTGAGCAGCCTGCTCAAGGGAGGCATGGTCGCGCTCACGCGTGCCGACGCGGCAGCATCACGCGCGCTTTTTCAATAGCCGTGTAGTAGTTGCTAGCCGCCGCAAGTATTGATGATCGGTGCGCCGCTGTTTCATTTTGTAAGTGTACGGTGACTCCGGACCCTCTGTCAGGCTCCCACACCCCGTCACTGCACGCACCTGTGCTTCGGCAAGCGGAGCGTGCAGGCTCGAAAGGGCCGGAGGCGGCAGGGGTCAAAGCAGAATGGCCGCCGCGACTCGGTGCGAGGCGGGGGGGCGCAGCCCGCGGACCCGGCGCCGGGACGGCCTATTCAGTGGAGGCGATTAATTGTCGTATCACGATACGACAATCGAGCAGGACGGCATTGCGATGCCTACGAAAAGGACACAGCCGCTTTCTGCACGCCATCCAGTTTTCTATGGATCAGTGACACCAGGGTCAAGATGTCGAGCGCATCCTGCTCAGACATAGGCCAATTCGTCTTCGGGGCATGGGCCAAGGGATTGCGCACGGCGCCGAACAGCCCGATCAGCAGGTTCGCAAATCCTCTCTGCTCGCTCTTTTCGGACTCGGTGCTCAGTGGCCCCAAGACCAAGATTGGCTGCTGGCCCGCGAACGCCTTGTTCACCAAGTCGCCACCATCGCCGGTTAACCCCGACAATATGCGAATTCGCTCGGCGACACCCTTGCTCGCCTCGAAGACCGCATGAAAATAGTTCTCGTCCAATAGCTCGGCGCGGCAGTAGTTCAAGACCTCTGCATGGACGACCCGGCTTTCCAGCGCCGCTTTGAGACGGCCAGCGCGTGCGCGGGCTGCATCCAACGTCGTCGCCTTGTCGGCATATCCCACCCTGCCATCGTCGCGCACATAGAAGCCCGAGAACGACAGCACGACATTGAGTTCATCGCGCAGCCAAGCAAATGTCCCAGGATCGCGCACGTAGTTCACCGGGTTCATTGCGCGGTTGATGAACATGATCAGATGGTTGCCTCGCTGATGCTTGTTCTGCACCTCGGCAAGCGCGTTGAACAACCGCTTCCACTTCGTCATGCTCGGTGACGGGTCGGCAACCTCCATCTCTTGCAGCAGCCTCCCAATCTGCGTGCCACTCAAGCCGCGCTCGGTGTCTGCAAGCACACGGCAGGCAGCTTCAAGATGCTGCGAGCTGAACGGGTCAATTTGCGCCGCCATTGCCGACCTCTCCGCGTCTATCGAACGGCAACATCGAACGGTGCATGCACCGAGCGGAAGGTGGTGAGGACGCGGTCACGGGCGGCATCCAGTTCGTCGGCCACACGAGAACCGAGCATGTAGGTAGGGCAGTCCGCTTTGCCGCATCCACAATGCCGGATCTCGCCCTCTCGGAGGCGAGAGACGAAAATGCGGCGTAGTTCATCGACCTGACGCACAACCTGGGCCAGCACCTTGCGAACACGCTGATCTCTGATGTGATGGATCGATGGGATGCGCCGGATTTCGGTGCCTTCACGTGTTCTCCACGCGCCGGTGTTGAGTGCTCCGATGGTGTCCTCAACAGCTTGCTGGAAAGCGGGCAGCGAACTTTCCTGCTGAAACGGTGTGCGAAAAGCGGGCCGGTCGAATACGGCGGCCATCAAACCCAGCGCATCGGCGTCGGATAAATCAGGGAAGTCGTCAGCGAACTTGCGGATTTCAGCTTCGCCTTCGGGGAACTCGACGCCCTGGACGAAGCGGTGCAAGAGATATTCGCCACGCAGACGCAAGTTCTCCTCGAACTCGACGCTCGACCAAATCGTCACATGCGCTACGCCAAGTGCAGCAGCGGCATCGCTGATCCGTGTTCTGCTGGCGTCGGAGACTGAACCACGACAGATGAATTTGAAGGCATCTGGCTTACCGCCAGCAGCCGCGACAGCCTTCTCCATGTCGGTTCGGGCTTTCGCCAGGGTCAGGGTGTCACGATTGGCGCACTGGATGATCGTTTTGCGCGCAGGTCGATCGTCAAACTCCTCGATCCCGAAGATATCTCGCCCCTGGTCGCCCCCCGATTGGCCGTGCCAGATCAGATCGCGCCAGCCAGCACGAACGTGATAAGCAAAAGCAAGACGCTCAAATTGAACGCCGCTGTAGTCTTCAAAGTGAATCGGGTGAACGGTGCTCGCCATAGGCATCGAACATCAAGCGGCGTGCGCCGAGGGCGCAGAGGCCAGCGGCTGCACCGCCAAACGCAGGCCCATCGTCTTGAGGATGGCGGTCAAGCTGTTCAGGGCGGGATTGCCCTTTGGCGACAGCGTGCGGTAAAGCTGCGTCGGGTTCAGGTGAGCCTGTTCGGCCACCGCCTGCACGCCGCCGACTGTCTGCGCAAGCTGGCGCAGCACGGTCATCAACTCGGCCTGGTCGCCCTCGGCCAGGATGTTGTTGATGACTTCAAGTGCGAGCGCCGGATCGCTGCGGTACAGCTCGGCCATCGCCTCGTCATGGGGTCTGCTTCTCATTCGTCGGTTCTCCGTTGCCAGTCCTGCCAATAGTCCACCGCCCGGTCAATGTCCGCATCCTGCGTGCGCTTGTCGCCACCGCACAGCAGCAACACCAGCCGCTGGCCTGCTAGGCCGTAATACACCCGATAGCCCGGCCCCACGTCGATGCGCAGCTCCCACACGCCATCGCGGCAGAACTTGTGGTCGCCAAAGTTGCCTTGCTCGACACGGGCCACGCGACGGATGACCGCCACCTTGGCTTGGGCATCACGCAAGCGCCGCAGCCAGTCGGTGTAGAGATCCTTCTGCCCGTCGGCCGTAAGGTAGTGCTCGATCCGGTACATGGTCATTTTCGTTTATAGACGAATGAAAGTCAAGGAGAAGGGGGCGAGCCAGCGCCCACATTTCCGAGACACTGTCTCGGATTTCCTTGTGGGCCGGCTGTGGCAGCGCCCCGCGCAGCCCCAGTGGGCGGCGTCCTTCTCATGCTTCTACCTCTGCCGGGCGCTGCGCACTCGTGATCGTCTTGCGCCGGGCCGC
>DEHW01000224.1:0-11789 GCA_002352135.1 Lysobacterales bacterium UBA2790
GCCAGCGAGATGCCGTCATTGGCATTGCGCGAAGCCTGATTCAAACCGCGAATCTGCGAGGTCATGCGGTCGGCAATCGCCATGCCCGCTGCATCGTCCTTCGCACTGTTGATGCGCAGGCCCGAAGACAGGCGCTGCAGGGAGGTGGCCAACGACGAGCCGGAGGTCGTCAGATTGCGCTGGGCATTCAGCGAAGCGACATTGGTGTTGATGACTTGCATGATGACTCTCCTTTGGGATCGTGTTGAGCGTCAGTCGAAACTGGCGTGGATTGCAGCCTTGGCCCTGAGCTGGTTAACCCGTGGTGGCCGCTGCTGATCCAGTTATCGGTGTCCCCGAGGAAATCTTTAGCGATGCCTGAAGCGCTGTCGGGTCAGGATTTTCCCCACACGCTGCCGCCGCGCGTTCAACGGCGTACAGGGCTTGAACGACACGCGGAAAAGGGACGCGCAGGATCACGCCGATCTGGCCTTGCTCGTCATCAAGCTCGGCCAGCAGGCCTTCTACGCTCGCAAGCGCGTCCTTCATCACGGTCCGTCGTTGCACACGACCCCATGACCGTTTTTCGTCTCGCCAGTCCTTTCCGCTGGCTGAAGTCGACGCGATGAATCAAAAGAAGCGTGAGGCGCGATCAGATAGGACAACCGCAGACTCAAGCTGCGGACGGCAACGCTTTGCTTGACTGTGGGGAAGGTCCTTGTAGTGGAAGTGAGGGGCAGCCGGAGCGAAGCNNTTGTGGCTGTCCCGCTCGACTGCAAAGTTAGACACCTGCATGGCCTGTGGCTGTCACTGACATCAAAAAGCGCATAAGCAAGAAGTCATCCGGTGCGACGAAATCCAGCTCACCATCCGGTTTAACGAACCCTTGGGCTAATCTCTCATGACCAAGCGCTTTGGGGGCCAACTTATGCTTAGCAAAAGGATTGTGCATTACGAATAAACCATCAAGTAGATGCTCATGATAGTCGGCCTTGGTTGCGACTCGCATGATGGGGTGCAGTGACCCAGGGTTTGGGTGAAGCGTTTTATACACAGTGCGCGCGTTCGGGTTGTCGGCGAGGGCTCTCACTTTCCCCCAAGTGGCAAGGCTACTGAAAATTACGGCACTCACATCTGAGTACTCAGGCGTACAGAAATAGCCAATATCAATACTCGTGCTTTCATTCTTCACGACCCCGTCCACGTTGTAGCTCACCATCTTCTGCGCCCCAGAAGCGATTGTCTCTTCCTCGTCGTGATAAAGGCCATATAAAGCACTAATGATTGGTCGCATGGCGGCCATGTGGGAAAAAGGCCTGTCAAAGGACGCTATAGCGAGCACAAAAGGTTTGCCTTCGCACTGAGGAAGGGTTGCGTATCTCTCGCGTAGGCGCTTGACCTTTGAAGTGAAGCTGTTGCAGATTCGAACTGTTGCTTCGGAGTTAAAACGGTTCAAATCTTCAGGCAGATCTTCGATGGAGTGACCATGGGGACCAGGTTGCCCTGCCGCTGGCGCACAAATCGTGGCCTCAATGCAGAAAGACTCTATACCGCTGACAACGAAGTCGGGAGATGTGAAAGAAAAATCGACAACCGCACCTAGTTCCTTCAAATATGCGTGGAGGTATAACTCCCATAGGCAGGGTTCAAAGCTGACTTGGAACTCATGACAAAACTTGCCATCGCGGTCCTGAAAGCCCTCAGACCAAGCAAGTAAAACAGCCCGCTCAGCCGCGTATCCGCCATCACGGATCATGCGATAAATTGGATGCTGACGCTCCGGTACAGCTACATCCTCAAAAAGTGGTAGCGGCTTCATTCAGGTGTCTAACGAATGAAAGGACCTTCCCCACCGCGCACCCGATGCGGCGCTCGGTAGTTCGGCCTGGTGGTCGTGCGTGACGATGGGTGGGGGTTCTTCATCACTCGTTCCGGAGGCGGTCAGTGTGATTGTGTGCGATGGGGTGAATCTTGCCAAGAATGTGTTTGCCATTCATGACCTCGATCACATTGACAGTGACCGGGAAAATTCAATGAAGACAGCGATTCCCGACTAACGAATGGGTCGCNNGTCTCGCCAGTCCTTCCCTCTGGCTGAAGTCGACGCGACGTATCAAAACAAAGCGTGAAGCGCCATCAGATAAGACAACCGCAGAATCAAGCTGCGGACGGCAACGCTTTGCTTGACTGTGGGGAAGGTGCTTGTAGCCGTGGTAAGCAGCAGCGGCACGATGAAAGGTCAGGAAACACGATAGCAACCCCCGCTGTCCGCTTCACCACATAGTTAGATGGCTAGCGCGGAATTTCGCCGCCCACGACTGTACGAAATAGGTACGCCCCGGCCGACTCGATGTGCTTGGGCACCTCCTCAGCCGTTGAGAAAAACTGGTGCTGAGTGCCCCGTATCCCCTCAAAGATCCATTCTCGCGTATCCAACCCGTGACCCCAACCGAAGTGGTAACGCGTCCAGAACTCTCCTTTCTGGAGCAGGCGACGAAATACTCTCAACTGTCGCCGGGAAAGGCGCTGGCTTGTTGCCTTGGCAACTAGGTTCGGCTCGGTCTCCCAAGGCACTTCGTACGCCGTAGCGTCAGCACCACCATCTGGTAACACCTGGAGGTCAATCAAGACCGCTCTTGAGAAGGAAGGTACGATTTCAAATCGGTACCGCTCAACACCAGTGCGAGTGTCGAGCGGCTCTAGCCCTACACGTTGCAGGTCCTCGGTGTACTGCTTGACGAAGTTTCCCTCGGCAGTGACGTCTGCCAAACGGGTCAGAAACTTCTGATCAGCCGCAAGAGAAGGGTCGCAAAGGCTTCCAATGCAAAGTGCGAAACAGAAGCGGCGGGCCAATTTCGCAGCCATCTAACGTCGAAGCTGAGCGGCCGGTTGGCGGAGGTCCGCTCCAGCGACCTGTTTGAGCGCATGTGCACGCAACCTAGTGCCATCAGGATTCCTTGCATCTCCATCGCGCCGAGTCGGATAGAACCGCTTCTTGTGCCCCAGCTCGTAGAACAGGATTCCGTGTATCCCCATGACTTCTGCCTTCCGTATCGGGCGCTGCCAGATGCGAGTGAAGACCTCATCCAATTTCCCTTCCGGACCCCGCGCGATGACTTCATCAATGAAGGCAATGTCCTGCCCAGGCAGAAAGACAAGGTCAAACTCGTCGTCGGTGGCGGCAAAGATGTCGTACACGCAGTTCTCTGCGCCGTCGATGACCTGGATGTTCTTCATGCGCTCTAACGCAAATTCGACTGCACCGTCGGTGCAGCGTAAAAGGCGATCTTGCCGTGTAACATGACGTCTCCTTTCACCATGAATACCTCCGTAGCGCAACCGCCGTGGCCGCTGGATCAGATGCCTGAAACGCTGCACCTTCGGCATTACAGCCTGCGCACCGAGCAAGGTTACATCTACTGGACAAGACGTTTCATCTACTTTCACGGCAAGCAGCATCTCCGGAATTTGGGGCCGAGGGACGTGGAGGATTCCTGCCCTCCTTTGCGACTGAGTGCGGTGTTTCCCTGTCTGGTGCTGGAGATTGAGTGGTCTTGGCTGAGTGACGTCAGGATAAAGCCGCGTGTAGCCGGTGTCCTATGCCATGCCTCGCCAAACACTCAGCGCTGCCGTGGCATGCCGCGCAGGTGCAGGGTGAAGCAGACGCCGGTATTGCGGTTTTCGGCGGTGGCAAATCCGCCGTGCAGTTCGCAGACCAGTCTGACGATATGCAGGCCGAGTCCCAGATGCGGTGCGCGGCCGGCGTTTCGTTGTGCATTGCGCACGCTGACCAGTGAATCGAACAGACGTGCGGGATTGCCTTCCGGCAGTGGCGGGCCATCGTTGCAGACGGCCAGCAGAATGCGGTCGGCATGGCTGCTCAATTGAATCTGGATGTGGCCGCCGGGCGGACAGAATGAGCGGGCGTTGTCGACCAGTTTTTCCAGTGCCTGCACGATCAAATCGGGGGCGCCGTGAAATGGGCAGTGCGGCGGTAATTCCAGTCGCCACTGCAATCGCGCCGATTCCTCCAGCGCGGCCCAGCCTGCGGCGCATTGCCGCAGCATCGGTACAAGGTCGAAATATTCCGCCTCGGCAGCGGCCATGGCGCGCTCGATGCGTGTGGCTTCGCTCATGGCGCGCAGCAACGAGGCCAACCGTGTGACGCCTTCCTGCGCGCGCTGCAGCCAGGTGCGGCTTTGTTCGTCGCGCGCCTGACTTTCGAGGTTGTCCAGCGAGGATCGCACCACCGCCAGCGGCGTATGCAACTCGTGCGACAGGCTGCCCGCCAGTGTGCGCAGATACTGCGTGTAGGCGTCGATCTCGTGCAGCAGGCGGGCAAAGCTGCGCGACAGATCGCCCAATTCATCGCTGCGCTGATCCACCACGAATGCCGACTCGGCACGCCCTTCGCGCAGCAAGGCCTGCTCGGCTTGTCGATGCAAGCGCCGGATACGCGCGCTCAGGTGGATTGAATAGGCCACCAAGACCGCCGCCACCAACAGGGCTGCGGCAAGGGTTGACCACAGCAGTCGCGACCGCGCGCGATCCGCCAGCAACAGGGCATCGCTGCTGGACTGCAGGGCCAGCACGGCCAGCGTTTCGCCTCCCTCGGTGCGGATCGGTGTCCAGGTTTCCAACACCCATTGCCCGGCATCGCCAACTCGCCAGACATGCTGCGACTGCCCCTGCAACAGTGATTGCCAACGCGGCTCTGCGGCCTCGCTTGATAACGATTCGCTTGACAGTGATTCGCCCGCCAAGACGTCCGCGCCCAAGGTCTCGCTCAGCCAGCGTCGCCACGCCGACACGGCCACTTCATCCGGCAGCGCGCCGGCCTCGGCGATGGTGCGTTGTTGCCGGTCGAACACCCGGCCCAAACGCTGCGGCGGCAGCAGTCGCTGCAATGCGCTCGACAAGGTTTGCATGGGCAACATCAGGGGCTGCGCGATGCCACTGCCCACCTGGGTGCGGCGCATGCCATCGACATCGATGGCGGTCAGGCGGATCGCCTGTGCGGTCAATGCCGCGGGCAAAGCCAGTTCGAGCGCATAGCCGTCGGCGCGTTCCTGCCACGCGCCCTGCACGGTCGAGCCCTCCGTCGAACGGACATTCACCGGTCCCGAGGCCACGCGCGGAATCGCGAACGCATGCCAGGTGCCCTGCGATTGCACATCCAACTGCAGATGATCCGCCCAGGCGGCATCCGACCCGTTGCCCTGACTGCGCTCGGGCGTGGTATCGGTGACCTCGACCCACAGAAACAGCCGTTGCTGCTGTGCCTGCAGGCGCAACTGCAAGTGCCCTTGCGGGTCCAGCGATTGGGCGGCGGTTTGCTGATCCCAATCGGTGGCGAAGCCATCCAGGGTCGGTGCCGTCGCGCTCGGTCGCACGTACAAGCCGACACGCGAGGTCTCCAGCGCGGGCACGGTCATCGACAGCGCATCCGCCAAGGTGCGACTCACTTCGTGCTGACTCTGCTCCTGCCCTTCCCGCAGCAGGCGTTCCAACTCGCCCACGAACACCCAGGCAGCCCAAGGCAGCGAGAGTGCCGACAGGCCGAGCCACAGCAGTTGCGTGCCGAGCTTCACGCGCGCCAGCGATATCCCGCGCCGTGCACGGTGTCGATCTCGTCGAACGCGGCATCCACGGCAAGAAACTTGCGCCGGATTCGCTTGATGTGTGAGGTGACCGTGGCGTCGTCGACCAGCACGTGCGCGTCACGCATCAGTTGGTCGCGCGAACGCACGTGGCCGGGATGCCGCGCCATCGAATGCACCATCCAGAATTCGGTCACCGTCAGCGGGACTTCCTGCTCGTTCCAGCGCACCTGCATGCGCTCGACTTCCAGCGTCATGCCGCGCTGGCGGATCACGGTGTCCTTCAAGGTTGGCTGCCGCAAGGCATCGAGACGCCGGAACAGCGCCGCCACACGAGTCGTCAACTGGGCGATGGAAATGTCCTTGCTCAGATAGTCGTCCGCGCCCAGGCGTAGCCCGGAGATGACATCGAAATCCTCGTCGCGCGCCGACAGAAACAGGATCGGCAAGGTCGCCGATCTGGCCCGCAACTCGCGGCACAACTCGAAGCCGCCTTCCGGCTCGTTGCCCAGACCGACATCGATGATCACCAGATCCGGCAAGCGCATCTCGAACGCGCGCTGCGCCTCGGGCCGATTGGCGTAGGCGCTGACCAGATAGCCGTAGCGATGCAGCGCATCGACATAGTTCGCCCGGATGGCGGGCTCGTCTTCAACCAGAGCGATGGTGCGGGACATGGGAAATCCGCCAGAGTGATGCGGGTAGTCTACGTCGGTCCCAAGGTCACAATCACGTGCAATGGCCGTCGTCAACGCCGCCAGACGAGAGCAGGCGACATGATTCGACACACCTTTCTCTTCATCGCGTTGAGCGTCGCGACCACCTTCGCCGATGCTGTGGATCGCGACGTCTATGCAGCATCGACATGCCAGACCTCCGCATCCGAGTCGATCCGACGCGCTCACGCGGCAGAACTTGCTGCCGCCACCGGTGATACGGTCGGGGCGATCTGGGTTCGCGCCAAGTTGTTGCAGTGGGATCAGGAGGCTTGCCTTGAGACGCTAACCAATGGCGCACCTGACGGAGAGGATGCGGAAGACATTCTGGCGCTCTGGCAGTCCTTGCTGCATGAACCAGCGCTCGCACCGCATCTGCTTTACGACGCCGTCCTCAACCCGCGCACGGGTCTGTCGCCCGCGCAGCGCGCCGAAGCCTTGCAACGACTGATCGCCGACGATCCGCACAACGCGCAGACTTGGCTGGTGGCGCTGCAGAGGAAACTGCAACAACCGCATCCACAATCCGAACATCTGGATGCACTGCTGTTCCTGGCACAGCAACAGGCCCAGTTCAGTCGCGCCTGGATGGCGATGGCAGCGACGTGGTGGCGCGAGCTTGGCGCTCTTCCGGCAACCGGACCTCAGCAGGCAAACCCGCAGAACGTTGGCTCCAATACGTCGGCGCACGTCGCATCGGATCGAGTGCGCGAGAGCCTGCACTACGCCATCGCCACCTCGCCCTTGGCGAGCACCAAGACACTGCATGCCGTCTGCGGCCCCAAAACCATCACCCCACACCGGCAATCAAGCTGCCACAGCGTCGCCAAGTTGCTCGCAACCCAGGGAGATTCGTTGATGGATCAACGCGTTGGTGTGCAGATCTGGTCTCAGCTCGCCGTGGATGAGGCCGATGCGGCCGACGCTGCAAGAAGCCTGCAGGAACTCGATGCGCTGGACGTGGAACGCCGCTCGCTGGCGGACACCGACGATGCCGAATCACTGCTCAGTGCGGCATGGATCGAGGTACTGGAACAGGGCGGACGCGAAATCGATGTGCAACGAGTGCTGTTGCAATCAGCAGGCGAATCCTTGAAGCCGACTCTGGACACCCGATAAAACGCGCCGAGCGCCCAATCCGCCTCACTCACCCCATCGTCTGCCGCCAGTGCTCGGCCAGCACCACGCCGACCGCATTGGCGATGTTGAGACTTTCGACCTTGCCTGAGCCGGGAATCTGCAGACGGCGGTCGCAGTGGCGGATGGTTTGATCGCGCATGCCTGCGGCTTCGGCGCCGAACACGAAGACGGCGCGGTCGGGCAGCGCTTCGGCATACAGATCAACGCCATCGCGCGGCAGGGTGGCGCACAGCACAAAGCCCGCGTCGTGCAGCATCGCGATGGCCGCCGCGCTGTCGTCCAGGCGCAGCAGCGGAACCACTTCCGCGCCACCTTCGGCAACGCGAACAGCGGCGCTCGACAAACCCAAGGTGCTGTCTTCGGGCAGCAACACGGCCGCCGCGCCGAAATGCGCAGCGCTGCGCAGCACCGCGCCCAGATTGTGTGGATTGCCGACGCCATCGAGCCAGATCAATCGCTGCACCGGCTCGTCCAACAAGGATGCCAACAACTGCGCAAGACTCGGCAACTCGGGCGGTGCCATCAGCACACACACGCCCTCATGGTGCTGACTGGCACACAGGCGATCCATGTCGTCGGCAGGCACCACGCGATAGCCCAGACGCTCGCTCACGCAATGCGCCAACACCTCTCGCAGGTCGGACAGTCGGGATTCGAGCAGATAGACCTTGCGCAAGGAACCGGGACGCGCCGCAAAGGCGGCACGCACCGCGTTCAGGCCATAGATTTTCTGTTCCTGACGTGGCGTCCAAGCGGCCTCTGCAGCGGCCGGAACCACGGGCGTGTCAGCACTCGCATCCGGTTGGAAGCGCGCCGGACGTGTGCTCGCCTCTGGTCGCTCCACGCGCTGCCAGGGCGATGCGGACGCGTCGCGATCAGTCGTCCGCGCTGCCTGCCCATATGGCGAACGACTGGGCTTTGATGAGGTGTAGCTGCCTTCACGCGGCGGCGTGTCGCGACGATCACGATGATCGCGACGCTCGTCGCGGTGCGCAAACGGTGGACGCGTTGATGCCTCGTCACGACGCGGTCTTGGCGCACCGTCGCGTGGGTAGCGCGACGCGTCCTCGCGATGCGTGTCGCGGCGCGGCGGACGCTCACCGGTCGTCGACTCCTGCGTGCGATGGGACGGCCCCGACTTGCGTGGCCGGTCGGCCGACGCGGGCGCAGGCTTCGCGAAGGGCTGCGGCAGACGATACGGCGTGGCGCCACTGGGCGAGGATTCACGCGGCCGCCAGTCATCCTGTGGACGGCGCGGCGATGCATCCCGGCGCGGTGCGCGCGTGTCGTTGCCACGCGGCTTCCCTGGCCACGCCGGGGGTGTTTTGTCCTTGCTCATGGCGATGCGCTTCCGGTCAATTCTTCATGCGATGCCGGTGTGCTGGCTTCGAGTCGATCCAACTCACGACCCAGGGCTTCCGGCGAACGTGTCCATGGCGCGATCCAAGCGTAGAAGGCGGGCACCACGAACAACGACAACAGCGTCGAGAATGCCACGCCGAACACGATCACGATACCGATCGTGTAGCGACTGGCGGAGCCAGGACCGCCCGAGACCACCAGCGGCAACGCGCCCACGATGGTGGAAATCGCCGTCATCAGAATCGGCCGCAGACGCACCTTGCAGGATTCAACAATGGCCTGATGCACGCTACGACCTTCGTCACGCAACTGATTGGCAAACTCGACGATCAGGATGCCGTTCTTGGCGGCGAGACCGACCAGCATCACGATGCCGATCTGACTGAACAGATTGATCGAGCTGCCCACCAGATACAGGCCAATCAGCGCGCCCAATACAGCCAGCGGCACGGTCAGCATGATCACCAGCGGGTGGGCGAAGCTCTCGAATTGGGCGGCCAGCACCAGAAACACGATCAGCAACGCCATCGCGAAGGTGAACAGCGCCGCGTTGCCGGAATTGGCGTACTCGCGCGATTCGCCCTTGAAGTCGAGCTGCGCGTAATCGGGCAGTTCTTCCTTGACCACGCCCTGAATCCATTCGATGGCCTGGCCCAAGGTATAACCCGGCGCGACCGCGCCACTGATGGTGATGGCGCGCAGACGATTGAAGCGGTTGAAGCTGCCCGGTTCGGCCAATTCGCGCAAGGTCACCAGATTGGCCAGCGGGATCAGTTCGCCGGAACGCTGTGAGCGCACGTACAAGCCGTTCAGGTCACTCGGCGAGGAGCGTTCGCCATCCTGTGCCTGCAGGATCACGTCGTACTCTTCGCCGTTTTCGACATAGGTCGTCACGCGACGCGAGCCCATCATGGTTTCCAGCGTGCGACCAATCTCGCTGACCGACACGCCCAGATCGGCCGCGCGTGTACGGTCGATGTCGATGCGCAACTGCGGGCGGGTCTCCTTGTAGTCCGAATCGACGGCGAACAAACCGGGGTTTTCGGCAATGCGCGCCAGCAAGCGATCACGCCACTGCGCCAGCTCGTCATACTCCGGGCCACCCAGAACGATGTTGAAGGGTTGACCCCTTGACCGCACCAGGCCGGTTCTGGCCTGAGCCAACGCACGCACTCCGGGAATATCGCCCAAGTCGCGGCGTACGCTGTCGACGACGTCGGCGGTCGACTCACTGCGCTGCGACCAGTCCTGCAGGATCACGATGGCCTGCCCGGTATGCATTTCCTCGCTGGCACCGAAGCCGCCGGGAACGCGGGTATTGGCACGCATGATCGGCTTGCCCTCGCCCAATCGCGCGAACAGCTTTTCTTCGACCTTGGCCATCTGCTCCACGGTGTAGTCAAAGCCCGCACCCTCAGGGCCGACCACCGAGACGAAAAATGCGCCGCGATCTTCCGGCGGTGCGAGTTCCTTGGGGACGACCTTCAGCAACGCTGCACTGGCCACCAGCGCAGCGATCATCAAGGCACCGGCCAGAAGTGGCCTTTCGACAGCACGTTCCATCCCACGGCCATAGGCCTCCGAGACCTTGTTGATCCAGCCTTGCGTGATCGCATTCAAGCCAGTGGGTGCGGTATGCGGTCGGACCANNATCACCGCGAACGCCACTTGCTTGGTTCCACGCGAGGCGGCGAGCAACGTCGGTTCGCCCAGATCCGCGCGTCGCTGCACGTTTTCCAGCACCACAATGGCGTCATCAACGACCAGACCGATGCATAACACCAAGGCCAGCAAGGTAAGCAAGTTGATGGAAAAACCGAAGGCCCACAGACCGATGAAGGAAGCCACCAGACAGACCGGCACGGTCACGGCAGGAATCAATGCCGCACGCACGCTGCCCAGGAACAGATAAATCACGATCAGCACCAGACCGACCGCCTCGAACAGCGTCTGGAACACACGCTTGACCGATTCATCAATGAAGATCGTGGTATCAAACGCCACCACGATGCGGGTGCCTTCCGGCAGGCTGCGCTGGATGTTGTCGACTTCGGCCTTGACTGCGCGCGCCACATCCAGAGCGTTAGCGGTCGATGTCTTGATCACACCCAGTCCGATGTTCGGATCGCCATTGCTGCGAAAGTAGGCGCGTCGATCGGCCGTATCGCGTTCAACCTTGGCAATCTCGCCCAGGCGGATGATGTGGCCATCCTCGCCCTTGCCCACTGCCAGCTCGGCAAAATCCTTCGCTTCGCGATAGCCGCGCTCGACGCGCAAGGTGAAGTCGCGCGTGGTCGACTCCAATCGACCGGCAGGCAGCTCCACGTTCTCACGCGCCAGCGCCTGTTCGATATCACCCACCGTTAAACCGCGCGCCGCCAGAGCATTGCGATCCAGCCAGACGCGCATCGCGTAACGCTGCTGCCCACCAATCCGAACCTGCGCCACGCCATCGATGCTGGCCAGACGATCCACCACATAACGCTCGGCGTAGTCGGACAATTCCAGCGTGTCGAGTCGCTCGGAGTTGAGGTTGAGCCACATGATGACTTCGGCGTCACTCTCGACCTTTTCCACCTGCGGCGCATCGGCCTCATCCGGCAGGCGATCAAAGACTCGGCTCACGCCGTCGCGCACATCGTTGGCGGCGCTCTCGATGTCGCGGTTCAGGGTGAACTCGATGGTGACTTCCGAACGACCATTACGCGAGCGTGAGTCCAATGTCTGCACGCCCTCGATGCCGCTGACCGCGTCCTCGATGATCTGCGTCACGCGGGTTTCCACCACCGCCGCCGACGCGCCGGGGTAGCTCACGTTGACCGACACGATGGGCGGATCGATGTTGGGCAGTTCGCGCAATGTGAGTTGCGAGTACGCCATCATGCCGATCACGATCAGCAGCAGGCTCATCACCGTCGCGAAGACCGGACGCTTGATGGAAATTTCCGACAGACGCATGGACAGGACTCCTCAGCTTTGCGGCGCAGGCGTT
>DEHW01000224.1:11920-34596 GCA_002352135.1 Lysobacterales bacterium UBA2790
ACGGCATCGATGCGCGAGCCAATCGCTGCCACCTTTCCGTCGAACTCGCGACCCGCAAAGGCGGCACTGCGCGCACGCACGGTCTGGCCCACGGCTACCGAGGCGATAAAGGTTTCGGGAATGGAAAAATCCAGCTTGATCACATCGACGGCATCCAGGGTCGCAATCGGCGTACCTGGTGTGAGCAGGGTGCCAGGGCTGACCTGACGGAATCCGAGAACACCAGAGAACGGCGCCGTAATCACTCGATCTGCCAGACGCGCGCGAATCGCGGCGACGCGTGCCCGCGCCGCATCACGCGTAGCGATCTGGCTATCCAACTGACTGCGCGGCACGGTGCCGTTGCTGACCAGACCTTCCAGGCGCTGATATTGCTGCTCGGCTTCTTTGTAGGTGGCCTGCGCCTCTTCCAGACCGGCAATTTCCGCGCGTCCCGAAAGATCGACCAGCAGATCACCTTCCGTCACCACATCGCCGTCATTGAAATTGACCCGCTCCACGACCTCGGTCACTTTCGCGCTCAAGGTCACCGACTCACGGGCATGGACCGTCCCAAGCGCCTCAAGCGTGTCGACCCAGGGGCGTGCTTCAATTTGCGTGCTAACCACTTTGACCGGACCGATGGCGCCAGCCTGTGGCCCGGCCTGCTGACTTCCACACGCCGTCATTCCCACCGCCAGCGCCACGCTGAGTAGCGCGTTGACCCATCGATTGTCTGCCTTCATGGCTTCCTTCCTTGCCAAGCGAATTTCCATCCGCTGCGAACGCAACACAGCGCCAGTTCCGTCGACGGCGAACGCTGCTCGTCGCGGATCTTGCGTACCTCGTGCAGTGTGCGGCAAAACATGACTTTCGACCTGTGCCGTAAGTCGGCCCAAGCCGTCGATTGCTTGTGAAGGCAATTCGTTGCACTGATGCGGAGTGCAACCCAAGTTCGTATGCTCGCCACTCCGCCCCGTTCGGGCCAGACCTTGAGCTGATTCACCCATGAAGAAGATCCACTTCGTTGCCACACTGATTCTTGCCCTGCCGACGATGTCCAACGCGCAGCAGAGTCAACCCCGAGTGCTGCTCGACACCACTCAAGGGCCGCTGATCCTTGAGCTGGACAGCACCCGTGCGCCACGGACTGCAGCGAACTTTCTCGCCTACGTGGATGACGGCAGCTTCAACGACATGATTGTGCAGCGCGTGGTCAAGAACTTCGTCATCCAGAGTGGAAGCCTGAAGTCCAACGGCGCGACGATCGCATCCAAAGGTGCCATCAGCAGTGAACGCGGCAACGGGCTCAGCAACACCTCCGGCAGCATCGCCATGGCATTGAGCTCAACGGTCTCTGGGCAGACCAACGTCAACAGTGCGACCTCGGCCTTTTACATCAATACCGGCAACAACAGCAGCAATTTGGATGCCAACTTCACCGTCTTCGGGCGGGTCGTCTACGGCTTGAACACCCTGACCACCCTCAACAACACGGCGGTGTTTTCAGGCAGCGACCAACCCGTGGTGTTTCCAGTCGTTCGCCGTGCTGTGCGTGTCGACGGCTTCCCGATTCTGGATGTCCATACCGGCGCATGGTTCGACCCGAACAACAGTGGCCGCGGTTTCGGTCTGGAGATTTCGCGCGCGTCCGAGGGCGGGCCGCAACCGCTGATGGTTGTGCATTGGTATGACTACAGTGAAGGCAAGCAGATCTGGCTGGTCGGTGCGGCCGCCTTCCAATGGGGCGACAGCACGGTGACCGTGCCATTGCAGATCACATCTGGAGCACAATTCGGCGCGGCATTCGCACCGGATCAGGTGCAGAACGATGCCGAGTGGGGCTCGCTGACCATCCGCTTCAGCGATTGCCACCATGGCGAATTCAGCTTCCAGTCGCGCCTGGGCAATGGCAGCTACCAGCTGACCCGCATCACCGAGCCAACCCATATCCAATGTCTGGATGACTGAGACGACATGGCGTGGCGAGTCGATGCAGCTCGGCATCGACTCGCGGCGTTTGCATCACGCGGCTTACTGAATCAAGTCCACCTGCTTGGCCGCAGTATCCGACAGCAGGCCGAAATGGCCCAGCGCATAAGTGGTCGTGCTGGTCTGGTTCCAGATCGAGGACGAATGCACGCCGCCCACGGTGCAGACGCCCGTGCTGCAGACAATCTGATCGATGTTGGATTTGATCGAGTGCATGCGATCGGCGAAGCGCACGCCGAAGATGCTGTTCAAGAAGGGATTGCTCACTGACAAGCCCCAGCTTCCGCAGGTCGTGCTCCATACGTTCCACGGATACGTGCCGCAGGACCACAAACCACGGAATGCCCCGGCGATGCCCACAAAGCTCTGCACGTAGGGACGCAGGCTGTTCTTGATGATCACCCTTGCGGCCAGGGTGCCGCCCATCGAGTGGGTAATGACATCGACTTTGCCCGTGCACGAGGCGGCAATGGCGTCGATCAGCGCATCTTCCACCGGTATTTCTTCGCTGCCGTTGTGATCGTTGCAGGCTGCACAGATCTTGCTGCCCCAGCTCGGCGCGAAAATCTCCGCATCCACATAGCCGCGTCGTTTCAGCTCGGCAACGGTGTTGGCGAAATCCGATGGATTGCCGGTATTGCCATGAACCAGAACCACGTTGTCACGGCACGCCGCCACCGCCGATCCGACCGTCGATAGCGCCAAGAGCACGACGGCAACGCCGCCCAGAATTGTTCTCTGCATGATGATCCCTCCCCAGGGTGATGGCTTCGACGCATTTACGGTCTCCGTCCATGACAGCAGCCTAGCGACCTCATGCCGCCATGACTGTGGTACCAAAGGACAGGCTGTGCTGCACTGCGTAGGGTTTGTCATGAGCGCACCGCTATACTCGCCCGCCTCTTGCATGCGGTCATTGCGACCCATCGCGTTCCGGAGCAACACATGAGCATCGAGCAACTGGAAGACATCGCCCAGGCATTGGTCGCCGAGGGCAAAGGCATCATCGCGATTGATGAATCCACCAATACGATCAAGCGACGCTTCGAGGCGGTGGGTATCGAGAACACTGAAGAGCACCGCCGCGCCTATCGCGAGATGCTTCTGACGACACCGAATCTGGGCGAACACATTTCCGGCGCCATCCTGTTCGATGAGACTTTGCGGCAATCCACCAAGGCCGGCGTGCCCTTCGCGCAGGTCATGCGCGAGGCGGGCATTCTGCCTGGCATCAAGGTCGACAAAGGCACCGCGAACCTGGCGGGATTTCCCGGCGAACTGGTGACCGAGGGATTGGATGGCCTGCGTGAACGACTGAAGGAATATGCTCGCTTGGGTGCCACCTTCGCCAAATGGCGCGCGGTGATCACGATTGGCGACGACATCCCGTCCGGCACCTGCATCGATGCCAACACACATGCCTTGGCGCGCTACGCCGCGCTGTGTCAGGAACAGGGCCTCGTGCCCATCGTCGAGCCCGAGGTATTGATGGATGGCGACCACGATATCGAGGTCTGCTATGACGTCACCGAAGCCACTCTGCGTTCGTTGTTCGGTGCGCTGTATCAGCAGGACGTACTGATCGAAGGCACCATCCTGAAGGCCAGCATGGTGCTGCCCGGCAAGGACTGCGCGGAACAGGCGAGTGAAGAAGAAGTCGCGGTGGCGACACTGCGTTGTTTGAAAGCGTCCGTGCCCGCCAACCTTCCCGGCATCGTGTTTCTTTCTGGCGGGCAATCCGATGAGGCCGCGACCGCCCACCTCAATGCCATGAACCAACTCGGCCACTCGCCCTGGCCCCTGTCGTTCTCGTATGGCCGCGCCATGCAGCAGGCCGCGCTGAAATTGTGGGCGCAGGATATGAGTGGCAACCATGCTGCCGCCCAGCAAACGGTTTACGCACGAGCGCGCGACAACGGCCTGGCGACTTTGGGGGAATGGAAGCGCTGAACTGTTTTGCGTCCGCCGTGCCGTGCGATGGCGATGCGGTAACTGATCCAACGCTTTCGGAGCGCCCCCTGCCATCGTCAGTTGATGCTTGAGCGTGACGGCCACTTGAATCCATTGGGCGGACGCGCCGCGTAGGTGCGGTGCAGGCGCGGCTTTCGCCGCGGCGCCCACTTGGTTTCGCGTAAAGACTGCCTCGTCCCGCACGAACAATCCGCGCCCTCGGCCAACTCCCTGCCCTTCTGCCGGGCCAGGAACGCGGACCGGCAATGTATGCCGGGGCTGATATGCAACCGAAGCAGCGCCGCGTGTCTCTTTACCTGCAGTAACGCGTTGGTTCCGCCAGCAAGCCGTCGCAGCGCGTTGACGGTCGGTGTTCGATCGGAAGCAAATTGCCAGGGGTAGTTCAGGGAACCGTGCAGCGTGCGGTCGA
Organism: Lysobacterales bacterium UBA2790; assembly: GCA_002352135.1. Taxonomy (GTDB): domain Bacteria; phylum Pseudomonadota; class Gammaproteobacteria; order Xanthomonadales; family Xanthomonadaceae; genus Aquimonas. Next base: position 16,272 of record DEHW01000224.1, read on the forward strand.
ACGACCTCTTGCTACGGCCGCCAAAGGCCACGTCGCGCTAGCCGCTTCGTACACAGAAGGACCTCTTTGTATGCACGACACTGGGCTCGCATCCATCCAACACGGCAACGCGTCCACTTCGAGTCACCCGGCGCAGGCGCAAGGAAGGAACGCATTCGTGCTTCCGCCGCATTCTCAGCGCGGGTGGATGCCTGAGTGCCTGCGGCGTCTGGGCTCGACCGTCGGCAGTCTGCTACTTGGCGGAGCTGCGGTGCTCGGCGCCATGTTCGCGTTCCGACAGGGTGCACTGCCGCTGATCCAGTCCGCCTTTGGTTTGGATGCCGATGTGGTTAGTGCGGTCCGACGCGTCGGCCTTCTGGCCACTGCGCTGCTGGCGTACTGGGCCTTCGTGCGTCTTTACGAACGGCGCGTGGCCGCGGAACTCAGCCTGCGGCTGTTGCCGATCATGCTCGGCGGGCTGAGCGGCGCATTGTTGGTTGCGGTTCCAATCGCACTGCTGTTCGCACTTGGCGCCTACGCGCTGGTGGGAACGCGTGAGCTTGCCTGGAGCCTTTCCGGCGTCGCGGCGGTCATCGCCGTGGCGGCAACACTGGAGGAACTGATCTACCGCTGTCTGCTGTTCCGAATCGTCGAGCGCAGCTGGGGCACCTGGGTCGCCCTGATGGTGCAGGCGCTGATCTTCGCTGCGGTCCATCTCGAGAACGTCGAAGGCGCTGGCATCGCGGTCGCAGTGACGATGCTGCTTGCCGTCACCGTCGTGGGCCTGCTCTGGGCCAGTGTGTTCGTGTTAACCCGCAGTCTGTGGGCGGCGGCAGCCAATCATGCCGCCTGGAATTTCACCATCCTGCTCAGCGGCGTACCCCTGTCAGGCATCGAGGACTGGCGAGCGATGGCGCCTTTGCAGACAGCGCTGAACGGCCCCGACTGGCTGACCGGCGGCATGTTCGGTCCCGAAAGCTCCGTGCTTGTCATCACCTGCGCCAGTCTGGCGACGGTCTTCCTGCTGCGGCGTGCGCGCGCCACGGGGCATATCCGGCCACCAGCCGGATCAAGCGATGGAGCAACGTAGCGCTCCGCGGCAGGATCAAGCGCCACGCGCTGACTCTCCGCACTGCCCGGGGGAAATCCGATTGCCTCTTCAGGCAGACTCAGCCAGCGCCGCGTCGCTCAGCTGAACCACATGAAAATTCTGGCGCAGCAACCGAGGGCTGTTCGCGCCGATTTTCGGGCCCCAAGGTCACAGGTGCGACCTGATCGACTCAGGCCGCCGGTTCAACCAGCCACGGCCGCAGCGCTTCCCCCGACGCGGCACCGAGGTCATCGGTGCCGCGTCGACCTCTTCCTAGATGCGGAAGCGCGCGACGTTCTCGGCCAGTCGCTGCGCCTGCTCTTCCAGTCCGCGCGCGGCAGCAGTGGCTTCTTCCACCAGGGCGGCGTTCTGCTGGGTCATTTCGTCCAACTGAGTCACGGTCAGACTGACCTGCTCGATACCGCTGGTCTGCTCGATGGACGCGGCGGAAATCTCGCCCATGATGTCGGTAACGCGCTTCACCGCCGTCACGATATCGGCCATGGTCTGGCCCGCAGTGCCCACCAGTTGCGAGCCACTCTCGACTTTCTCGACGGTCTCCGAGATCAACTGCTTGATCTCGCGGGCCGCGTTGGCCGAACGCTGGGCCAGTGAACGCACTTCGGAGGCGACGACCGCAAATCCGCGACCTTGCTCACCGGCGCGCGCCGCTTCCACGGCCGCATTCAAGGCGAGGATGTTGGTCTGGAAGGCGATACCGTCAATCACGCCGATGATGTCGCCGATCCTTCGTGACTGCTGATGGATATCGTCCATCGTGTCCACCACTTGGCCGACCACCCGCCCGCCGCGCTCCGCGACGTCGGCGGCACCGATGGCGAGCTGATTGGCGGAACGCGCGTTTTCGGCATTCTGGCGCACCGTCGAGGTCAACTCTTCCATGCTTGCCGCGGTTTCCTCCAGGGACGCAGCCTGCTGCTCCGTGCGCGAGGACAGATCCGCGTTGCCCCCGGCGATTTCACCCGCCGCCGTGGTGATCGAGGACACCGTTTCGAGAATGTCGGCGACGATGCCACGCACCTGACTGATCGATGTGTTGGTTGAGCCCTGCAGCTCCTCGAATCGACCCTGCATCCGAGTGTCCAGGGTGCGGGTCAGATCGCCCTGGGCCACTGCCCCGAGAATGTCGCAGGTAGCGCGCAATCCTGAGTCGGCCGTGCCCATCAGTGCATTCAGAGCAACGATCATTTCGCGGAACGCAAACTCGAAACGCGACTCATCGCCGCGCAAGTCGAACTGGCCTGCCGCGGCACCCTGCGACAGCTTGAGAATCTCGTCATGCACCGCGCCCAGTCGCTCACGGATCCCTTCCACGGCATCGGTGATTCGGCGCTTCTCGCCTGCAAGAACCGGCATGCGAATCGACAGGTCACCGCGCGCGTAGGACTGCACGACATCGACAATCTGCGCACTGGTGGCGATGTGCTGTTCGGCGAGCTGGTTCAAACCGCCCGCCATCTCACCGAAGCCGCCGGGGTAAGCGCTGACCTCCATCCGTCGCGACAACTCGCCGGCTTCGTGCCGCCTGCTGAGCTCGATCTGCTCCTGCATGAAATTTTTCAGCACATCGCGCATGCGAGCCAGAGCGCGGTTCAGTCGACCGATCTCGTCGTCGCCCGCAGCGGATATGCGCCCATCAAAGCGTCCCGCGGACATGTGCTCGACGCTGGCGACCGCTTCCAGCAAGGGCGTTCCCACCGTGCGGCGTAGCAACCAGACCGTCAAGATGATGACCGCCAGCGCGACCACCACAGCGATCCAGATCACCCCATTGCGGATGACGCGGGCATCGGCCAGCAGCTCGTCCATCGGCAGTTCCGCACCCAGCACAAATCGTCCTGCGTAGTCGCCGATGCGGATCGGCAAATACACGCGCGCCGCGTCCGCATCGGTGTGTTCGAACGGCGTGTCGACGCGCGTCTTGGCCAACAATTCCTGCAGATATGGCAATTCGGCCGGCTTGCCGACGACCTCGGCATGGCGCGCAGCCAGCACGGTGCCTTGCGGAGACATCAGCGTGACGCCGCCGCCCTCGCCAATTCGCACCTCGGCGAGACGCCGCTGCAAACTGTCCAGACCGATGTCGGCGCACACCGCGCCGACAAACTTACCGTCACGCAGAATCGGTACCGTGTAAGTGGTCATCAGCACGTCCTTGCCGTCGACCGGATAGGTGTAAGGTTCCAGCATCTCTTCTTTGCCACTGTTCTTCGCCAACACGTAGTAGTCGCCGTCGCCCGGCACTTCGTATTTCTCCAATACGGCCGATTCCACGCCGCGTGGTGTGTGGTAGAAGTAGGGAACGTAGCGCCCGGTGGCATCATGGATCGGCGCGTTCACGTATTCCGCGTCGCGGCCATCGAAGGCGTTGGGCTCCCAAGCCGTCGCCATGCCGACAAACTGTGTCTGCGGGGTCAGCACGCCACGAATCAGGGCGTCTGCCGTGGCCCGGTCTGCACGACCAGCCAGCACCTCATCCAGCAGCACCCGCGCAACGGATCGGTTCAACAAGGGGGCCTGATTCAACAACGTGGAGACGGCCGCTGACTCGGCGCGGGCACTGACGCGCAATTCCGCCATCGCGGCGTCCAGCACCACCGACTCGGCTCGCTCATAGATCACGATGCTGGCAACGCCGAAGCCGATGACCGTCAATAGACCGATCAACGCAGCAGACCGGCCCGCGATACCCCAGCGATTGAAAATGGCCATCGTCCCTCCCAGAACCTGAATTGGCTTGGTGGGCAAATTGCAATGCGTGTGCCGCCAAGCTGGCGCTCATCGCCGTACGTTCGCCTTGATGGCAGTCGCGCTATTCCGCCGACATGGGGAAGGGCATGCCGGTTGCATGTGCGTTTGCAGCATAATCGCACCACATCGACCACACCTCCGACGCCACGAACACGACACCTCATGCGCATCCGACCTGACGATACGAGGCAAGCCTTGACCGTCGATAACGACTTTGTGCGCGGCAACACCTACTACTTGAGTTTGCCGCGCCATCCGCATTTCAGTCCGGGCCATACCCAGACACTCGTCTACCGCGAACAGATCGAGGTCCGCGAGGGTTGCCCACGGTGTGTCTTTAGCATCATGCTGGCGGGACGAATGGCGGGCGAGTTCTGCATTGATCCAGGACGCGCGCACAAATTGATCTACTCGCAACCGCAATGACCTGCCATGCCCGATCACGCGGCGTCGAAGTGGACGCAGGAATCACCCATCCGCTCAGGCCAGAACGCGACCGATCCCGGAGCCGTCGATTTGCGCAACCAGCTCTGCCAGCGTGGCCTTGGCCACTGGCGGCGTGAAGGTGAAACGGAAATGCACTTCACCCTGCGGCGTGCGCGAGGAATGGATCGACGCCAGATTTACGCCCGCTTCTTCAAACAGTCCCAGCAAGGCACGCAACGAACCTGGTCGATCTTCCGGCAAATGCACCGACAACGCACGGTTGTCGCTCAAGTCGGCCAGCAGATAGCCTATTCGCTCGAAGGCATGATTACCTTCCGCCAGAGTGGCTTCACCAAAGTGCTCGCGCGACGGCTGCAGAAACTGTGCTCGGAAGGTCTCGCGACCCGCATCACCACACGCCACCGCCGCTTGCAGGGCATCCACCTGCCGACTCAACTCCGCCAACACCTTCGGCACCGCCGCATTGCCGAACTGGATGTCCTCATAGATCGCCGGATTACCCGACAGGATCCGACTCATCATCAGCAGATCCATCTCGAACGAGGCGGATCGGAACGGCAGGATCTCAGACGGATGGCCGACTTCATCCTGCATGACGCGCAGTGTGGCTGCCTGAGCGAGATGACTTGCATGCACCATCGCTTGCACCACCGCCATCATGCGGTCGTGCTGATCAGGCGTGGCACGAACCAGATTGGCTTCCAGCGCATTCAACAAATGCTCGACGAAGGGTCGCCATGTATGTAGACGCGCCTCGGACACCACCATGACGCGGCCTTTCAAGGTCGGAGCCTTGGGCGGTGCGGTCATCGGATGCAGGCCAACGACTTCTGCCTCCGAACGCAACATCGCCGCCACCGGCTCGGCCTTGATAGAGGTGACGTCCAGCCAGAGTTGGGCCTGCGACCGTGCTCCAGCCAGGCGCACATAGTCCGCAATAACCGCTGCGGTGTGGCGAATCGGTGCACTGAAGATCAGCACATCACAGGTGTCGATGAGTTCCTGCGCGGTTCGACTGTCTGGATCGGCCGGATCTTGTCCGCACACGACGAGTTGCAGACGTTCGCGCAGAAACCGTGTCAACCAGCGCCCATACGCACCGGCGCTGCCGATGATGCCCACCGTGGGCACATGCTGATTCATCCGACGCTAACCATGACCTGTGGCTTTGCCGTGCCATCGACCAGCGGCGTCAGATCGGGCCGCAAGGCCACCCGCTGATCGAAGACGAAACAGCCGCCGTCATAGCCTTCGCCGCCCACCTGTTCAAAGTAGCCAAGGATGCCGCCTTCGAGTTGCAGCACGTTGTCCATGCCGGTGTTGTGCATCCAGATGGCGGCCTTTTCACAGCGGATGCCACCGGTGCAGAAGCTCACCACCGTGGCGTCTTTCAATGTCTCGCGATGCGGCGCCAAGGCGTCGGGCAGTTCGGTGAACTTGCGGATCGGCAAGGTCAGCGCGTTCTGGAACGTGCCGTAGGCAAACTCTTCCTGATTGCGTGTGTCCAGCATCACCACCGGCTTGCCACCATCATCACAACCCTGACGCAACCAGCGCTGCAGATCGGCGGGCAGCACACTGGGCGCACGCCCGTCGACGGGTTTCAGCTCGGGATGACGAAAGGTGATCGTCTCGTGCTTGAACTTCACCTTGAATCGTTCGAATGGAACCGTGTGGCTGTAGCTGAATTTCACCTGCAGGTCGGCGAAGCGCGGTTGCGCGCGCAGCGCCTGCAGCAGTTCGGCAATGGCCGAAGCCGCCCCCGCAAGAAACAGGTTGATGCCTTCCGGCGTGAGCAACACGGTGCCTTTCAGTCCGTCACGCTCGGCGTGATCGCGGAACAGTCGGGCGAGCGCGTCGCGGTCCTCAATGGGCGTGAAGTGATACGCGGCGATATTGGTGATCATTGCGCTATTTTACGTCCAGCCCGCCACCGCACCATGTCGACCGGAGTTGAAGATGCCAATCCGTCGCTGCGCACAATCCTGTCTCGCGCTGCTACTGGGTTACGTTTGCGCCATCGGACTTGGCATCACATCGCCCATCCAAGCTGCCGGGAAGCCTTCCATGCCTGCAGAACACCGCCTGAGCATCGTCTACGCCAGCAACAACGGCAGTCTTCCGCCACCGCATCGACGCGACACCCGAATCCGCATCGCGCGTGATGGCTCGACCCTGATCGAGCACAGTCGCGGCTATGACGCCAGCACCACGGTTCGCCGCGAGGCCCGGATCGCCCCGGAAAAACTCGCGGCACTATCGGCTTGGCTGAGCGAAGCGGGCGTCTGGACACTGCCGTGGCGCGAACAGGAGCCGCGCGCAGTGGGTGGTGCAACGCAGTTTCTCGAACTGAGATTCGGCGAACAGCAGCTCGCTCTGCCGATCCAGCCGGTCGAATCGCAGCGCGCATTGCGCGATGACATCCTGCGCCGCGTGCTGGACCTGATCCCACCCGAACCCGACCGTCAAACCGAGCCACAAGCCGATCCTTCCTGAGCGCGGCGCTTGGCACTGCCCGGCGCGGAGTATCCTATGCGCCCCTCCGCCAGACTGGTGTTTCGCGCATGTTTGCTTCCACGCTGAAGATCGAAGGTTACGACCCTGAACTGGCCGCGGCGATGGCCGCCGAACGGCAACGGCAGGAAGACCATGTCGAACTGATCGCCTCGGAAAACTACGCCAGCCCACGCGTGCTCGAAGCGCAAGGCAGCGTACTGACCAACAAGTACGCGGAAGGCTATCCAGGCAAGCGTTACTACGGTGGATGCGAATACGTGGACATCGCCGAAAAGCTCGCCATTGAGCGAGTAAGGCAACTGTTCGGTGCCGACTACGCCAACGTCCAGCCGCATTCCGGCTCACAGGCCAACGCGGCGGTGTATCTAGCCCTGCTGCAACCCGGCGACACCATTCTCGGTATGTCACTGGCACACGGCGGCCATCTGACCCACGGCGCCAAGGTCAACTTCAGCGGCAAGATCTTCAATGCCGTGCAATACGGCGTGGATGAAAACGGCCTGCTCGACTACAAAGAGATAGAACGCTTGGCCCATGAACACCGCCCGAAGATGCTGGTCGGCGGTTTTTCGGCCTATTCGCAGAAGATCGACTGGGCACGCATGGCCGAGATCGCCAGATCGGTGGACGCGTATTTCTTTGTCGACATGGCGCATGTCGCTGGTCTGGTCGCGGCGGGCGTGTATCCGAATCCGCTGCCGCATGCGGACGTGGTGACCTCAACCACCCACAAAACCCTGCGTGGCCCGCGCGGCGGCATCATCCTGGCCAAGGCCAATGAAGAACTGGAAAAGAAGTTCCAATCGCTGGTCTTCCCCGGCACCCAAGGCGGGCCGCTGATGCACGTCATCGCCGCGAAAGCGGTCGCGTTCAAGGAAGCGCTGGAACCGGAATTCGCCGCCTACCAGCAGCAAGTCGTCAAAAACGCCCAAGCCATGGCGAAAACCCTGATCGCCCGAGGCTACAAGATCGTTTCCGGCGGCACCGAAAACCACCTGATGCTGATCGACCTGATCGGTCGCGAGGTCAGCGGCAAGGATGCCGAAGCAGCACTCGGCAAGGCGCACATCACCGTCAACAAGAACTCGGTGCCGAATGATCCGCGCTCGCCCTTCGTCACCTCTGGGTTGCGCATCGGCACACCGGCCGTGACCACACGCGGCTATACCGAGGCCGATTGCGTCGCCTTGGCAGGCTGGATCGCCGACATTCTGGACGCGCCCAGCGACGCAGCGGTCATCAGCCGCGTTCGCGATGCGGTGACCGCCCAATGCCGTCAGTACCCGGTGTACGGCTGAGTCCATGAAACACCCGTCGGGGCCTGCATTCGGCGCAGTACCCCGGCGGTGACCACTCATTTCGTTTGAGCCTGCCCATCGCCCATGCACTGCCCGTTCTGCCAGCACGAAGACACCCGCGTCATCGACTCCCGAGTCAGCGATGACGGTGCCAGCATTCGCCGACGTCGCGAATGCCCTTCCTGCGGCGAGCGTTTCTCCACCGTCGAAGTGGCCGAGTTGCGCCTGCCCTCGGTGATCAAGAGCGATGGCCGACGTGAACTGTTCGATGAGCGCAAGCTGCGCTACAGCTTCGAGCGCGCCCTGCAGAAGCGTCCGATCAGCGCGCACCAGATCGACCTCGCCGTACGTCAGGTGCAGAACGAACTTCGCCGCAACGGCGAGCGCGAAGTCGCCTCACGTCGCGTCGGTGAGTTCGTGATGGAACAACTCAAGCGGCTGGATGAAGTCGCCTATGTCCGTTTTGCCTCGGTGTATCGAAGCTTCCAGGACGTACAGGCGTTCCGCGAAGAAATCGAAAAACTCGAACGCGACCTGCCGGCCTCACAAAGTTTGCCGCTGCCTCTCGAAGGCATGGAGCCACGACCGTTGCGTGGTCGTCGCGGTGCCTGAATCGACATGAGCTTGCGCATCCTGCACGCCAGCCAACACTCGCACCACCTACCCGCACTGGCCGAATGGCATCACCGTGAGTGGGCGCATCTGTACCGCGACTGGACCCTACCCACTGCACTCTCGGAACTGCAATCACATCGGGATGCCAACGCCATTGCTGATACGACCTGGCTGGCGCTGGATGAGGACACACTGCTCGGGTCGGTCAGTCTGCTAAGCGAAGACGCACCCGCCCTGGCCCACCTCGATGGACCATGGCTGGCCAGCCTGTGGGTGCATCCAGCGCATCGTCGACAAGGCCTGGGTGCACACCTCGTCAACCACGTCCGTCAGCATGCGCGACAGCACCAATTGCCCCGCCTCCGTCTGTTTACTGTTGACGGTGCGGACTGGTACCGCCGTCTTGGCTGGCAAGCCGAGCGAACCGCCGCACTGAACGGCAGCGCAGTGACGATCATGCACTGCGCACCGGCTATCGAGACAGGTCCGATACCGGCGCCATGAACGCGTTCAGCGCCGTCGACCATGACTTCATGCAGCGCGCCTTGGCGCTGGCCGCGCAGGGTCTGCATACCACCCAGCCCAATCCGCGCGTTGGCTGCATCTTGGTACGCGATGGCGTTGTCGTCGGCGAAGGCTGGCATCAGCGCGCTGGCGAAGCCCATGCCGAAGTCCACGCGCTGCGCCTGGCAGGCGAACGGGCAGAGGGCGCAACCGCCTATGTCACGCTGGAACCCTGCGGACTGCATGGGCGCACGCCGCCCTGCGCCGATGCGCTGATCCGCGCAGGCGTGCGGCGCGTGGTGATTGCCAGCGAAGACGCGTTCCAGCGCGAGGGCGCGGCCATCGCGCGCATGCGTGCGGCGGGTATCGCGGTGCAAATCGGCCTGCTCCGCGAGGAAGCGCGCGAACTGAATGTCGGCTTCTTTCAGCGCATCGAGAGCGGGCGACCGTTTGTCCGCCTGAAGCTCGCCATGAGCCTGGATGGGCGTACCGCGCTCGCCTCGGGCGAATCGAAGTGGATCACCGGCGAGGCCGCTCGCGCCGACGTCCAGCAATGGCGCGCGCGCAGTTCCGCGATCGTCACCGGCATCGGCACCGTGCTCGCCGATGACCCGGCATTCACCGTGCGTTGGCCAGGTCGCGAGTTTCGGCCGCCGCTGCGCGTGGTACTGGATTCCGCCGCGCGGCTTTCTGCGCAAAGCCAACTCGCCAGCGACGGACTCGCCCCGACCCTGCGCGCACACGCCACCGACATTGGCGCCGACCAACTGCCCGGCGTGGAAAACCTGCCCATCCCGCATCGTCCGTCAGGTCTGGATTTGCAGATCCTGCTGCAAACCCTGGCACAACGCGGGTGCAACGAAGTTCTGGTCGAATGCGGCGCGAAACTGGCCGCCACGTTGCTGACCGAGGATCTTTGCGACGAACTGCTGCTTTATATCGCGCCCGTGCTGCTGGGCGATCAGGCGCGCCCGTTGCTGAACGGCATGAACCGCGCACGGCTTGCCGATGCCACACGCCTGACACTGATCGAACAGGTTCGCATCGGCGACGATCTGCGCCTGCGCCTGCGGCGAAGGTCCTGAATCCAGCGGAGCCCAGCAATGCGCCATGGCGTCCGCAAACGCCATCCGGATACGTGTCTGGCCTCGTGTCCCAGCGGACACTTGCTCAATCTGTTAGATTTCGCGCCGCCTCAATCTGGAGTTCACACATGAAACGTATCGTCAAACTGGCCACCAGCGCGCTGTTCGCTGTCTCGCTGGTCGCCTGTTCCTCTTCCGAAGCGCCGCAGGATCCGGCCAAGGCCACTCAGGATCCCGCTGGTGCCGTCAATGCCAGCGCGCAAGCGCTGAAAGCAGGCGACATTCTGCAGACCGTCCGTCTGGTTCTGCCGGAAGACAAATTCGCGGAAGCCAAGAAAAAGTACGAAGAGGGCGTGAAGGCCAATCCGCCCAGCGACGAAGACAAGGCGCAATTCGCCGAAGCCATGGCCAAGTTCACGGCCGATGGCGCCGAGGATGCACTGATGGCCGAACTGGAACCGCAACTGGCGATGTTCGACAGCCAGTACGCGGCGCAGATGCCGATGATGATCGGCATGGGTCGTGGCTTTGCTGCCCAGGCGATCCAGCAGGACGCCACCCTGACCGCCGAGCAGAAAACCGAAGCCACCGCCGCCATCGATGCGATGGGCAACTGGCTGGGCGGCGTCAAACTGTCTGACCGCGCTCTGGTGCGTCAGGCCGTCGGCGAAGCCGTGGCAACCGCCCGCGCCCTGAAGATGAGCTCACTGGACGAACTGCAGAACATGTCGTTTGAAGACATGTTGGGCAAGGTCGGCGTCGCCTTCACCGGCCTGAAGAAGATCTTCAAGGTTTACGGTTTCGATCTGGATGCCACGCTGGACAGCATGAAGACCGAAATCGTCTCGCAGGAAGGTGACAGCGCCAAGGTCAAGGTCAGCTACACGCTGTTCGGTCAGAACCTCAGCAGCCAGACCGACATGGTGAAGGTCGGTGATCGTTGGTATGGCAAGGACTCGATGGCCAAGATCGCCGAAGCATTCAACCCGGCACCGGCCGCTGAAGAAGTCGTGATCGACGAAGAAGAAGTGATCGATGAAACCGTCGATGGCGAAGAAGAAGCCGTCACCGAAGAAGCCGCCAGCGAGTAAGCGCTGACGGTGCCAGCGCCGACTTCCAGGTCGCGCGCAGGCGAAACGATCACCCACGACGCCCGGCTCTGGCCGGGCGTTGTGCTATGTACCTTGTGCACATCGCATCGCTGCCCTGCTGCAGCGATAATGGCCGCATGAACAACCAATCGACAAACCGCGCCAGTCACGCCCCTTGGTGGCAACGCCTGCTCGGTCGCTGGATGCGACCGTGGGTCACGCTGCGCCAGCAACTGCCCTTGCCCGAGCACCGCCAGATCCAGCTCGATCAACCGGTGTGCTATGTACTGGAGCGATACGGCGTTTCGAACACGCTGATCCTCAATCGCGCCTGCGAAGAAGCCGGGTTGCCCGCGCCCTGGGTGGTACTGGCGCCCAACGACCTGCTCGGAAATGGTCGCGCGATGCTGGCCCTGTCGCGACGCCATGGCACCTTTCGCGAGCGCCCGCGCAATCGCACCCATTCAGTTGGCATCGCGCGCCTGATCGCCGCCGCCGAAGCCGATCCCGAACTCGACGTGCAGATTGTCCCGGTCTCGATCTTCGTTGGCCGTGCACCGAACCGGCAAAGTGGCTGGTTTCGCGTGTTGTTCTCGGAAAACTGGGCGATGGTCGGTCGGTTCCGGCGCCTGCTGTCGGTGCTGTTGAACGGCCGCGACACGCAGATCCAGTTCGCCTCGCCGGTGTCGCTGCGGGAAGTCGTCGCCGAGGGCCTGCCCACCGAACGCGCCGTGCGCAAACTGTCGCGTGTGCTGCGCGCGCATTTCCGTCGTATTCGTACCGCCATCATCGGCCCGGATCTGTCGCATCGACGCACACTGGTCGACAGCGTCATCGCGGCACCGACCGTGCAGAGTGCGATCAACGATCTCGCACGCAAGGAAAAGCTCAGCGTGGCACAAGCCACCGGTCGGGCTCGCGGCTACGCGGTGGAGATCGCCGCGGACTATTCCCACCCCGCGGTTCGTTCCGCGTCGTTCATGCTGACCTGGGTGTGGAACAAGCTGTACAACGGCGTCAACGTGCATCACTTCGATTCACTGAAGCAGGTCGCTCCAGGGCACGAAGTCATCTACGTGCCCAGCCATCGCAGTCATATCGACTATCTGCTGCTGTCGTATCTGCTCTACGTCAACGGCATCGTGCCACCGCACATCGCTGCGGGTGTCAACCTGAACCTTCCGGTGGTCGGACCGATCCTGCGTCGCGGCGGCGCGTTTTTCCTGCGTCGCAGTTTCAAATCCAACGCGCTGTATTCGGCAGTGTTCAGCGAGTACGTGGCGCGCCTGATCAGCCAGGGTGTGTCCATCGAGTACTTCATCGAAGGCGGTCGCTCACGCACCGGACGACTGCTCGAACCGAAAGCCGGCATGTTGTCGATGACCTTGCGTGCCTTCCTGCGTCAGCCGCGCACACCGGTCGTTTTTCAGCCCGTCTACATCGGCTACGAACAAGTGATGGAGGGCAAGAGCTATCTGGCCGAACTCTCCGGCGCACCCAAGAAAAAAGAGTCGCTGCTGGGCCTGCTCGGCGCGTTCCGCAAACTGCGGCACAACTACGGCAAGGTCGCGGTCAATTTCGGACAGCCGATTTTTCTGCAGCAACTGCTCGACCGGCACGATCCCGACTGGCGTCGATTCGAAACCCAGCTCGACGAGAAACCCACCTGGATCAATGCGGCCGTCGACGAGCTTGCGGTAAGCATCCAGCGCGCCATCAATCAGGCCGCCGATGTCAATCCGATCAATCTGCTGGCGCTGTGTCTGCTCTCCACACCCAAGCACGCCATGGCGGAATGCGATCTGCGTGCCAGTCTGGATCTGATGAAGTCGTTGATGGAAGCGCTGCCCTACTCGGGACGCGTCACCGTCACGCCGCTCAGTCCTGCCGAGATCATCGCGCATGGCGAACAGGCCGGTGTGCTGGTGCGGACGGAGCATCCACTGGGCGATGTGCTCGGCTATAGCAGTGAACAGGCGGTGCTGCAGAGCTACTACCGTAACAACGTCGTGCATCTGTTCGCCGCTGCATCATGGGTGGCATGCTGTTTCCAAAACAACCGGCGCCTCAGTCGTGCCGCGGTCGAAAAGCTCGGTCGCGGCCTGTATCCCTTCGTACAGTCGGAACTGTTTCTGCCTTGGGACGCGGACGAATTTGCCGCGCGCATCCAGGCCACCATCGAACTGCTTATTCAGCGCGGCCTGTTCACCTTCGATGCGGAAACGGGGATGCTGCAGCGCGGCCCGGGCCAAACCGATGAAGTGTTCCAGCTGCGGGTGATCGCACACAGCCTGCAACAGGCCTTTGAGCGCTACTACATCGCCATCGCCATCCTGGTGAAGAATGGCAGTGGTGTGCTGGGCAGCGGCGAACTGGAAAACCTCTGCCAGCTCACAGCACAGCGTCTGTCACTGCTGTATTCGCAGGCGGCGCCCGAGTTCTTCGACCGCAGCCTGTTCCGTGGCTTCATCGGCAAGCTGCGTCAGCTGGGCATCGTGCGGCTGGATGCCAACAGCAAGCTCGCGTTTGACGAAGCGCTGGAGAGTTGGGCCAAGGATGCACGCCTGATCCTGTCGCGCGAACTGCGTCACTCGATCCTCAAAATCAGCCCGGAAATTGCCGGTGCTGTCGCCAGCGATCCTGCCACCTGAGCCACGCGCCAAGCTCTTTCAGGGCTTGGCGCCATTCAAACGTGGCAACGAGGTCAAAGCCCCTTTTGGACCATCGATCAGGCGGTCGGCGATGCCGCCGCCAAGCCACATGCCGATCAGTGCCACCCACGCGGTCAGCGCAAATACCGAGCCACCGGTGATGCCTGCGCCCACCGCGCAGCCTCCGGCCATCATCGAGCCGAAACCCATCAACACCGCACCGATCACATAGCGCGGCACGCTGTAACCGGGACCGAAGGTCTCGACATGCCATTCCTTGCCGACCAGCGCTCCGATCAGCGAACCGAGAAACACTCCGGGCAACAGCCCCAAGGCAAAGGTCCATGGACCATCGGGCTCGATCAGCACGCGCATCAGCCAGTCAGACGATGGGCCACTGAAGGTGATGCCTTGAATCTGCACCGGCTCGAACGAGTTGTTCATGACGTTGTAGGTCGCCCACCAAGCCAGCGCGACCATCAATCCGGCACCGATGCCGCTGGCCCACTGCCAGACGCTACCGACCGCGCGATAGGCATAGAACAGCGCCGCGATGCCCCAGATCAGCCCGAAGGCCAAACCGCCCCAATGACCGACGCCCAGCAAGGCAAGGACATCGCGTGAACCGGCTTCCACTGTCCACCATCCGGCAATCGTTTCGCGCAAGGGCACCAGCACACCCTGACTGGCTGCCTGCGCCGCAACCGAAAACACCAAGCCAGCCAGCAAGGCACGCAGATTCCCATTGGCCGACAGAATCAACAGCCGACTGGCGCAGCCACGCGTCAGCACCATGCCGATGCCGAACATCAGTCCACCCACCAGTGCACCCGACAGACTGCCCCGCGACGACAACTGGCGGGCGGTACTGACGTCCAGCCAGTCAAGCAGGATCATTGCTTGAATCGCCACCACCGCACTGGCAAATGACAAGAGCCACACCGCCAGCTTGTCGCCGAAATGCCCGTGCCAGAAGGCGACGACCGCTCCGCGCAAACAGAAGCGCGAGCGTTGCCCGAAGAATCCAAACCCCAAACCGACGATGGCACCGGTCATCGCCAGCACAGCCGGTTCACCCCAACGATCAATCCAGGCAGTCCAGTCCATCTGTCACCTCGGTGTCATGCGTCTGGCTATTCCAGCACGCGGCGTGCCAGCGGCTTTGATTGCGCGCAATTGCGGACCCAGTCACGAGATTCGCAAGCCAACTCACGCGACCAGGCACTGGTCCAACATATTGGATTGACCATAAACGGAAACCACAATATCTTGTGGTTGTCGGTGTTTCTGGCGCCCGCCAGAAACCGAAGAGGGAAGCCGGTGTGAATCCGGCGCTGCCCCGCAGCGGTCAGCGGAAACGAACCCATCATTGGCACTGGGCCTTGGCCCGGGAAGCGATGGGCTAGGCGAAGTGCGAAACATGGCTGTCGCTCGCAGGCTGCTTTCCAACAGCCCACCTGCAACAGGCCGTCCCGCACTTCACGTCCGCAAGCCCGAAGACCTGCCGACAGACCGCGCTCATGCACACCGCGCGGTTACCGGCCATTCGGGTCTTCGCGGGAAGACGGTCGGAAATCCGCTGCGCCCCACGGCGTGGCGTTTTTCTGCCGTGCTCACGTCGAGGATTCCGCAACGCCCGAGGGGGCGTGGTCGTGCCGCCTGCGCGTCCGCCTGTCGCCGACGCCCTGTGTCACGTCCGCGCGCGCTCGTATCGACGGCTTCGCGGGAAGCCATCGAGCCTGTGCCTGACGCAGGAGTTGATCGCAATGTCTTCCGTTGAATCCCTCAGCCGCACCGCCGTGACGGCCGCATCGCCCTCGATGGCCGAGTCGCATGCGTCCTTGCAGCTCACCCCACCCTATGCACCCGCCGCCATGAGCGTGACCAAACGCAATGGCCGACGCGAGCCGGTAGACCTCAACAAAATCGTGCGCGCGGTGCAGCGCTGCAGCGACGGTCTGTACGCCGTGGACCCGATGCGCGTCGCCACCCGCACGATCTCCGGTTTGTACGACGGGGCCAGCACCCGCGAACTGGATGAACTGTCGATCCGCACGGCGGCACTGTTGACGGCAGAAGAACCCGAATACAGCCGACTGGCCGCTCGTTTGTTGGCGGCCTACATCGACAAGGAAGTCAGCGGCCAGGAGATTCATGCGTTCTCGCAATCGATCAGCCGAGGCCACGAACTCGGCCTCATCAACACGCGCCTGCTCGGCTTCGTGCAAACCCATGCGCGCAAGCTCAACGCCGCGCTGAACGGTGCCTTTGACCGACACTTCGATTACTTCGGCCTGCGCACCGTGTACGACCGCTACCTGCTGCGTCACCCGCACTCACGCAAGGTGATCGAAACGCCGCAGCAGTTTTTCCTGCGCATCGCCTGTGCGCTCAGCACGGATGTCGCCGAAGCGCTGGCGCTGTACCAACGACTCGGCCATCTCGACTACATGCCCAGCTCGCCGACGCTGTTCAATGCAGGCACCACCCACGAGCAACTGTCGAGTTGCTTTCTGCTCGACTCGCCACAGGATTCGCTGCAGTCGATCTACCAACGCTATGGCGACATTGCCCAGCTCAGCAAATTCAGTGGTGGCATCGGTGTGTCGTGGACCCGCGTACGCTCGCGTGGCTCGCTGATCCGCTCGACCAATGGTCACAGCAACGGCATCGTGCCTTGGCTGAAGACGCTCGACTCCTCGGTGGCCGCCGTCAATCAGGGCGGCAAGCGCAAAGGCGCGGCCTGCGTCTATCTGGAAACCTGGCACGCCGACATCGAGGACTTTCTGGAGTTGCGCGACAACACCGGCGATGAATCGCGGCGCACCCACAACCTCAACCTGGCCAACTGGGTGCCCGACCTGTTCATGCAGCGCGTCGAAGCCGACCAGGACTGGTCGTTGTTCGATCCGCGAGTCGTACCCGAGCTGACCGACCTGTACGGCAGCGACTTCGAGCACGCCTATCGACAGGCCGAAGCGCAGGGCAAGGCCAGCAAGACCGTCCCGGCGCGCAAGCTCTACGCGCGCATGCTGCGCACGCTGGCCGAAACCGGCAACGGCTGGATGACCTTCAAGGATCATTGCAACCGCAGCAGCAACCAGACCGCCAAGCCCGGAAACGTCATCCATCTGTCGAACCTCTGCACTGAGATTCTGGAGGTCACCTCCGATGGCGAAACCGCCGTCTGCAATCTGGGCTCGATCAATCTCGTGCACCACCTCGATAGCGAGGCCGATCAGGGCCGCAGCGAGTTTGATTTCGGCAAATTGGCCGAAACCGTGCGGCTCGCCGTGCGCCAGCTTGATCGCGTCATCGACCTCAACTTCTACCCCATCGACAGCGCACGCCGCGGCAATTTGCGCTGGCGTCCGGTCGGCCTGGGCTGCATGGGCTTGCAGGACGTGCTGTTCCGCCTGCGTCTGCCCTTCGACAGCGACGCGGCGCGAGATCTGTCCAAGCGCATCGCCGAAGAAATCTATTTCCACGCGCTGCAAGCGTCCTGTGAACTGGCCGAGGAACTCGGCGCCCACGCCGCCTTTGCCGACACCCGCGCGGCACGTGGCGAACTGCAGTTCGATGCCTGGGGCGTGGTCCCAGAAAACGCCGCACGCTGGGATGCACTGCGGCACCGCATCCAGCGGCACGGCTTGCGCAACTCGCTGCTGATTGCCATCGCCCCAACCGCAACGATTGCCTCGATATGCGGCTGCTACGAGTGCATCGAGCCGCAGGTCAGCAATCTGTTCAAACGCGAAACACTCTCCGGCGACTTCCTGCAGGTCAATCGCCATCTGGTGCAGGAGCTCAAGCAGCTCGGTCTGTGGACGGCGGAGATCCGCGACGCCATCAAACTCGCCGATGGCTCCATCCAAGGCATCGACGCGATTCCCGCCAACCTGCGGAAGATCTATCGCACCGCGTGGGAATTGCCGATGCGCGCACTGCTGGACATGGCCGCTGATCGGGGTGCCTTCATCGACCAATCGGCCTCGCTCAATCTGTTCATGGAAAGCCCCAGCATCGGCGCGCTGTCGTCGATGTACATGTACGCCTGGAAACGTGGCATCAAGACCACCTACTACCTGCGTTCTCGACCGGCAACCCGGATCACCAAGACCACGGTGAACGCCTACACACCCGCCGAGGCGATGAGCTGTTCACTGGAAAATCCGGATTCCTGCGAGGCTTGCCAGTGAAAAGCGCGTGCGCAGCGATGAGGCGAACCATCGCGCGGCCTACCAGTGATAGCGCACACGTCATACCCGCGAACGCG
>DEHW01000196.1:0-60906 GCA_002352135.1 Lysobacterales bacterium UBA2790
AATTCAATGCGTGTGTCAAGGGGATGTTTCAACGTCCATTCCATCGAGCCGTTGCAGCTAAGCTTCAGCTGCCGATTTGCGCCGAACGTAAGGAGCCTCACATGCCCCGCAATCTCACCATCCTTGCTCTGGTATTTCTCCCAGCCCTTGCGGGTTGCAACGAGCGCCCTGTTCATTGGGTGGAGGTCGAAGGTCAGAAGTTTGCAGTCGAGCTGGCAATTGATGAGCCAGCTCGCCAACGTGGCCTGATGCATCGCGAGGGGCTCCCCGAGCAACAAGGGATGCTGTTCGTTTTTCCAGACGAGCAGCCACGCGCATTTTGGATGAAGAACACACTGATCCCGCTCGACATCATTTACGCAGACAGGGAAGGTCATGTCGTCCACGTATTGCGCGACGTTCCTCCGTGCAAGAGTGCCTCTTGCCCAAGCTATCCCAGCCGGGCACCGGCAAAGTTCACGCTGGAACTGAACGCTGGCGAATCCGAGCGGAGCGGTATCAAGACCGGGAGCACGCTTGTGCTTTCGCCTGACATTCCGCGCACAGGCGCCCAGTGACCCAGCGGACCAAGGTGCATCGGTCAGACCTCCACCATCTCGAAGTCCGACTTGCCGACACCGCAGTCGGGACACAGCCAATCCTCAGGCACGTCGTCCCAAGCGGTTCCTGCTGGGATTCCTTCGTCTGGAAGGCCTGTCGCTTCGTGGTAAAGAAACCCACAAACGATGCACATCCAGGTTCTGCTCCCGTGGCCCATTTTTTCCAAGCTCATCAAACTTCCATCCCGATCTAAGCACACCGATACTTTAGGACCCCGCAACCAAAGGACAGCGCTCTACATGCAAGCTCACTGCGCCTTGGCCAAAGGCATCTATGCAATAACCCCCGATGGGCGCGATTTTGGCTATGTTCTGTCTGTTTGCGAAGGCTTGCTGGCGGAGGGACTGTCCGCTCTGCAGTATCGGAACAAGAGTTCTCAACCGGTGAGTGTTCGACGGCAGCACCTTCGCTTGCTCAAGGATGCATGCGAGCAATCCGGCACGCCCCTGATAGTGAACGATGACCTGGCCCTTGCAACGGAATTTGATTGTGGCCTTCATCTGGGGGCTCAAGACGGCGACATTACCGCCGCGCGACAACGCTTGCGCGTTAACGCTGTGCTGGGCGCATCTTGTTACGACCAGCCATCGCTCGCCTTGCGTGCGGTAGCAGACGGCGCAAGCTATGTTGCACATGGTGCTTTCTATCGGTCCAGAACCAAACCCAGCGCCGCAGTGGCCGGAATGGACTTGCTGGCAGCCAAATTGCCGCCTGGCGTCGCAAAGGTGGCCATCGGCGGTATCCAACCATGTCATGTCTCGACTCTTGTTTCCGCGGGTGCCGACCTCGTTGCCGTAATCGATGGACTGTTCGGCGCACCCGATCCCGTCGTTGCGTTGCGCAGCTATCGCACCGCGTTTTTTTCGTCTATAGGACCCCTCTCACTATGAACAACCACGATCTTTTTGCCCGCGCACAACAAGTCATGCCCGGCGGAGTCAACTCGCCCGTTCGAGCGTTTCGATCTGTGGGTGGCGAACCCTTTTTCGCCACCCGCGCGCAGGGGGCCTACCTGTGGGATGTTGAGGGGAAACGCTATGTCGATTACATCGGCTCCTGGGGACCGATGATCGCGGGACATGCTCACCCTGAAGTGATCCAGGCTGTGACTGCAACGGCAGCGCAGGGCTTGAGCTTCGGTGTGCCTAACCCACTCGAAGTCACCATGGCCGAGATGCTTCGGACGCTGGTGCCTTCGCTGCAGATGACCCGCATGGTGAACTCGGGAACCGAAGCCACTATGTCGGCAATTCGACTGGCCCGCGGTTTTACCGGGCGGACACGGATCGTGAAGTTTGAAGGCTGCTACCACGGCCACGGTGATGCGTTCCTGGTCAAAGCGGGTTCGGGAATGTTGACTCTGGGTGTGCCCAACTCACCTGGCGTTCCCAAAGCCTTGGCTGACCTCACACTGACCCTGCCCTACAACGACTTTGACGCGGCGAGTCGGCTGTTCTCCGAGTTCGGCCGGGAGATTGCTGGTCTGATTGTCGAGCCCATCGCTGGCAACATGAACTGCATTCTGCCGCGAGCTGGCTATCTGCAGCATTTGCGCGACCTCTGCACGGAATCCGGCGCAGTGTTGATTTTTGACGAAGTGATGACTGGCTTCCGGGTCGCAGCGGGAGGTGCTCAAGCGCTGTACAACGTTCAGCCGGATCTTTCGACTTTTGGCAAGATCATCGGCGGTGGCATGCCGGTGGGTGCTTACGGCGGCCGTGCCGACATCATGCAGCACGTTGCGCCAAGTGGTCCGGTGTATCAGGCGGGAACACTGTCAGGAAACCCGGTCGCCATGGCAGCCGGTCTGGCAACACTGAAGATCATCAGTACGCCAGGCTTTCACGCAGAACTGGAAGCCAGCACCCATCGCCTGTGTGACGGACTGGAACACGCAGCGCGTGCGGCAGGCGTATCGGTCACCACCAATCGCGTAGCGGGAATGTTCGGTTTGTTTTTCAGCAATGAAACGGTCGAAACCTACGCTCAGGCGACCGCCTGCAACGTGGCGCAGTTCAATCGATTCTTCCACGCCATGCTGACAAGGGGTGTCTATCTCGCGCCATCGGCCTTCGAAGCCGGNNGCATTTGCCGAAGTTGCCGCGGGCGGATGACGCTGACTGAGCCCAACAAACAATGGTCTCATTGCCAGCGTTGAGCGGCCCGCTGTAACCGGCGCAATCCTTCGTCAACTTCCTGTTCGGTAATGTTCAGTGCGGGGACGAAGCGCAGTACGTCGGGCCCCGCCTGCAGTAGGAGCAGACCTTCGTCCGCCGCCAAGTCGAGGAGTTCTGCGGCACGCCCGCAGCGCTCCGAGACTAGCTGCGCGCCGAGCATCAAGCCACGCCCGCGCACTTCCGAAAACAGTGGAAGCACGGCATTCATCTCGCGCAGTCCGGCGCGCAGTTGCTGTTCGCGCTTGGCGACGTTCTCGAGCAATGGCGCACTGGTGATTTCCTGCAGTGCCGCCAATGCCACCGCTGCGGCCAAGGGATTGCCGCCAAACGTGGTGCCGTGACTGCCGTATCCCAGCACCTCGGCACCCTGTTCGCCGACCAGCATCGCCCCGATGGGGAATCCGCCGCCCAGCGCCTTGGCCAAGGTCACCACGTCAGGACGAATGCTCTCCCACTCGTGTGCAAAGAGGCGGCCTGTTCGGCCGATGCCGCACTGGATTTCGTCCAGCATCAACATTGCTCCCAGTGCGTCGCATCGCTTACGGAGTTCAGCGAGGAAGCCCGGCTTGCAGGGGACAACGCCGCCTTCACCTTGGATGGGCTCGACCAATACGGCGCAGACATCCGCCGTCAGAAGCTCGTCCAGTTGGCCGACATCATTCAGATCGGCATAACCAAATCCGCCCGGCAAGGGCTCGTAGCCTTCCTGATACTTCGGCTGCGCGGTCGCCGTCACCGTGGCCAAGGTGCGTCCGTGAAAACTGCCGCGAAAGCTGAGAATCACGCGTTGATCGGCAGGACGCCCCTGCAGACTGGCACGACGCCGCGCCAACTTGATCGCTGCCTCATTGGCTTCGGCACCCGAATTGCAAAGGAACACTCTCTGTGCAAACGAAGCCCTCGCCAGCAAGGCCTCCGCCAATCGGATCGGTGGCTCGCTCAGAAACACGTTGCTGGTGTGCCATAGCTTTGATGCCTGCTCACACAACGCCCTTTGCAACAGTGGATTCGCATGCCCCAGGGCGTTCACGGCAATCCCACCAGCGAAATCGATGTAATCGCGTCCTTCGGCGTCCCACACGCGGGAACCCTCTCCGCGGTCGAGAACCACAGCACGCGGGCGATATGTGGGCACAAAGACCTGCTTGGCGCGCTCAACACGCACTGCCGAACCTTCATTCATGGGATGAAATCCGTTGACTAGTCAGGGGCTCAGTATCGCCGATCCCCGAAGTCCCTCACCTCAACAAGCCCGTCGTTTCAATTCGTCATGGCTCTTGAGGGCTTCATGCACGCAAAATGTTCGCTCCCCGGAGGACAACCCATGCGCTTTGAAACACTCGCCGTACACGCTGGTGGCGAACCCGATGCGGAAACCGGTGCCATCGCGCCACCTCTGCATCTGTCCACCACATTCCAGCATGCCGCTGACGGCACACTGGATCGTGGCTGGATCTATCAGCGTTACGACAATCCGACCCAAGCGCGCCTCGAAGCCGCACTCGCTGCATTGGACGGCGCATCACGTTCGCTGTTCTTCAGCACAGGGCTGGCTGCCGCCAGCGCGCTATTGCAGGCAATTCCCGGAGACGGCAACGTTGTCTTTCAGCGTGATCTTTACCATGGCATTCGGGTCCTCGCACAAGACTGGCTGCCGCGGTGGGGGCTACAGGCGCGCTTCGTCGATGCCACGCAGCAGGATGCGCTGACTGAAGCGATCGACGAAAACACCCGCCTTATCTGGTTGGAGACGCCGTCGAACCCCTTGCTGACCATCGTGGACATAGCCTCAGCCTCCGCACTCAGAAAGTCGGCACAGGCCTTGCTGGTCGTCGATAACACGTTCGCCTCGCCTGTATTGCAGTCGCCGCTAGCGCTGGGTGCCGATGTCGTACTGCATTCCGCAACCAAGTACATGGGTGGGCACAGTGACGTCATGGGCGGCGTGCTGAGTTTTTCCGCGCCATCGCCGATCGCAGAACAGTGCTTTGAAGTCCGCAAGCTGCATGGTGCCTCCGCGAATCCGTTTGCCGCCTGGCTGGTCATGCGGGGCCTGCGCTCACTGCCCGCCCGGATGCGGATGCACTGCGACAATGCGCGTCGCATCGCAGACTGGTTGAGTGCACAGGATGCCGTCTCTGTTGTCCACTATCCCGGCTTGGCGAGTCATCCGCAGCATGCCCTCGCTCGACAACAGATGCGGGATTTTGGCGGCATGCTGAGTTTCGAGATGCGGGATGGGCGCGAAGCGGCGCTTCGCGTCGCAGAAGCCACGCAGCTCTTTCAATGCGCGACCTCATTGGGTGGCTGCGAATCCTTGATTGAGCACCGCGCATCCGTCGAAGGCCCGCAACCCACCTCGCCGAAAGCACTGTTGCGCCTTTCCGTAGGACTTGAGCACCCGGATGACCTGATTGCGGATCTGGCGCAGGCACTGCAAGCCGCAAAGAAATGAAGGCGCAAAATTGCGCCAACTCGCTACAGGGTCACATTCCCTTCCTATACTCCCCTGCCCCCGGCAACGCTCTGGTGACACCTCGTGCTGAATGTTGATGCCCTGTTGCAGTGGTCCAGCGCGCACCCGATTGCAGCGGGCGGTCTGGCTTTTGCCATCGCCTTTTTCGATGCCATCGTCATCCTTGGCTTTCTGGTGCCCGCCGTGCCTCTGCTGTTTGGTGTCGGCACGCTGGTTGGTCTGGGCCTGATCGACGGCACCTACGCCATCATCGCAGCAGGCCTCGGCGCATTCGCTGGCGACGGTGTCAGCTTCCTGCTGGGGCGTCATTACGGTGATGCGCTGCGCCGCACTTGGCCATTCTCGCGCTATCCCGAATGGCTACCCGCTGGCGAAGCCTTCTTCACCCAGCATGGGTTGAAGGGCATTTTCATTGCACGTTACGTCGGTGCGGTTCGGCCTCTGGTTCCTGCCGTGGCGGGAATGCTGAAGATGTCACCCGCCCGATACGTCCCCGCCAGCCTGACCGCGAGCCTCAGTTGGGGAGCGACCTTTGTGCTTCCGGGATGGTTGTTCGGTGCTTCGCTCGACCTGCTGGCCGCCGTGGCAGGGCGGCTTGCCATCGTCGCGGGCGTGGTCCTCGCGGCCATCGCCTTGACCGTGTTCAGCGTCCGCACGCTGTGGAGCGCGATCGCACCTCACGCGGGCCAGTGGCTGGACCGCACCCTCGCCTGGTCGCATCGACATCCGGTCCTTGGGCGCTGGTCCTCGGCATTGATTGACCCACGACAACCAGAATCCGCTTCGCTGCTGCTCTTTGCCAGCGCGCTGTTGGCGGCTGGCGTAGGGTTCTTCTGGACGCTTTCGAGCGTGCTAGGTCATGGTGAGCCGCTGAGTTTCGACCTGCAGTTGCATCAGTGGATGTTCAGCCTACGTCACCCGTTGGCCGATCCGATCATGGCCACGCTCTCAGGGCTCGGCCGCTGGCAGGTCTGGGGGCCCAGCGCGGCTGTGGTGCTCAGCTTTCTGTTGTGGCGAAAGCGTTACCTCGCCGCAGCGCACTGGGTGGCTTCGATTGCCTTCGGCCTGACCCTGGTCATCCTGCTCGGTGCCGTGATCGAACCACCGCGCCCACCCGAGATGTCCATGGTCGCGGGGTTCGGTTTTCCGTCCATGGACGTCAGCATGAGTGCGGTGGTTTACGGTTTCTTTGCCGTCCTGCTGGCGCGCGAAATTCGCGGCAGACGCGCGGTCTGGCCCTATGTTGCGGCCACCTTGCTGACGACCGTCATCGCGTTGACGCAACTCTATTTTGGCGCACATTGGCCCAGCGACATTCTTGCGGGACTGACGCTGGGGATGACCTGGGTGGCCGTCGTCGGCATCGCCTATCGGCGCCGCGCGACGCGGGCCTTTCGTGCCAAACACCTGACTTTGCTGTTTTCAATCGCACTGGCGCTGAGCTTTGGCTACTTCTTGCGCCGCGGTGTGGAGACCACTCTCGCCCGATTTGAACCGCCTCTGGTCGTCACATCGACATCAAGACAAAGTTGGCTTGCTGCAGACTGGCAACAACTTCCGCCACGACGGAATGACTTGCGTGGCCCGCAAGATTGGCTGCTGAACTTGCAATACGCGGGCCCTCTGGATCGCTTGTCGGCCATCCTGCAGGACGCCGGCTGGCAGCGCAGCGACGCGAAGGGCTGGCATGCGCTGATGAAGACGCTGGACAGTGCATCGACCGCCGACAATCTTCCTCCCCTCCCCGCGGCGCACGAAGGTCGCTCTGACACGTTGATACTAAGTCGTCCCGCAGACGACCCGGACGCTCGCTGGGTGCTCAGGCTCTGGCCATCGCCCTTGCGGCTGGAGGATGGTCAACCGGTGTGGCAGGGCATCGTTTCCCAAATGCGTCTTCAGCACCACTGGTACGTCTTCACCCTGTGGCGAACCGATCCACCATCCAATCTCGCGTCAAATGCATTGGCGCGGACACTGCAAAGACAAATGACCATCGACGTGAAGCAGCGCGAACCGGGTGATGAAGTCCTGCTGCTGCAGCCTTGAGTGCCGCGTTTAGCGCCCTTTCATCCGGTGTTCTGCATGCCTGCAGCGATTCCGTTGACTGTGGTCGCCAATGCGTGGAACAGACCGTCATCGGGCCGCCCTGCTGCGCGCCAGCGGCGCAGCAAATCTATTTGTAGAAGGCTGATGGGATCGACATAGGGATTGCGCAAGCGAATCGAGATCCGCAAGCGTCGATCTGTGGCGAGCAATTCTTCGCTATTCTTGATCGTCAGCACCATCTCCCGCGTACGGCGGAACTCCGCCTCAAGCTGCGGATAGAACTGCGCATGCGCGGCGCCAGCCAGCTGCGAATAGCGCTCGAAGATGCCCATCTCGGTCTTGGCCAACACCATCTCGACATCGTCGATGAAGGTTGCGAAGAACGGCCAGTCGCTGGCCATTTCGACCAGACTGTCGAGGCCATTCTCGGCGATGGCCAGTTCCAACGCACTGCCGATGCCATACCACGCTGTCATGCCACAGCGATTCTGCGACCACGCGAAAACCCAAGGAATTGCGCGCAGCGATTCCACACCAACCTGACCACCCGCAGCCCGCTTGGCGGGACGCGACCCCAGCTTCAGTCGTTCGATGACGTCGATTGGCGTGGCGGCCCGGAAATAGCTGACGAAGTCCGCATCCTCGTGCACCAGTGCGCGATACACCCGGCGCGATTCTTCGGCGATTCCACCCATGATCTTGCGCCACGCTGCTTCTCGAGGCTCCGGCGGTCTGGGTCTAGCCGTAGCACGCAGAACCGCTCCCGTCGCCTGTTCGAGGTTGCGCAATGCCAACGCACGAATACCGTAACGCCGATGAATCACTTCGCCTTGTTCGGTCAGCCGCAAGTAGCCATCGACCGAGCCGCGCGGCGCAGCAATGATGGCGCGCTCTGTCTTGCTGCCACCGCGACTGGCCGAGCCGCCACGGCCATGAAAGAAGACAATGCGTATGCCGTGCTCGGAGGCCAGTGCGGTCAGCGCAATCTGCGCACGTTGGATAGCCCAACGCGAGGCCGCCAAACCTGCATCCTTCGCACTATCGGAATAGCCCAGCATGACCATCTGGCGGTCACCCCGACGCCGCAAATGCGTGCGATAGGCAGCGTCCTGCAACAGCGCCGTGACGACCTTTGCGGCGGCGTCCAGATCATCCACCGTCTCGAACAAGGGCACGACATCCATCGGAATGTCGCCAGCGCGATCCACATGACCCGCCATTTTCGCCAGCACAAGCACTGCCAGCGCATCGGCAGCGCTGCGACTCATGCTGACNNGCATTCAGTTGATCACGATCCGGCAATCTGGGCAGCGCCTGTAGACAGCCGGTCAACACCGCCGCGCGTTCCTCGCTTGGGCGCGATGCCCAGTCCGGCATCTGCAGAAGCCCGGCCAGCGCCGCCTCGTGCACGCGGGAGTCCTGCCGCTGGTCCAGCGTGGCGAGATGGAAGCCAAAGGTCTCGACCCGGCGCATCACCCGGCGCAGGGCGAACAGACCGGCATGCTCACCGCGCTGGGTCTGCAGGCTGTGGGCGATCAACTGCAGGTCGTCCAGCAACTCGTGCGCATCCCGATACGCATTGGTTGTCTGTCGTGCTGTCGCCTCCAGACGCAATTGCATCAGTCCGATCAAAACGCGGTAGGGCATGTCCTCATGGCTCGATTTGATGACGCCAGTAGCCTCATCTCCCAACCTGCCTCGGTAATCGTCAATTCGCATCATCACGCGCGGATCAACGCCGATCCGCCCGATCGATTGACTCAACAGTGATTGCAGGTGCGTCAGATCACCTCGATAGGCCGCCAGAACCTGTGCCTGTTGTGCTTGCAGCGTGGCACGCAAGGTGTCGGCACCCACATTGGGATTGCCATCCATGTCGCCACCCACCCACGTACCAAACCGCAGCAATCCCGGCAGCGCAGGCAGCGCCTTGCCGTACACCTCGCGAACCGCGTCGGCCAGCAATTCGTGGTAAACCGGTGTCACCCGGTACAACAAACCGAAGTAGTAGCTGACATGCTCCAGCTCATCGGCCACGGTCGGCTTTTCGGTGACGTTTTCGGCGGTCTGCCATCCAGCGGTCAAGGCCATGCGCATCCGCGCTTCGTCGACCCGCTGCTCCTGTGGCGTGCGGGTGCGATCAATGTCATCGATTAAACAACGGACGATTTCCGCTTCCTTCTCCAACAGCGCTCGCCGCACCGCCTCCGTGGGATGTGCCGTAAATACCGGTTCGATGTGCATGCGGCGCAGCAGATTGAGCAACTGCTCGTAGCCTAGGCCGTCCGCTGCCAACTCGCGGATCACCGCCTGCAAACCGCCAGGCTGAGGCCTCTTTGCATCCGCACGCTGATAGTCGCGACGGCGCCGGATTCGATGCACGCGCTCAGCCAGATTGACCGCTCCAAACCACGTCGCGAAGGCACGAACCAATGCTTCCGCGCGATCCAGTGGCTGTTGCTCCAACTCGGTCATCAGCACTTCGAGAGAACTCTTCCCCTCGCGAGCTTGGATCGACAAGCGGCGGATCCGCTCCACCTGATCGAAGAAATTGTCGCCTTCCTGATCGTCGATCACTTCACCAACCAGCGCACCCAAGCGCTTGACATCCTCACGCAACGCTTGGTCGGCGGGGGGAAGATCGACTGATCGCAACGCGTCACTCTCGCCTTGCTCAACGGAGGTTCTGGACTGGTTCGACGCCGGGTTCTCGCTCATCGCATTAGCTCCTCGCAACTGGCCGCCAAACTACCGCACCGCAGCAGCGGGTGCCGTTGCTCTTGGCGGGGCAGGCGAAATCGGCATGCCCACCGGTGTGCGCCTTATTCAGTCAGAGCGGCGGCGGCCGGCAATGGTTGTGGCGTGGCGAGCAAGAAACCCTGCCCATACTGGCAACCAAACTCGCGCACCTTTTCCCACTGCGCCCGGGTTTCAATACCCTCCGCAACCACATCCATGCCAAGCGACCGTCCCAACAGACAGATGGCGTTCAACACCGCCAGCGCATTGCCAGAATCCGGTTTTCCGATGGCCTCCACAAACGAACGGTCAATTTTCAAGACTTGGAGTGGAAACTGATGCAAGTAGCTCAACGAAGAGTAGCCAGTGCCGAAGTCGTCGAGCGCCACACGCACGCCCGCGGCCCGAAGCGAGGACAGTAGATCACTGGCAAACTCGGGTTGCTCGAACAGGCTGCGCTCGGTGACTTCGATTTGAACCTGCTTCGGATAAACCCGGTGGCGCGTCAACAATTCCATCAGCCTCGCGACGAAATTGGCTGAACGCAAGTGCCGTGCACCCACATTGATGCTGACGTACTGATCCAGAGCAACGAATCGATGGACTTGCTCGAAAACCCTTGAGTACAGCTGCCAGTCAATCGATTCAAGCAAGCCGGACTCTTCTGCCTGGAGCAAAAACTCGGATGGCAACAGCATTCCGTGACTGGGGTGCTCCCAGCGCAGCAACGCTTCAAAACCGGCAACTCTGCCGCTATCCAGCTGGATGATCGGCTGATAGAAAGGCTCGAATTCCCCACGCTGCAGGGCACGGCGCAACTCGTTCTCACGCTCAAGCTGCTGCAGCGCCTGGCGCCGCAGCGCGTCGTCGAATAGAGCATAGCAACGGCGTCCCTTGGCCTTTGCCAGGTACAAGGCGACGTCCGCATCACGCAAAACTTCCGTCGGCGTGCGGTAGGCCTCGTCGGCCAGCACAACACCGATACTGGTGGAACTGTAGAGCTCCTTCCCCATCACCCGGAACGGTTCCTCCATGGAGGAGATGACACGCTCAGCGACCTCCAGCACCTCGGATTCGAGGTTGATGTTTTCGACCAGCACCGCAAACTCGTCACCGCCCAGACGGGCTATGGTTCCACTGCGTCCTATGTTGGCAGCGATCCGCGCACCCGCCTCCTTCAACAACTCGTCTCCGACCAGGTGCCCGACCGAATCGTTGACGACCTTGAAGCGATCCAGATCCAGAAACAGCACGCCATAGCGCTGTCCAGACTGAATCGAGTGCCGTTGAATCGCCTCGCTGAGGCGCGCCATGAGATAGGTGCGGTTGGGCAAACCGGTCAGCGGGTCATGCAAGGCCGCGTGACGCAGTTGCCATTCCGCGCGCTCGCGCTCTGCGATCTGTTCACGCAGGTCGCGATTGGCCTCATACAAGGCCTCGGTGCGCTGCTCGACGCGCGCTTCCAACTCGGCATAGGCGGCATGCAAAGAAGCCGCTGCGCGCTTGCGCTCCAGCGCGTTGGCGATGTGCCAGGACACGAAGGTCAGCAACTCCTGATCGCGTGCGGTGTATTGGTGCGCGTCGTCATAGGACTGCACCGCCAGCACACCCACCACGATGTCCGCGCAAATCAGTGGAACACCCAGCCAGCTTCGCGCTTGTGTACCCTGACTTTGGACCTCACCGTCAAAGTTGAGTCGATCGATCAATTGCCGATCGGCCAATACGGCCCTGCCCTTACGAAGCACGTATTCCGTCATGCCACGGGCTAACAGGCGCGTGGCGCGATGGCGATCATGCTCATCAACGCTGTAGGGAAAGCTCAACGTTCCTGCATCCGCATCATGCAGGGCAATGTAAAAATTCCCCGCATGCAGGAGATCCGACACCACCTGGTGCAGGCTGGCGAAGAACTCACCAAGGCTGGCGGTGCCTGATCCCAATTCGGCGATCTTGAACAACGCCGCCTGCAAGCGCTCCGCGCGATGGCGCTCCTCAATCTCGCCGCGCAAGGCCAGATTGGCGATGCGCAACTCGTCAGTACGTTCAACCACCCGTTGCTCCAAGCGGTCGCGGGCAAAACGTCGTTCCAGCGCGGTCGAAATATGTTGACCGACGAAAGTCAGCAGTGCGCGTTCATCCTCGCCATAGCGATAGGCGGTGTTGTAGCTCTGCACAACCACCGCGCCAAAGATATCGTCGCCGCGACGCAGTGGCACACCCAGCCAGTCCACCGATTGCGGGCCGTAAATGACATTGTCCTCGACGAGCCCCAGACGCCGCTGCAACTCCCGCGACGGCCCCATCAGTGTTTCGCCATGACGAATGACCCACTCGGTCAACGATCCGCGCAAGCCCGCGAGGTCCAGAACCCGCGAATCGCCATTCGTCGACCAGCTATCCTCGCTATCACGGAAGTAGGGGAACCTCAGCATCTGCCTTTCGGCGTCCAACAATGCGATGAAGAAATTTTCCGCGTACATGAGCTCGCCGACGATGCGGTGAATGGCAGCCAGCATTTCCGACAGCTCGCCTTCTGACCCTGCCAACTCGGCAATCGCATACAGCGCATGTTGCAGGCGCTCAGCATGGGCCAACTGGTCCACTGCGGCGGTCAGCTGCTCAAGCTCCAAGGCAGCCCCCAAACGCAAGGCAAAAGCCCTTGCTAGAAGGGCGAGCTCAGCGCCGAATTCCTCCGCATGCACGCGCGACCCGGTGGCGGCAATCGCGTAATCCTGTTTGCCGGCCCACGGCAGGGTCTCGTGTCGCAACGGACAACTACCCTGCTCCCTGTTGGCAGCGGGTTCAACTTCTGGTCCCAGTCCCGCTGGCCCAGCCTTCAGAAGCCATCCGCTCGGTTCTCTCTGCCAAAGTGCAACGCGCACATCCGGACAGGATCGAGACAACCACAACTCTGCGGAAGTCAACAGTTCAGATAGACGGCTTCCCGCGAGCGCAGGCAAACGCTCCGCTGACGAGACGGAAAGAGATGCTTCGGCGGCGTCGTGAAGCCTAGTTGTCATCGCGAAAATGTCCGCCGCTGCCATACCGTCGCGCCACCTGAGAAATTTCCAGCCGCTGAAACCACCCGCCAGCGCATTCAGCTGGACTTCAAGTTGGTAACATTAGTTGACACGGCGCGTGGTGTCGACCCAAAAGGTGACCGCCATGTCAGGTCATTGCCCTGTTTGTGCATAGCCGAACGCCGTCTGGCGCGCTACCCTAGTAGCGTTGGTACGGGCGTTGCAGGCTGAACTTCCGTCCCGACAACGGATCGGTAACGGTCGTAATAGCTTCCGGTTTTGGAACTCGTCATGTGTAGGTTGCGCATTCCATCGCTGTTCTGGGGAAGTTGGGCGCTCTTCGCCGGACTGGTATCCACGTCTGTCGCCGCGCAGCAGGCAGCGACCGATGCGCCGTGGTTTTCGGCTGACAGCACGTCGTCCAGCCTCCCGGTCGAGGGCCGCGTACAGGACAGCGTGATTCAGCGTTTGCTGCGGGGTCCACTGATGGAGTCGCGAGTTGTCCGCAACGGAACAGGCGGCAGCTTGCACGCCGATGCGGTCCTCCAGATTGACCCGCAAAGCAATCTCGCCCTCCTCTGTGCACAGGGAATCGGTGTCGCGGGGTCATTGGGCCGAATAGGACAACGTTGCTTGCTCGGGCAACTCGAATCGCGCAACGACTTGCCTGGGTATGGTCAAGGGGTCGGCGTTTCCGGGGCGTGGTTGTCCGAGAACCGATCCATCGACCTGCGATTCGGATTGAGTTGGCTGGATGAACTCGATCACAGCCACGCACAACCCGTCAGCGCGGCGCATCAGTTGTTCCAGACATCATTGCAGGATCAAGCCACACCTTTTTCCTGGGACACTCTCCGACTTGCCGGAACAACCCTGCAAATCGGTAGCGTCGTGGAATTCGGTGAGTCCGGCTGGTTTCGCGTCGGGGGATCGCAATCCTGGCTGGAGAGTCGAAGCGATTCCTTTCTGCAACTGCCGCAGCGGATGAACGTGGAAGTCCTGCAACTGGATATTGGCTTGGGTCAACTGAGTGCAGGCATCCGGGGATCCCAGATGCAGCTTGGCTCAGGAAGCATCAAGGGCATGGACGTCGGGGTTACCTGGCGCACACCTTGGCAAGGTGAGTTGAGCGTCGGAGCGACGCAATACTGGTCGCGCGGCAATACCGAGCAGTGGCCATTGAGGGAGCTGCCGGTGGCTGAAGAGACCAGTGGGCGCGTCCCCTACGTTCGCTATCACCAGGATCTCTGATCGCGCAGGCACCCCAATCGCGCAGCAGCAATTTGCTTGTGCGGTGCCTTCCAAAGTTGCCCAATCACGGCACCTCCGGCGCATGTGCGCGCAGTCAGGATGCCGCGAATCGACCGAAGTGATCGGATCGCAGGCACCTCCTCCGGGCCACATCATGGCGAGGAATGTGCCAAAGACCGACTAGGAGATTTGTTGCACATCTCTTGAGTCAGCGGGTTTGGCGCCGCGACAATCCACCTCCACCACCTCGAAGTCTCCTTCGATGATGGTTCCTTGACCATCTTCCTCGTCACTTGCTTGATCTGGCCGGACTGTTGCGCGAGGCGCGGAAAATGGCTCCCTCACAGGAATCGCGCCACGCCAACGCAACCACGCCAAACGCGCGGTCAAGGCGAAAGCGCCCGCAGCGAGCAGCACCATCCCGATCATCGAGAAAATCACCAGCAACGCGATCCCAACCAGCGTAAGTCCCCATCGCAGCAGCGGGTGGCGTGGAAAACGGAACAGAAAGATTGGCGGCATGGGCGTTTCCAGGTTTGCGTGGCGAACACGTCGTTCGCGTCATGGGACGTGACGTGATGAAGACACCAGACTGGGGATGTCTGGGCATGTGACCGCAGATGCAAGAGCGCGTCAGCGTGTTCCCAAAGGATCAACTCGCGAAATGCAAAGGTCGAGGGCGATCTTTTTCCCGTTTGATCATTCGTCGTGAAACCTGACGGCCGACTCTGGCAGACTGCACTGCGTTTCCCATCGCAAGCCTGATCCCAGCCCATGCACACCGAGCCCAACGTCCTTTGTCCGCTGGCGGACTGCCCCGTCGGAGAGATCAGCTCGGTGGACGCCCAGATCAATGGCCAATTGGAATCACTCATCCTGTGGCGGGGTGAAGATGCGGTGCGTGTTTTTCTAAACGCGTGCCCGCATGCCGGACGGCGCTTGGACTACGCCCCCGGAAAGTTCCTCTTGCAGAACGACCGTCTGATCTGTGCCGCCCACGGTGCGGCGTTTGCAGTGCGCGATGGGCACTGTGTGAGTGGCCCGTGCCGCGGACAGTCACTGCAATCGCTCAACGTCCGCGTGATCGACGGCATGATTTGCCTGCCCGCGTCCGATTGATCGCAGTCGGCGCTACTTGTCCTGCCTCACGCGGCGCATGTCGATATGCGGGATGCCGTCTTCGAGATAGGGCTCCGAGCAGGGAGCAAATCCATGCGCCGCATAGAACCGCTGCAGATG
The DNA here is from genome assembly GCA_002352135.1 of Lysobacterales bacterium UBA2790. GTDB lineage: Bacteria > Pseudomonadota > Gammaproteobacteria > Xanthomonadales > Xanthomonadaceae > Aquimonas. The sequence goes on from DEHW01000196.1 coordinate 15,552, forward strand.
CGCCTGTGCGCCCAACATGATGTCCGCGTCTGACCAGGCAAGCTCGCACTGTTCAATTGCTCGGTACATCAACGCGTGCGCAAGCCCCTGACCTCGGGCCGAGAACGCCACCGCGACACGACCAATGGCAGCCGAGTCAAACGCGAGGCCCGGCGGCAACAGGCGCGCGCAGGCGACCAGCGTCGCCTCCTGCCAAGCCAGCAAATGGCGGACACCCTTTGCAAGATCACGCCCGTCAACATCGGCATACGCGCACCGCTGCTCGACAACAAACACCTCGGCGCGCAACTGCAAGGCCGCGTAAACCCCTGTCAATCCGACTTCTTCCGCCGATCCACACTGCCAGCGCAAGACTGCTCTGTCACCAGACATAGCCCATTTCCAGAAACCACCCCATCGCCAGTGCCGTCGAAACCAAGGTGATGGGCACTCCAACTCTGGCGAAGTCGATGAAGCCCAGCCGAATCTGCAGCTCGCCGGCGCGTTCCGCCACGATTAGATTGGCCAGACTGCCGATCAGCATGAAATTCCCGGCGAGGGTCGAGAATACCGCCAACATGCTCAGGGTCTGGTCACTCATGCCAGACCACATTTCCACCAGCAGGACAACCAATGGCACGTTGCCAATCGTGTTGCTGCCCAACAGGGACAGCGGCACCAACTGACTGAGGCGATCCGGTGACCAGCCGCCCGAGGCAAGATGATGCATGCCCTCACGCGCCAAGGGTTGGGTGCCGAATGCCGCCGTCACCACAAACAGGCTGCTGATCAACAACAGCAGTCCCCAATCAATCCGCCGCAGCAGGTCCTCAAGACGCAAGCGACGCCCCCACAGCAGCAGACAGGCAATCGCCAAGGCCGCCAAGTCACGCTGCCCATCCAAGGCCAGCATAGCCATCAAAACCGCCAGCAAGGCGAGGACGCTTTTCCAGACCAGACATCGATGCACGCTTGGCGCCGCAATGCCGGGCCACACATCTTTGGCATCGGTAACCGGCCGCAAGGCGGAAGCCCACAGCCAACGGATCACCAGAAAGGTAACGACCAGCGCAAGCACTGACGGCACGGCGGCGATCTGTAGATAGCCCAGAAAGTCCAACCCGCCCAGCTCACCAATCAGGAGGTTTTGCGGATTGCCGATCAGACTCGCCGCCGATCCCGCATTGCTCGCCATCGCCGTGGCAAGAAGATACGGACGCGAATCCAGACCACGCGACTGCACGCCCACCACAAGCAAGGGCACCAAGGCATAAACGACGATGTCGTTCACCAGTAAGGCCGAAAGCAGGCCAACAACACCAACCACAAGCGCGAGCAGCATTGTCGGGCTGATCCGCAAGCGTGAGATCCACGCGGCAACAGCCGCGAAGGCACCCGACTCAGCAAAGTGCGCACCGATCAGCATCAAGGCAAACAGCAGGGTCAAGGTTGGCCAATCGACGCTGGCGGCCAGCCCCTGCGGCAACGCGCCGATCAGTAGCAGCAAGGCCGCGCCGGAGAGCGCCATGGCCGTACGCCCCACGCGCAAACCAGGAACCCGTCCCACGGCCATGCCCAGGTAGACCAACACGAACACAACCGCGACCAAAGTTCCCATGAATGTCCTTGGCGATTCAGGACGCGCACCGATGACGAGCACGCCGCCGAGGATTGTATGCGTGCGAGGCGTGCGGAAGGTGGGATAATCGGGCCCATGAACACATCCAAAGACAGCGCTTCCAAGCACGCCGAAGACACCACACATTTCGGCTTTCGTGATGTTCCGGTCGCCCAGAAGCAGAAGCTGGTCGGTCAGGTTTTCAGCTCGGTCGCGCGCAATTACGACTTGATGAATGACCTCATGAGCTTTGGCATCCATCGGCTCTGGAAGCGCTATTTCGTCGGCACCAGTGGTGTGAAACGCGGTGATCGTGTGCTCGATCTGGCGGGTGGCACGGGTGACATCGCCGCCCTGCTGCAAGATCGCGTTGGCGACAGCGGTTCGGTGGTATTGGGCGACATCAATGGTGAAATGCTGCGCGTTGGTCGTGATCGCCTGACGGATCGCGGTCTTGTACGTCGCTTGCAATACACGCAGGTCAACGCCGAGGCCCTGCCTTTCCCTGATCAGAGTTTTGATCTCGTCACCATTGCGTTTGGTCTGCGCAATGTGACCGACAAGCAGAAGGCGTTGGCAGAGATGTGCCGCGTGCTGAAAATCGGCGGTCGTGGCTTGGTGCTTGAGTTTTCTGAAGTCCGCAATGAAGCCTTTCGTAAACTCTACGACTTGCACAGCTTCCAGATCCTGCCGCGCTTGGGACAACTTTTTGCGGGAGACGGCGACAGTTACCAGTATCTGGCTGAGTCGATCCGCAGACACCCGCCGCAGGAAACCTTGCGCAGCATGATGCAAGACGCCGGATTCAGCCGTTGCGACTATCGCAATCTGACCGGCGGCATCGTCGCGATCCACTCCGGATACCGCGTCTGAGGTGCCGACTGACGCCCCCTATCAGGGTATTCAAGCCCACGGTGACGAGCTAAACTTCGCGCCTCCATCGGGGAGTAGTTCGCGGGCCAATAGCCCGTCGCGTGTCAACACACTTGGTCGGCAGACCATGGCACGCGAGACCACTGGCCAGCTGGCCACGTCGAGCAAGACCGCTGGTTGATGCAGTCCACCCGTGGCCGGGTCATGGACGGCATCAGCCTTGCGTGACCCGGCCTCGTACTTTGGAACTCCGATGGAAGCCCTGTTGATTTCCACCGCTCTGGTGGCCGTTGCCGAAATTGGCGACAAGACCCAATTGCTGTCCCTCATTCTCGCTGCGCGCTATCGCCAGTTCTGGCCCATTGCCTGGGGAATCCTGCTCGCCACCCTCCTGAATCACGCACTGGCAGGCTGGATCGGCTCGTGGGTCGCCAGCCTGTTTGATGCTCAAACACTGCGATGGGCGCTGGTCGTGTCCTTGCTGGCGATGGCGGTATGGACCTTGATCCCCGACAAACTCGACGAAGACGATGCGCCGAAGCCGCGATTCGGGCCTTTTGTCACTACCACGCTGGCCTTTTTTCTCGCCGAGATGGGCGACAAGACCCAGATCGCCACGGTATTGCTGGCGGCGGAGTATCGGCCACTGAGCATGGTGGTGGCCGGAACCACGTTGGGCATGTTGGTGGCGAACCTGCCTGTCGTCGCGCTGGGTGCGCGCTTTGCCGACCGACTGCCGCTGCGCTATGCGCGTTGGACGGCAGCCGGTCTATTTCTGTTTCTTGCCATCGCTGCCGCATGGCCGAAAACCGCGTGAGCGCCTGCAGCTTGCGGCGCATGGACGGGTAACCTAACCTCGCAGGCTGGCCGAACCACTGCGGGGACAGCCGGTACGCAGGTCAGATGTGTTGGGCAACATCAGGTCGTGGGTCAGGATGAACCCACATGGATTTTTCGGGGAAGTGAACTGACCGCTCAGGTCATTCGGGGGATTGGCATGTTGGACGTTCTGTTTGGCCTGTTTGGACTCGCCTCGTTGTTGGGTATCGCGTGGGCGTTCTCCGACAACAAACGCAAGGTGGACTGGAAACTTGTGGGCACCGGCGTGCTGTTGCAGTTGGGCTTCGCCTCGGTCGTCCTGCTCACGCCCTGGGGTGCCAAGGTGTTTGACGCCTTGGCGCACGGCTTCGTCAAACTGTCTTCCTTCACCGCCGAAGGCTCCAAGCTGATCTTTGGCGACCTGGTGGACATGAGCAAATTCGGTTTCATTTTTGCCTTCCAGGTGTTGCCCACGATCATTTTCTTTGCGGCCTTCATGGCGGTGCTGTATCACCTTGGCGTGATGCAATACATCGTGCGCGGTATGACCTGGGCGATCACCAAAGTCATGCGCGTGTCCGGCGCAGAAACCACCTCGGTGTGCGCCAGCGTCTTCATTGGCCAGACAGAAGCACCACTGACGGTGCGCCCGTACATCGGTCGCATGACCAACTCCGAACTGCTGACCATGATGATCGGCGGCATGGCGCATATCGCCGGTGGTGTCATGGCGACCTATATCCTGATGCTGGGCGGCAGCGACCCGGAAGCGCAGGCGATGTTTGCCAAGCACTTCCTCGCCGCATCGATCATGGCCGCACCAGCGACCCTGATCATCGCCAAGATCCTGATTCCCGAAGTCGGTGAGCCGCTGACCCATGGGTCGGTCAAGGTGCATGTCGAGAAAACCACCGCGAACGTCATTGACGCCGCCGCCAGCGGCGCTGCGGATGGCTTGAAGCTGGCGCTGAACATCGCCGCGATGCTGCTGGCCTTCACCGCGCTGATCGCGTTGTTGAACGCCATCATCGCCTGGGGCGGCGATGTCACCGGTCTGACCGCGTGGATCAACGCCGGTCGCGAGACGCCCTTCGCTTTCAATTTGGGCAGTTTGCTCGGCGTGGTGCTATCGCCGATTGCCTGGCTGATTGGCGTGCCCTGGGAAGACGCCATCATTGCCGGTGGCTTGATCGGGCAGAAGATCGTCCTCAACGAATTCATCGCCTACGGTCAGCTGGCCGACGTGCCCGTGGGTGACGGCGCTGGCGCAATCAGCATGCAGACCAAGTTGATCCTCACCTATGCGCTCTGCGGTTTTGCCAACTTCAGCTCGATCGCCATCCAGATTGGTGGCATCGGCGGACTGGCACCCGAGCGTCGTCCTGATCTGGCGCGTTTCGGTTTGCGCGCCGTCCTGGGCGGCAGTATCGCCACCTTCATGACCGCGACCATCGCGGGCGTACTGACCAAGTTCGTCTGAGGACGTGTTTCAGATGGCTGTGGTCGTGGTCGGCTCCTACAACCAGGACATGGTGTGGCGCACCGCACAGTTCCCGGTGCCGGGCGAAACGCGTCTGGGTGAATTCGCCAGTGGCCCCGGCGGTAAAGGCTTCAATCAAGCGATTGCCGCCTGCCGCCAAGGCGTCGAGACACATTTCGTTGGCGCGATTGGCGCCGACTCGCTCGGGCGAGAGATGCTGGCGCTGGCCGAGCGAGAGGGTCTGCACACGCATTGCGAGCAGCATGCGTTGCTGGCGACAGGAACTGCGGCGATTCTTGTCGATGCCCGGGCGCAGAATCTGATCGTCGTGGGACCGGGTGCCAATGCAGCACTCTCGATAGCCCACATCGAAGCAGAGCGTGATTGTCTGCAGCGCGTGGCGCGCGTTCTGGTGACGCAGCATGAAGTCGCCTTTGCGGCCTCGGCGGCAGCGCAGGCACTGGCGAAAGCGGCCAACGTGGTTTGCCTGCACAATCCGGCTCCGCCCGTGCCGGACGACATCGCACAAAAGCTTTGTCGCCAGGCCGACATCCTGACACCCAACGAAACCGAGTTCGCGCACTTACTGGGGCTGGCTCAAGGGCGGGACATCGATGCCTCGACCCTGAGTTCGCAATCCGATGCGCAGTTGCACATGTGGTGTCGGACGATCAGTGACGCCACCGTGGTCATTACGCTTGGCGCGCACGGGGCATTCGTTTCGCATGCCGACAGCAATCGGCGGGGTGACGCGGTGGCGTGCTACCGCGTCAAGCCCTGCGCCGTAAACGCCATCGATACGACCGGCGCTGGTGACGCCTTCAGCGGCGCACTGGCTGCCGCGCTAGTCAGCGCGCCGGACTCGCCGTTTGCGCAGGTGGTGGCGCAGGCCAGCAANNTGGCGCCGATGGCGGGCGTCACCGACAAACCGTTCCGCATGCTCTGCAAGCAACTGGGCGCTGGCCTTGCGGTATCCGAGATGACCCATTCCGACCCGCGCCTTTGGAAGACCCGCAAGTCGCAGCAACGGATGGACCATGTCGGCGAACCCGACCCCATCGCGGTGCAGATTGCCGGTACCGAACCCTGGCAGTTGGCCGAGGCCGCACGCTTCAACGTCGACCACGGCGCGCAGATCATCGACATCNNATCAACATGGGCTGCCCGGCCAAAAAGGTCTGCCATGCCTGGGCGGGTTCTGCTTTGATGCGCGACGAAGTGCTGGTTGGGAAGATTCTTGAAGCCGTGGTCAAGGCCGTCAATGTGCCTGTCACCCTGAAAACGCGAACCGGCTGGGCACGCGCGCATCGCAATGGCGTCGCCATCGCGCGCATCGCCGAAGCCAGCGGCATCGCTGCACTGGCCATGCATGGACGGACACGCGAAGACCTGTATCTCGGCGCAGCCGAATACGACACCATTGCGGAGGTTCGTGCGGCCATTTCGCTTCCGCTATGGGTCAACGGCGATATCGACAGTCCGCAGAAAGCAGCTGCGGTGATGCGATATACCGGCGCGAACGGCGTGATGATCGGCCGCGCCGCCCAAGGAAGACCTTGGATCTTCCGCGAGATCACGCACTTCCTTCGCACCGGACGAGTCATGCCTGCGCCCGAGCGTCCCGAACTTGCCTCGATCATGTTGGGACACCTGCGCGACCTGTACGCGTTCTACGGCGCCGAACAGGGACTACGCATCGCGCGCAAACACCTGGCTTGGTATGCCCGACATCAGGCTAATGCCACCGAGTTCTGTGCAAGAATCAATACTGCAGCAGACATTGACACACAGTATCGACTGGCAGAGAACCACTTCCAGTCTTAACCGAGAATCGCCGAGAGTACGAATGCGGCGAGGGTCGCAAAAACCTTCCTGTCGTCTGAATTGTCAGGTGTATTGGCAGACAGTGCACGGTGAACAAAGAAGGACCCGACTCCAGCGCAGTCGAGTCCTTCTTTGAGGAGGCTATCTCAATAGGTTATGCAGACAACGCCTTCGCGCGAGTACGTGCAAGCCCGAATCGGAGTCGAGCCCGCTGATGAACTGACGCAACGAACCATCGAACACATGTGATTCAACCAGTCCTGCAGCGCACGTTCGCTGTTGTCGCGCCGAAATGAATATTCCGTACCCACCGCAGGCGTTTGACCAGGCTGAAGAACTGGATTGTTGTTTTCATCGACAGCGGAGTTATCCTTGTACTCCGGGTAGCCTTCCGTCGTACTTTCCGGACTGAATTCGAACGTCACCTTACTTCCATCCGTCAACGTAATAACCACATCAATGGTCAACAACTCACCCTGAGTGAACACCTTGTCCATTCCCTGGAGCAACCCCAGCAGGTTTCCAGAGAGGCTTGACGTCAGTCCCGCGCGCTCAAGGATGTTTCCTGTGTAAGCACGTAACCAATCCGAAATGTCATTTCTGACGCTCCCATTCCGCGCGACATCGAAAGCCGTATGGCCAGCAATCGGATCACCTGGCCCTACGGACACTTCCACCAGGATTTTGCTCAGGTCCCCAAGACTTTGGCGAACTTCCACCATATCCGAAAATTTTCCCTGAAGCTCGACAGGAACTGGCAACTCCTCGGCAAGAAAGACAATGGCGCCCGGCATCAAGTCAGCCTCCCGCGTTACCTCATACTTACGCAGATTTGCGTGGTAAAAGTCGTAGATATAGTGCGTACCGATACCACGGTTTGCCGCCGCACTTTGCAATTGCGTTTCCGTACATCCATTGCAAGGCCAAGCATTCACCTCCATGGCACTCACTCTCAATGAAACCACCGTACCCAGAACAAATACCGCAAGCATTCGAATCAACATTCACTATCTCCATGTGGTGATTGCGGCAATGTACCCCCCCCTGAAGAGCAAAGGCAATACCCCACATCCTCAATGCTTGACGTAACTCACAAAGAAACCTTCCAGATCACCGTTTTCGGTATAGGTTTCAACGCTGATCAATCGATAACCCCGTTGCGCGAACGCCTTGTGCGCGCGGGTAATTTCGCGTGCCGCGCCGTCCTCGCGCCCGCCCCAGTCGGCGTCAATGAACACAGTCACTGCATCCAGTTGCGCGCCGGAGGCTTCGGCCGCCTGTTGGTCGTAATTACGCGCTGAGGCATCTCCCACGAAGCCAAGGCCGCTCAGACCAAACACGATTCCGCAGAGTCCACGAAAGCCCTTGCGCATGGCAATCTCCTGACGCGTTCAATGAAGGCCTTCAGCCTAACCCATTCGACGGCACGGAGGGATTCTGCGCCTGCTCAAGGGCAGTTTTCCCAGGCGAAGCACCGAATTCCTGCGACACCCTGCGCCCCGTGATGCCTGGCACAGCTCACATCCTCGGGCGCCAGTCCGCCGAGCGCATAAATGGGCAGACTGCTGTGCTGACGCAGGGCGACGAATCCGTCCCACCCGATGGCAGTGGCCTCGGGATGCGTCCGGGTTGGCCTCACTGGCCCCAGCACAACGGCATTGAGAGCAAGCGTCTCCGCGTGACGGACCGAGTGCAGGTCATGTACCGATGCCATCACGGTGGCGATGCCCTCGGGCCGTTGTTGGAGCCGCAGCAACAGCGCGTGGCTCAGGTGAACGCCAACATCCGCTTCGGCGGCGAGCCTCAGATCAGTCGTGTCACGCGCATTGCATAACAGCTCACCAGAAAAGCGCGCTTTCGCTTGTGCCAGCACTGTCGCGCGACGAGCAGAGGATAACTGTGGCATGCGCAACTGCAGGCGCGCTACGCCTGTCCGCCCCATTGCGCTGACTCCGGACAACAAGCGAACGACCGAATCGTCGTCGTCCGGCAGATCCGGCGAGATCGCATACAGATCGGGTTGGCACAAAGTGGCCAGCGCCGGGCGATCTGCAACGGGCATCTGAAACGGATCGATCCGATCCGGCAACCGCCAGCGCAAGGCCTGTCCCAGGAGAGCGACCGGTTGCAAATCGGCGGCAACCTCCACCATCCAGACCTCCAGCAGCAGACGGCGATGCGGCTGCTGTTGCGGAATGCGAATCAGCGGGCGCATCTCGCCGATCTGCAGGTCCAGCTCTTCACGCAACTCGCGGCGCAGCGCCTCGATGCTCGATTCGCCAGGTTCTCGCTTGCCTCCCGGAAATTCCCAGAACCCCGCATCTTCATTGCCACTGGGACGGCGGGCGAGCAGCACCTCGCCGTTCGGCCTACGTAGCACTGCGGCGACCACGTGCAGGGTTTGATCGTCGATCACGGTGAGTCCTCGTCCAGATTGCCCGGCGGTTCGGGTGACTTTGGATGCACAAAGGCCACGCTATGCGTGGCCTTTGTCATTGCAACCAAGCGCGTCCGTCGCTATGCGAGACGACCGTGGCAATGCTTGTATTTCTTGCCTGAACCGCAGGGGCAAGGATCATTGCGGCCTACTTTCGGCTCTGCGTTGACAATGGTCTGTTGTGCCGCTTGCGCCTGCTGAACTTGTGCGGCCTCTTCGTCGGCACCCAAGCCACCCGCACTTTCATGCTGGAACTGCATACGTGCCGCTTCGGCTTCGGCGCGCCGGCGCTCTTCCGCCTCCAGACGCTGCATTTCATCTTCGCTACGAATGCGTACTCGCGCCAGCAGCGTCACCACTTCGTTCTTGATTTTGTCGAGCAGCTCCGAGAACAGCTCGAAGGCCTCGCGCTTGTATTCCTGCTTCGGCTGCTTCTGCGCATAGCCACGTAGATGGATGCCCTGGCGCAAGTAATCCATGCGTGCCAGATGCTCTTTCCAACTGGTATCCAGTACGGTGAGCATCACGTGCTTTTCCAGCGCGCGCATCATTTCGCTGCCAATCATCGCTTCCTTCTCGCGGAACAGGCGCTCCACGGCATCCTGAACGTGCTTGGCAATGTCTTCTGCACCGAACTCTTCGTGCTGCTTGACCAGTTCCTGCAGATCGAGCGGCAGACCGAATTCGGACTGCAGGGCCGCCTCCAGGCCAGGCAGATTCCACTGCTCATCAATCGAGTTGACCGCGACAAAACGCTGCGTCAGCGCATCGACGACATCGGCGCGAATGCTGGCCACGGCATCCTGGACGGTGTCGGTTTCCAACAATTCGTTGCGCTGCTCGTAAATGACCTTGCGCTGATCATTGTTGACGTCGTCGAAATCCAGCAGGTTCTTGCGGATGTCGAAGTTGTGCGCTTCCACCTTGCGCTGTGCTTTCTCGATTTGACGACTCACCATGCGATCTTCGATGGCGTCATCGTCTTTCATACCGAGGAATTTCATCGCTCGCTGCACCCAGTCGGCAGCGAAGATGCGCATCAGATTGTCTTCCAGCGACAGATAGAAGCGCGATGATCCGGCATCACCCTGGCGACCGGAGCGGCCACGCAACTGGTTGTCGATACGCCGCGATTCGTGGCGCTCCGTGCCGATGATATGCAAACCGCCGTTTTCGAGCACCTGATCGTGGCGTTGTTTCCACTCCGCCTTGATGCGTTCAACGTCAGCGGCGTCGGGGCTCTCGCCGAGCGAGTGCAGCTCGGCCTCCAACGAGCCGCCAAGCACGATATCGGTACCGCGGCCTGCCATGTTGGTCGCGATGGTCACGGCACCGGCTCGACCGGCCTGCGCCACGATGTGCGCTTCGCGTTCGTGCTGCTTGGCGTTCAAGACTTCGTGCGGAATGCCCTGTTTCTTGAGGATGCCGGCAATCAGCTCCGANNGCTTCGCGCTTGAGGAACACCAGATCCGCGGCATCCTTGCGGATCATGGGTCGGTGGGTGGGAATGACCGTGGTTTCCAAGCCATAAATGCTCTGGAATTCGTAGGCCTCGGTATCCGCCGTACCGGTCATGCCGGACAGCTTNNGTGAACTCATCGACGATGATCACTTCGCCATCGCGAACGATGTAATCGACATCGCGCTGATAGAGTGCATGCGCACGCAGAGCGGCATTGAGGTGGTGAACGACGGCCAGATTATGTGCGGCATACAACGCCTCGTCACCCTGAAGGATGCCCGCCGCGCGCAGCAACTCTTCGGCATGCTCCATGCCCTGCTCGGACATGTGGACCTGCTTGCCTTTCTCGTCGACCCAGTAATCGCCCTCGCCTTCTTCGGACGCCTGACGTTCCATTTGCGGGACGATCTTATTGACGCGGATGTACAGCTCGGGGCTGTCGTCGGCGGGACCGGAGATGATCAGCGGCGTGCGNNTCGCGCAGATAGTCGAAGCCGTACTCGTTGTTGGTTCCATAAGTGATGTCCGCTGCGTACGCGGCCTTCTTGTCACCGTGTGGCATGCCCGGATAGACGACACCCACAGACAGTCCCAGCCAGTTGTAGACCTTGCCCATCCATGCGGCGTCTCGCTTGGCCAAATAGTCGTTGACAGTAACAACGTGCACACCCTTGCCTTCCAACGCATTAAGGTAGACCGGCAAGGTGGCAACCAAAGTCTTACCTTCGCCGGTGCGCATTTCGGCGATGCGACCGGAATTGAGCACCATGCCACCGATCAACTGGACATCGTAATGCCGCATCCCCAACACGCGCTTGGCCGCCTCACGCATAGTGGCAAAGGCTTCGGGCAACAGTTGGTCGAGCTTCTCACCATTGAGGATGCGCTGCTTGTACTCACCCGTCTTGGCTTGCAAAGCCTCGTCACTCAAAGCCTGCATTTGCGCTTCGAGCGCATTGATTCGAACAACGGTCTTGGAGAACTGCTTGATCAGTCGCTCGTTGCGGCTGCCAAAGATGCTGGTGAGTAACGCGTTGAACATGGGTGGGTCCAGAGAAGTAGGTCAAGGCATCGAGAACATCGCTAGGACGCATCGTTGCCACGCAGAAAAAACGAGGGGCCGCAATGCGGCCCCTCGGATTGGTGGACCGTGATCAGACGATCCGCCGGGCGCTTGGCGGAAAACCGCCGCGCATTTTAACGTGTGGGTGAAGACTAAGCGAATCAAGAGTCGCCCAAACGCGCATTCCGCGCGTACATGCCCCAAATTGCCTGAGCACAGGCTCCCGCCGTGCTCAGGCCCGAATCAGCCCTGACGTGCTTTGCGCAGGAACGGCACCGGATTGACAGCGCGTCCGTTGTGCAACACCTCGATGTGCACGTGTGACCCCGTGGACCTTCCACTGCTGCCCATTTTGGCGATGACATCGCCAGCGCGCACCCGCGCTCCTTCCGCGGCGAGGTTCTCCTGATTGTGCGCGTATCGCGTCACATAGCCATTGCCGTGATCAATCTCCACCGTATTTCCATAACCAGCTGAGCGACCGGCGAAACGCACGACGCCATCTGCGACAGCAAGGATCTCTGTTCCCCGCGGACCGTTGTAGTCGACACCTGCGTGGAAATGACTGCGCCCGGTAAACGGATCGATTCGCATGCCGTAGGTTGATGACGCGTAGCCCGCTCGAACTGGACTTCCGGTCGGCATCAGCGCCGCTTCGAGATCACGGTCGAGCAACACCTGTTCCAGCACATCAAGCTGCTGCTCCTGGGCGGCAAACTGCAAAGCCAGTGCTTCGAGTGAATCGGTGAGGTCGTGCTGCTGAGTGTCGCTGACCGTATCCAGAGCCTCCGGCCCACCCAAACCCGGAGCAGACCCGAAATCAAATTCGCCATCATTCAACTTGCCGATCTCAGTAAGTCGCTCACCCAATGCGTTGAGACGGTTCGCATGCGCCTGCAGTTGGCCGAGCTTGGCAGCCAAGGCATTGAGGTCCTGTTCGGCTTTGGCGCGAACCTCGGTCAACTGGCTCTGCTGCTGCTGAATCGCCTGTTGAGCCAGCTCCACCTGCTGCAGCATCAGCGTATCGCTTGCTCGAAGGAACCAACCCATTGTCGCCCCGCAGGACAGAACAAAGATCAAGCCAATCGACGCCAGCAACAAAAAACGCGGGTCTCGCAACTGCAACTTCAATGGTGATTTGAGAAATCCCGCTACGATGATGACGTTCATTCCGCCCCCGATTTAACCTGGTGCCTCTGCAGATGTTCGACGATTCGTTGCCCCGATCCTTTGATCAGCTGAACCGGGCGTCCTCGCTTGGACCACTGGTCGAGCGAGCGATCGCTCTTCGCGCCCTCGACCTCAATCTGCGCCGATGTTTGCCTCCCGAACTGTCCCAGCATTGCGTGCTGGCCAACGTTCGCGAGGGACTGCTCGTTTTCCTTGTGCCGTCGCCGATATGGCACACCCGCTTGCGCATGGAGAGCGATACACTGCTCCGTCATGCACGTTCACTCGGTGTGACAGCCAATCGAGTGACAGCGAAAGTGGTGCAAGAAGCCACGCCTCCCCTGGCGAAAACGCTTCACAAGCCACTCTCACCAGCCGCTGCGGGCAGTCTGCGCGAAGCCGCTGAGCGACTGGGCGATACAGAGCTGCGCCAGCAATTGCTGACCTTGGCCTCCATGGCCCGGGACTGAGTCCCGCTTCCTCAAGCGATCAACTGATCGCAAAAAAAACGCACCGCCTGTAGGGCGGCACGTTACAAATCAAACCGTTGCATGCGAAGGTTGCGCGAAAGAAATGGGGCCAGCTCGACTGTCTTCGTAACTGACCAACTCCCAAGCCTGCGCATCGGACAACAGGGTTCTGACCAACTGGTTATTCAAATGATGGCCAGATTTGTAGCCGTAAAACGCACCCACCAAGCTATGTCCAGCCAGGTACAGATCGCCAATGGCATCCAGAATTTTGTGGCGGACGAACTCGTCTTCGTAGCGCAGCCCATCCTCGTTCAGGACCCGGTAGTCATCAAGAACAATGGCGTTATCCATGCTGCCGCCGAGGACCAGATTGCGCTCACGCAACGCCTCGATGTCCTTCATGAATCCGAAGGTGCGAGCGCGACTGATTTCCTTGACGAAAGAGGTCGACGAAAAGTCAATCTCAGCGGATGACGTTGACTTCGAGAACGCGGGATGCTTGAACTCGATCGAAAAACCGACCTTGAAACCCTCGTAAGGCTCGAAGCGCGCCCACTTGTCTCCGTCCTTGACTGTGACCGTCTTTTTGATGCGGATGAAGCGCTTGGCAACGTTCTGTTCTTCCACGCCTGCAGACTGGATCAGGAACACGAACGGCCCGGCTGAGCCGTCCATGATTGGCACTTCGGATGAGGACAGGTCGACGTAGCAGTTGTCGATACCCAGCCCTGCGAGCGCCGACAACAAATGCTCGACCGTGGAGACTTTGACGTCGCCATCGCAGAGTGCGGTGTTCATCGACGTCTCGCCGACTCGGTGCGCCTCAGCTTTGATTTCAACGGGGTGGTCAAGGTCGACGCGACGGAACACGATGCCCGTGTTCGGTGCGGCAGGCCGCATGGTCATGAAGACCTTGCGTCCAGAATGGATGCCCACGCCCGTCGCGCGAATAGCATTGCGTAGCGTGCGTTGTTTGATCATCTACCGAGAACCCTGGACAGGCGGCAAGAAACGTGGCCGGAGGATAGCACAGGGAGCGCGGCTGGCAAGCGCAAAGAGGCAACAAAACCACAATACTGTGGTAATAACACAACATTAACAGATCGTCGACGCCACCCGGGGAACGGTCCAGGTGGCGCCGACGTATCGATCAATCCGCTTGGCGGCGCAAGAACGCCGGGATATCCAGGTAGTCCATCGGCAGATCGGCGGCGATCTTCGGCTCCGCCTCGGTTCGCCGTCCTGCGTTAGCAATGCTTTCCACCCGTTCATCCAGCGAAAGACCGGTCGTTGCGTCACGTAGACCCACCACCTGACGCAGTTTGGGTTGTTCAACCCGCGGTGGTGCGGAGCGCATGCTCACGCCTCGGTTCAGGCCGGTCGCCACCACAGTGACCCGGACTTCATCCTGGATGTCGTGGTCAAGCACAGTCCCAATGACAACCGTGGCATCTTCCGACGCGAACTCTTCGATCGTCCGACCAATTTCGTCGAATTCCGCCATCGTGAAATCCGGACCCGCCGTGATATTGACCAGAATGCCGCAGGCTCCGGAAAGGTTGATGTCTTCCAACAGCGGGTTGCTGATGGCTTTTTCGGCGGCTTCCATTGCACGCTCTTCGCCACGCGCGCTGCCCGAACCCATCATCGCCATGCCCATCTCGCTCATGACGGTGCGCACGTCAGCGAAGTCGACATTGATCAGTCCGGGACGAACGATCAGATCGGCAATGCCCTGAACCGCACCCTGCAAGACATCATTGGCGGCCCTGAAGGCCTGCGGCAAGGTCGCGGAGCGACCCAGCACGCTGAGCAGCTTTTCGTTGGGGATCGTGATCAGCGAGTCGCAATGGCTTGCCATTTCCTCGATACCCTTCAGCGCGACCTGCATGCGACGACGACCTTCGAAGGGGAATGGCTTGGTCACCACGGCTACGGTGAGGATGCCCATTTCTTTGGCAAGCTGCGCAATGACCGGCGCAGCGCCGGTACCGGTCCCACCTCCCATACCGGCGGTAATGAAGATCATGTCGGCACCCGATAGCGCCTCGACGATGCGCTCACGGTCTTCCAGCGCCGCTTGGCGGCCCACCTCAGGATTGGCTCCTGCACCAAGTCCCTTGGTCACGTTACTGCCCAGTTGCAGGATGTGCTTTGCGCCGGTGCTGCGAATTGCCTGTGCATCGGTATTGGCGCAGATGAACTCCACCCCATCCAAGTTTGAATGGACCATGTGAGCCACAGCGTTGCCGCCACCACCGCCCACGCCGACCACTTTGATTACCGCATTGGGTGCTACCCGTTCGACCAGTTCAAACATGTCCCACTCCTCCGTTCCAAGTCCATTCGATAAGCGCGAGAACCACCATCCCCCGAATCCACATCAGCCCGGCGAGCATCCTCACCGTGCCGTCTTGCTCAAAACTCGCCGCGATACCAGTTGCGTAGACGATTCAGCAGACTGCCAACCTTGCCTGGCACCTGCACCGTGCGACGCGGTGCTTCGATCTGACTTCCATGCAGCAGGAGGCCCACGCCCGTGGCATGGACCGGATTGCCGATCACTTCACCAAGACCCGACACCGAATGTGGAACACCGATCCGCACCGGCATATGCAACATTTCCTCTGCGAGCTCCGCGACGCCTTCCATCTTCGAGGCCCCGCCGGTAAGGACCAGACCTGCACGAATCAACTCTTCAAAGCCCGAGCGACGCAACTCCGCCTGCACCATCTCGAAGATCTCTTCGTAGCGTCGCTGAACCGCTTCAGCCAGCGCTTGCCTTGCCAGCCGTCGGGGCGGCCTATCTCCAACGCTCGGTACCTGGATACTCTCTTCTGCCGTCGCCAGTTGCGCCAATGCACAGGCGTATCGAACCTTTATTTCTTCCGCGTGGGCGGTCGGCGTTCGCAGCAGGTGCGCGATGTCATTGGTGACCTGATCTCCTGCGATGGGCAGTGATGCGGTATGTCTGATGGCACCCTGCGCATAAACCGTGATATCGGTCGTTCCCGCGCCCACGTCGACGAGAGCCACGCCAAGTTCCTTTTCGTCGTCGGTCAGCACGGCTTTGGATGAAGCCAGCCCACTGAGCACCAGATCGTCAACTTGCAGACCACAGCGCTGTACGCATTTGGTGATGTTCTGTGCGGCGGATTGCGCGCCAACGACGAGATGCGCCCGTACTTCAAGCCGGACACCAGACATGCCCACCGGGTGACGAATGCCTTCCTGCGAGTTGTCGACGATGTACTCCTGCGGAATAGCGTGCAGGATTTTCTGATCTGAGGGCACCGCGACGGCTTTCGCTGCCTCTAGCACGCGCTCCATGTCTGCCAAGGTCACCTCACCGTCTCGGATCGGAACGATCCCGGGGGAGTTTCGACACTGCGTATGGCTACCCGAAATCGAGGCGTAGACCGAACGTATTTCGCATCCAGCCATGACCTCCGCTTCCTCAATCGCACGCTGGATCGCGTGAACTGTCGACTCGATATCGACCACCACCCCGCGCTTCAGGCCGGTCGATACGTGCGAACCGATGCCGATGATCTCGAGTGGGTCGTGAGCGCTGTACTCTCCGACCAGCGCGACCACTTTGGACGTGCCGATGTCGAGCCCGACGATCAAGGACTTGTCGCCTTTACGATTCATGTGTTGTCCATTCCTGCACTCAATGGCGCTTCCGGCGCCGACCACTTCAATGCGAATCCATTGCTGTAACGCAGATCCGCGCGCAGCCAACGACGACCAGGCACTGCATCAACTTCAGGCAAGGTGCGGGCGAAACGGCGAAGTCTCTCCAACGGTTCCGTGCGCCCCAACATGACCACGACGCCATCCTGCAGCTGCAGACTCCAGCTACCTCGGCCGCTGTGCCGGACCTGAGTCACCACCCGCTGCTGTGGAGCGAACAACCGCTGCGCTTCGGTATACATGGCGACGACGGACCGGATGTCTCGTTCTTGGGCGTAGAACTGCGGCATAGACATGCTTGGCAACGCGGTCGGCCTTTCGAACAAGGCACCTTCATCCGACAACAGCTGATCCTCGCCCCAAAAGGCTGCCGCGCGGTGCTCGATCACGCGGAGCACCAATGTATCCGGCCAGCGCTTGCTGGCCTGAACGTCGGCCACCCAAGGCAAGGTCATCAGCGTGATCTGTACCTCATCCAGCGGCAAGGCAAAAAACCCTTTCACCAAGTGTGGCGCGACCGCTTCCTGGATCTGCGCGTCGCTGACATGGACGAATTCACCCTGAATCTCCAAGCGGCGCACGGGCCATTGTTCCGTGGCCAGCCAGCCGTTCAGCACCGCAAACACCGGCAACGCCAGAAGCAGACTCGCAACGACCCAGGTCATGGCGCGCAGCAGTTCGCTCATGGTCGCTCACCGAGAGTCTGCGAAAGTACCTGCAGGCAAACCTGCGGGTAGCTGAGGCCGATCGCCGCGCCGGCCTTTGGAACCAAGGAGTGCGAGGTCATGCCTGGCGCGGTATTCACTTCCAACAGCCAGTTGTTGCCCTTGCGGTCGCGCATCACATCCACGCGGCCCCATCCTGAACAGCCCAACGCCTGGAAGGCGCGGAGTGCCAGGTCGCGCAGTGCCACTTCCGCCGCTTCGTCGTCCAAGCCGGGGCAAAGATAGCGGGTGTCATCCGCGACGTACTTCGCGTGATAGTCGTAGTACTCGCCTGCCGGAACGATGCGAATGCTCGGCAAGACCTGTGCACCGAGCACGCCGATGGTCAGCTCATCGCCCTCGATGAGTCGCTCGATCAGCAACTCGCCGTCGTATCGCGCTGCCAGCTCAATGGCCGCCGCAAGGTCCGCCGCGTCGCGCACCCGTGTGATGCCGACACTGGACCCTTCACGCGACGGCTTGACCACAACAGGCAAGCCGATCTGTGCGATGACCGTGCCCACATCCTGACCGGCGCGCAGCACGGCGAATGCAGGCGTCGGCAGCCCCAGTGCTTGCCAGACCTGTTTGCTTCGCACCTTGTCCATTGAAAGCGCAGAGCCAAGGACGCCCGATCCGGTGTAAGGCACCCCCAATGCGGACAACAGCCCTTGCAGCACACCGTCTTCGCCGCCGCGGCCGTGCAGGATGTTGAATACACGATCAACTCTGCCTGCCTGTATGGCTTGCAGTAGCTCCGCAATGCCGTCCACGCCGAACGCGTCCACGCCGACGGATTGCAGCGCGGCGAGAACGCCCGCACCCGAGTTCAGGGAAACCTCGCGCTCCGCGCTGTCCCCTCCCATCACGACGGCAACACGACCAAAGCGCGCAGCACTGGATTGCGGGTCAAAGGAAGCGTGCTGCGTCATCATGGATGTCCCGGTCCACTGTCATTGCTGCCATTTCCAAACCGCAGGCCCTGCCTCGCGAGGGCTTGCGCGCTGCGTCCAATGTCGCCCGCACCCGCCAAGATCAGTAGATCCCCGTCACGCAGAACGTCCGGCAGAGTGACTTCAAGATCACGAGGATGCGCAACCAGAACAGGTTCGATTCGACCACGTGCGCGAATTCCTCTTGCCAAAGCGCGTCCATCCGCACCGGCAATGGGGGCCTCGCCTGCGGGGTAGACCTCGGTTAGCACAAGTGCATCAACGCTCGAAAGAACGTTGACGAAGTCATCCAGCAAGTCGCGCGTACGGCTGTAGCGATGTGGCTGGAAGGCAACCACGAGACGGCGTTCCGGCCAGCCAGCCCGCGCTGCCGCAAAGATGGCCGCCAGCTCACGGGGATGGTGACCGTAGTCGTCCACCAGCAACGCCTTGCCCGGCCGCAGATCCAACTCACCCAGTTGGTTGAAGCGACGTCCAACGCCCTGGAATTGCTCCAGCGCCCTTCGAATTGCCTCCGCTGATACTCCGAGTTGCCAGCCGACCGCGGCCGCCGCCAGCGCGTTCTGCACGTTGTGGCGACCGGGCAGATTCAGGGATACGTGGAACGACTCGCAATCTGGCAGATGCAACCAGAACGTGGTTCTTCCCGCTTCCTGTCGAGCATCGACTGCCCGGACATCCGCGTCTTCGGCGAATCCATAGGTCACCAAGTGGCGCGGCATCTCCTTCGCCAACTGGCGCACTTCTGGATCATCCATGCACAACACGGCGAGTCCATAGAAAGGCAGTCGATGCAGAAACTCATTGAAGGCTGCCCGAACCCGATTGAAGTCGCCGCCGTAGTTCTCCAGGTGGTCCGCATCAATGTTGGTCACGATCGCGATGATCGGGGTCAAGCGCAGGAAGCTGCCATCACTTTCGTCTGCTTCGGCGACCAGCCAGTCACCACGCCCTAGACCCGCGTTGGCGCCCGCCGATAACAACTGGCCGCCAATCACAAAGGTAGGATCGAGTCNNATACCGCGACGGAAACGCATCAGCTCAGCGAGCATTTCCGCGCGCGGAACAATGGGAATGCGTCGCGCGCGCGCGGCGAGCAGTTCCGGGTTGTCCTGTTGGATTGCGCTTGACACAACGACCACATCGACGCCTTCCACGTGCTCGGCGTGATGTCCGCTGAAGATCTTCGCGCCGCGCTCGACCAGCCGTTGCGTCGCCAGCGATTCACCCAGATCAGAGCCGGACACCGTGTAACCCAGGGTGCAAAGGACCTCCGCGATGCCACTCATGCCGACACCGCCGATCCCCACAAAATGGACCCGACGGAAGACGCTGGCGATGTCGCCATCCTGTTGCAGACGCTTCATGCCGCCACCTCGTCAAGACAGGCTTGAGCGACGTGTTCTGCGGCCAGCGGTCGAGCCAGTCTTCTCGCCGCCTCGGCCATTTGTAGTCGGCGTTCACGATTGGTGATCAATTCACTCACCACACGATGCATTCGGAGCTCGAAGTCCGCGCCTTCTGGAACCATGACGGCTGCGCCCTGTTCGCAGAGATAGGCTGCGTTGCGGGTCTGATGATCGTCTGCCGCCGTTGGCAAGGGCACCAGCACAGAACAGATCCCCGCCGCGCAGATTTCGGCGAGCGTGGATGCGCCCGCGCGACAGATCACCAGGTCTGCCCACGCGTAAGCGGAAGGCATGTCTTCGATGAATCCGTTGACCGCCGCCTCAACCTGGGCCTCTGCATAGGCCGCCTGCGTGGCGTCAATGTGGCGTCCACCGCATTGGTGGCGGATCTCCATGCCTGCATGGATTCCCCGCAGAGCACGCGGCAACGCCCCATTCAGGGCGGCGGCACCTTGACTTCCTCCCAGAATCAGGAGGGTTGTACGCGTCCGTCCTTGCAGACGCTGCGCAGGATCAAGGAGGCTCAGGATGTCTCGACGCACCGGATTCCCGACCACTTCCTCGCGCGCACGGAAGGATTGCGGGAATCCGCAAAGAATGCGCCGCGCGAGTCTTGCAAGCACCCGGTTGGTCAATCCCGGCGCACGATTTTGCTCGTGCACCAATAGCGGAGTTCCGAGCAGCCATGCGGCAAGACCTCCCGGGCCCGCTGCAAAGCCACCGAAGGCGATCACCGCACTCGGTCGCTGTTGCCGCAGAATTCGAGCGGCACTCAGGACGGCGCGGAACAGCTGCCATGGGGCGCGCAGCATGCGCAAGGCACCGCTGCCTCGCCATGACTCGATGCGCAGCGTGTACAGAGGGATGTCGTGAGCCGGAACCAAGCGACTTTCCATCGCGCCCTCAGCACCCAGCCAACTCACCTTGGCGTGACGCGCGCGTAACTCGGCCGCTACCGCCAAACCCGGGAAGATGTGTCCGCCGGTACCACCGGCGAGAATCATGATGTGCGGCCCTGTCATGGCAGACTCCCAAGTCTGGGCTCCACTCGCCTGCGTTCCGCAGACTGGTGTTTCTCTCCTTCCGATGACGGTGCCCGCATCGACTCCGCGGCGGAGTCCTTCGGCGCAACGTTGAGCAGCTCCTCCGGGGTGACAAAGTCCTCACCCCGAAGCCGCGCGGACTGTCTCTTGGCGCGGTCAACCTCGTAGCTGATGCGCATCAGCAGACCCAGTGCCATGCACGTCATCACCACACTGGATCCGCCGGCGGAGATCAACGGCAGAGTGAGCCCCTTGGTGGGTAGCAAGCCCATGTTGACGCCAATGGAGACAACCGCCTGAAGACTGACCATCAGCCCAATCCCAAAGGCAACATGGGCAGCAAAATCGCGGCGTAATTGCAGCGCCTCCCAGCCAATGGCAAGTGCTCGCCAAGACAAGACCGCAAAACAGCTGATCAGGCAAACCACACCGATGAATCCGGTCTCCTCGGCAATCACAGCGAAGATGAAATCGGTGTGCGCCTCGGGAAGGTAGTACAGCTTCTGCACGCTACCGCCCAATCCGACGCCCGTCATCTCACCCCGACCGATAGCAATTAGTGCCTGGGTCAACTGGAAGCCCGAATCGAAGGCATGCTCCCAGGGGTCGGTGAACGAGATCAGACGCTTCACACGATAGCTTTCCGCCAGCGCCACGTAGGCCACGATGGGAAGCACCGCCATCATCGGCAAACCCAGCCAGATCATTTTCGCTCCACCCAACCAGAGCATGCCCATGGCAACGGCACCCAGCAGGACAGCCGAACCAAAGTCCGGTTGCATTAGCAGCAACCCGAACATGAGGGCGACGACACCCATCGGCTTGAAGACCGCGCGAAACGTGTTTTGCAGACCATCCCGGTAGCGCGCCATATAACTCGCCAACCAGACGATCAGGATCAGTTTGACCATTTCGACAACCTGAAACCCGACTGGCCCCAGATAGATCCAGCGCTGCGCGCCATTGACGCGTCGACCGATCCCCGGCACCAGCACGGCCACCAGCAGCAGGCAGCCGATGATCAACGCCAGCTTGCTCCAGGACTCGAGAACACGCAGCTCGGTGCGTGCCATGATCAGGCCTGCGACCAAGCCTGCAAGCAGAAAGACGGCGTGCTTGACCAGATAGGTGTAGGGACCACTTTTCAACCCTTCCGCGATGGCGATCGAACTTGAAGCCACCATCACGATTCCGACGCTGGCCAGTGCGATGATCGCGGCCAACATGATGTTGTCGAAGCGTCCTTCGATCTGATTCAACCTCATCGCCTGCGGCAGTTCTATCCCGAACATCAGCGCACCTTCAGGGTCGCGAGACCGATCAGCACCAGCACAACGGAAATGATCCAGAATCGCACAATCACGCGTGGCTCCGGCCAGCCCTTCAATTCGAAATGGTGGTGAATGGGTGCCATGCGAAACACCCGGCGTCCGGTGAGCTTGAAGCTGGCGACCTGGATCATCACCGAGAGGGTTTCGATGACGAAGATCCCGCCCATCACCACCAGCACCAGTTCCTGTCTGACGATCACCGCGACCGTGCCCAGCACGGCACCCAGTGCCAATGCACCGACATCGCCCATGAACACCTGCGCCGGGAAGGTGTTGAACCAGAGAAAGCCCAAGCCCGCACCACCGATGGCGGCGCACAGGATGATCAACTCCCCGCTTCCCGGCAGAGCCGGAATCAGCAGGTAGTGAGCGAACTGCGCGTGCCCAGAGAGATAGGCAAAGACGCCGAGCGCCCCTGCCACCAGCACGGTCGGCATGATGGCCAGCCCGTCCAGCCCGTCGGTCAGGTTGACCGCATTGGAAAATCCGACGATCCAGAAGTAGGCCACCGCAACGAAGCCGACCCCGAGTGGCACGGCGACATCTTTCAGCAAGGGCACATGAAACGCCGTGGCCGCCGGTACATCGGCAGTGGAATACAGCCACACTGCCGCGATCAGACCGAACACCGACTGCAAGAGGTACTTCCAGCGGGATGCCAGTCCGCGAGGATCGCGCTTGACCACCTTCAGATAGTCATCGAGCCAGCCAATCGCACCAAACGAGATCATCACCGCGAGCACGATCCAGATGTAGCGATTGCTCAGATTGGCCCACAGTAGGGTCGATAGCGTCACCGCGAAGAGGATGAGGCCGCCGCCCATGGTCGGCGTCCCTGCCTTGGAGAAATGACTCTGCGGACCATCACTGCGAATCGGCTGACCACCCGACTTCAGACGCGCCAGCTTGCGAATGAACGCCGGACCAAACAACAGTGACAGTCCGAGTGCCGTCAAGGCACTCAGAATGGCCCGCAGGGTCAGGTAGTTGAACATCGCAAAGAGGCGATCAACCGACTCCAGCCAGCGCGCCAACTCAAGCAACATGCGCGGTGTCCTCCCCATGGTCATGCAGCAGAGCAGTCACCACACGATCCATCCTGCTGCCACGCGAACCTTTGATCAGGCATCGCAGTCCGGGCTGCATGCGTGTGCGTAGTTCGTCAATCAATGCCTGCTGGTCGGGATGGCATTTGGCGCTTGGCCCGAATCCCTGCACCGCTGCCGACGCCAATGGCCCGACCGCGTGCAACTCCCGAATACCTGCCTCTTTGGCTTGTCGTCCCATGTCGCGGTGGAGCTCGAGTGCATCCGGCCCCAACTCACGCATATCCCCCAGGACAAGGCAGGTATTCGCTCCCTGCGCGGCGAGGACGGCGATGGCAGCGCCCAGCGATCCCGGATTGGCGTTGTAGCTGTCGTCGATGAGCACGATATCGCCGTTCAGTTCATGCCGCTGTAGCCGACCATCCACCGCAGTGGCCTGTTCGAGACCAGCGACGATGTCCGTCAGCGCCACATCAACTGGCAACGCCATTGCAGCGGCGGCCAATGCATTGCGGACGTTGTGCATTCCCGCCAGTGGCAAGTGAATCTGTGCGCTTCCCCGGTGCGTGACCAGCAAGAACCGACTGCTCGTCGCGCCGAGGTGGATCTGCCTGGCCATCACGTCACCAGGGCAGTCAACGCCGAAACGCACGATGCGTGCATGCGAGGCCATTTCTTCAAACAAGGGGGCGAACGGCTCGTCAGCGGCAATCACTGCGACGCCGCCCATCGGCAAGGCGCGATAGATCGCCCCTTTGGTCTGCGCAATGCCCAGCATCGAACCCATGCGTTCGAGATGCGCCGCCGCGATGTTGTTGACCAGAGCGACCTGCGGCGTCACGACATCGCACAGGTAGGCGATGTCGCCGGGTTTGCCCGCACCCATCTCGTAGACACCAAACACAGCGTCATCCGGCTGCGCAAGCAAGGAAGAAGGCAGACCGATTTCGTTGTTGAGATTGCCGGGGTTGGCATAACTCGACGCGACACGCGACAGGATACCTTTCAGCAAGGTCTTGACGGACGTCTTGCCGTTGCTGCCTGTGATCGCCAGCACACGTGTCGTGCGCTCTGCGGCAACGCGGGCAGCAATTCGACCCAAAGCCCATTGCGTGTCGCGACAGACGATCTGCGGGAGCGCATTCGGCAACAGTTTCGACGTGAGCACGGCGACCGCTCCGGCGGCGACCGCTGCGGCAGCGAATTCATGTCCGTCAACGCGCTCGCCGGGCAGACAGACGAACAAATCTCCGGCATGCACGCGGCGCGAATCGGTACTCACCGCCCTTACGGTCACGTCTGGCGATACCCAGTGAAGTGCGCCCTCGGTTGCATCCGCAATGTCTCGCAAGGCGAGTGGTTTCATGCGGCCACCCCCAACTGACGTGCGGCATGCTCGGAGTCATCAAAGGGCAGGCGTTGACCCGCGACTTCTTGCCAGCTTTCATGGCCCTTGCCTGCGATCAGCACGGTGTCATCGGGGCGGGCCGATTGAATCGCTTCGGCGATGGCCAGCGCACGATCACGCTGAACACGGACGCCGTCCGGATGCTCGAATCCCAGCAGAATTTCTTCAACAATGTGTTGACCTTGCTCGCCGCGCGGATTGTCATCGGTGACGATCACCGCGTCGGCGCACGACTCGGCGATACGCGCCATTTGTGGGCGCTTGCCGCGATCCCGCTCACCGCCACAACCAAACACGCAGATCAATCGACCTCGTGTATGACCACGCAGACTTTGCAGTGCCTGCGCCAACGCATCTGGCGTGTGCGCGTAGTCAACCACCACGAGCGGCAAATGCCCGTCGCCGCCGAAACGATTCATGCGGCCCCGGATCGACTGCAGTTTCGGCAAGACAGCGAACACCGTTTCAGCGTCAACTCCCAGTGCGCCGAGCGCAGCAGCCACCGCCAGCAAGTTGTCGACATTGAACCGACCCAATAGCGGACTTTCGATCACGCATCCGTGATCCCCAATTCGCATCTGGAATGAAAGACCGGAAGCTCGCAACGTCACGTTTTGAGCAACCACTCTCGCCTCAGTTTGCCCCAACGCACTGTGGGTCCAACTATCCAGATGGTCCGGCAGACCATTGGCAATCAAGCTGCCTTGCGGATCATCCACATTGATCACCGCAGCACGGAGACTGTCGAAGGCGAAGAGACTGGCCTTGGCGGCGGCGTAGGCGGCGAAACTGCCGTGATAGTCGAGGTGATCGCGGGTCAAATTGGTGAACACCGCAACGCGGATGGGAACGCCATCGACACGCCCCTGATCCAGCGCATGTGAGGAAACCTCCATCGCCACGGTTTCGGCACCCTGTTCGCGGAGTTCGCGCAGGAGGCGATGTACTTCCAGAACATCGGGCGTGGTTCGCTCGCCTGCCTGATGACGGCCATAAAGGCCCGCGCCCAAAGTGCCGATGGTCGCCGCCGTTTGGCCAAGCAAGGTCAGCGCCTGTGCGATCAGTTGCACCGTCGAGGTCTTTCCATTGGTACCGGTGACACCCACCACCGTTGGCCCAAGCGCATCCAGATGCGAGAAGTGAAGTGCCAAGTTGCCAAGTCGCGCGCGAAGCTGCGGAACGACGACAACCGGGACGCCCAAATCGCTGGTCGGACGACCATGCTCGGCGAGCACCAAGCTGGCACCGCGACGGATCGCCGTATCAGCGAAATCCAAGCCGTGATGCAGGGCGCCTGCCAAGGCAACAAACGCGTCGCCAGGCTGAATTCGACGACTGTCCAAGCACAGACCCGCGACGCGCAGATCGCCGAGATCAGCGCATTCCGGTAACAGGTCGGCGGCGCGACAACTCGTCATCGTGCCCCCTGCAATGGGACGGGCTCTGCTGCCGGCCTCAGTGTATCCAGCGGTTCCGCCACGGATTCCGCTTCCAGCGTCAGTGCGTCCGCTTCCGCGGCTGGCACCGCAGGCGCTGCAGCCAGCAGTTGCTCGACGTTGTCTGGCGGCACATCCAGCACGCGCAGGGCGTCCGCCATGACCCGACCAAACACCGGCGCAGCCACCAGTCCACCGTAGTACTGCTTCGGATCCGGGTCGTTGATCATCAGCGCCATGGCATAGCGCGGTTGCGAAGCCGGAACGAGGCCAGCAAAGACACTGATGTAGCGCTTCTCGTAACCGCCGGCCACGGAGCGCCGTGAGGTTCCTGTTTTCCCCGCAACACGATAGCCCGCGACACCCGCGCGCTGCGCAGAGCCTTGCGGCCCCGTCACTGTTTCGAGCATTCCAAGCAGGGTCTTTGCCAGTTGCGGGTCGATGGCTGCTCGACCTTCGCCGGCACCACCGTGGACGAAGGTGGCGGGCATCCAGACACCGCCATTACCAATGGCCGCATAGGCCTGCGCCAACTGCAGTACGGTCGTCGACAAACCATAGCCATACGAGATCGTGGCCTTTTCAACGACGCCCCAACCTTGCGGTGCGCTCAGAACGCCCGCCTGTTCACCCGGGAACCCCGACCCCGATAGCTCGCCAAAGCCGAAGCGATGCAGCACGTCATGCAAGTGTTCGTTTGGCATGTCGAGCGCGAGCTTGGTGGCCGCGATGTTGCTGGATTTGGTCAACAAACCGGTCACCGTCAGCGTGCCGAAATTGCGAATATCCCGCACCACATGGTTGGCCAAGGGCATATAGCCCGGGCTGGTTTCGATGATCGTGTCTGGCATCACCCGACCGGTTTCCAAGGCGGCGGCGACGGTAAATGCCTTGATGACTGACCCAGGCTCGAAGACGTCGGTCACGGCCCGATTGCGACGTGCCGCCGGAACGCTGTCGAGTACGTTCGGGTTGTAGGAAGGCAGATTCACCATGGCGAGGATCTCGCCCGTGGCGACATCCAGCACAACGCCACTGGCCGATGTTGCCGAGTTTTCCACCAATGCCTTTTGCAGCTCCCGGTAGACCAGATGCTGCAAGCGACGGTCGATCGACAGTTCCAGCGTTCGACCGGGCTCTGCGGCCCTTACCAATTCGACGTTCTCGACCACGCGCCCCAGCCGATCCTTGATGACCCGCTTGGCTCCCGGCTTGCCGATCAACCAGTCGTTGAAGGCGAGCTCAAGACCTTCCTGGCCCTGATCGTCGATATTGGTGTAGCCCAGCACATGCGCCGCCACATCGCCCAAGGGATAGAAGCGCTGGTATTCGCGCGCACTGTAGACACCGGGGATCTTCAACGCCATCACCGGCTCGGACTGATCCGGCGTCAAACGTCGACGCAGATAGACGAAATCCCGTTCCGCGCGCGCCTCGACTCGCGCCTTGACTTCCTCCAGCGGCAACTGCAACGCAGCCGCCAACTCTCCCATCCGCTCAGGGTTCTTGAGGAGTTCTCGCGGACTGGCCCAGATCGACTCCACGGGTGTCGAGATGGCGAGTGGCTCGCCGTTGCGATCCGTGATCATGCCGCGGGAGGTTGGAATCTCGATCTCGCGCACGAAGCGCGCGTCGCCCTTGGCTTGATAGAACTCGCTGCGCCACAGTTGCATCTCGGCCGCCTTGGCCACGAGGATGAAACCCGCGATACCAAGGAACACGCTCAATACCTGCAAGCGCCCACGCAGGTTGGGACCACGCTGTCCAGCTTGAGGGCGACGCGGTGGAGATCGACGCACGCTCATGGGCGCAGCACCTCCACCTCGGTGGGCGTGGGAGAACGCATCATCAACTGCTCTGCTGCCACACGCTCAATGCGACTGGTCTTGCCGAGCGCGGCCTGCTCAAGCTGCAGACGCCCGAACTCGATGTTGAGCTCGTCACGCTCGGTCTCCAAAGCACTCAACTGAACAGATAGTTGGCGATGATGCTGACGTGACTCGACGACCATGATCGCGGTAACGATCACGCCAACCAGCAGCGGAAGACCGATCAGCAGACGCCAGTTCATGGCAAACGCTCCGCAATACGGAGCACCGCGCTGCGCGCGCGCGGGTTGCGCGCCAACTCGGCGGCGTCGGCTTGTTGCGCGTCGCCAATCAGGCGCAACGCAGGACGGAATGCCTCGACCACCGGCATCCGCCGATTCCCGGGTGCAGGCTTGGCTTTCGCCAGCATGAAGCGCTTGACGATGCGATCTTCCAGCGAATGGAAGCTGATAATGGCAAGCCGCCCGCCCGGTTTCAGTCGAGCAAAGGCGGCCGCCAGCCCTGATTCAAGATCGGCCAATTCCTGATTGATGAAGATGCGCAGTGCCTGGAAGCTGCGCGTCGCCGGATGTTTGCCCGGCTCACGTCGACCGATGACCGAAGCAATCAGATCCGCCAACGCCTCCGTGCCCGACAAGGGGGATTCGGTCCGCCGCTGAACGATGGCGCGCGCGATGCGGCGACTCATGCGCTCTTCTCCGAAGGTCCAAAGCACATCCGCGATCTCGGCTTCCGCTGCCCGCGCGAGGAATGCCGCCACACTCTCGCCCCGTTCAGGATCCATGCGCATGTCCAATGGACCGTCGGCTTGGAAGCTGAAACCGCGCCGCGCCTCATCGAGTTGTGGCGAGGACACGCCCAGATCGAGCAGGACACCATCCAGGCCATTCGCCGTCGCAGGCCATTCCGCCAACGAGGCAAAACTGCCCCGGCGAATCGACACCCGCTCATCATTGGCAAAGCTGCGCTCGGCACAGGCAATCGCCTCCGGGTCCTTGTCCATCAGCAACAAGCGCCCTTGCGGACCGAGTTGCTCCAGCACCCCGCGCGCATGCCCGCCGCGCCCGAAAGTGCCATCGAGATAGATGCCGTCCTTGGCCACTCGCAAGCCATCCAGGACTTGCGTGAACATCACCGGGATGTGCTCGGCCGGCTGCGCTTCGTTGCGCATCGACTACTCTCCCGACTACAGCTTCAAGTCGAGCATGGCGGCACTCAGGTCTTCTTCACCGATGGTCTGGCGAATCTGGGCCAAGTGCGCTTGCTCGCTCCACAGTTCGAACTTCCCGCCCATGCCCAGCAGGACGGCCTTCTTTTCCAGGCCACAGGCATTGCGGTGGCTTCCTGGCAGCAACAGACGCCCGTTGGCATCCACATCAACGAACGTCGCCGCACCCACCAACTTGAGCTGCAATGCGCGATGCACACGATGCGCATTCGGCAGCGCATTGACCTGGTCACGGACCTGTTCCCAAGCGCCTACCGGATACAGCCACAAGCAACCCTGCTCGTAAGGGTTGTAGGTGATGACCAGACGGTTTTCACATTCACGCGCGACGAGTTCCCGGAAGGCGGTTGGAATTGCCAGCCTCCCCTTGTCGTCGATCGTGATTGCGGTCTCGCCTTGGAACATTTGCCTGCCGACTCCCCACAAATTTCCACATAAAACCCGTTTTTTCTACACGTGCCCACAGTAACACGCCGTTTCGCGCTGTCAAGAAAAATGCGAGCTAACCCACTGTCAGCATTGGGATTTTCCTGAATATACAAATTTTCCCGAATAGCAAAATCCCGCAAATACATATGTTTACGAAATCTTTCTAAAAACACACCAAAGAGCGTTCAGGCCGCACCGCCGTCTTGTGAACACGCGCACGGAAGCCACCTGCAGAACGGCGGGTGGCGATCGAGGGAAAGAGAAGGGCGAAGTGGGCCTGTAAGCCGGGTTCTGTCGAGGACCGTCATTCCTCTTGGCCTTGCGTCACCGCAAGGCTCCAGCAACCTACCCGAACGCAACGCGGGCCGCGCCAATGCGTTCCTATTTGGTCTTGCTCCGGATGGGGTTTGCCGTGCCGTCCCTGTTGCCAGGTCCGCGGTGCGCTCTTACCGCACCGTTTCACCCTTACCACGCGTGTCGAAACACCGTTCGGCGGTCTGTTCTCTGTTGCACTTTCCGTCGGCTCACGCCGCCCAGGCGTTACCTGGCATCCCGCCCTGTGGAGCCCGGACTTTCCTCGACATGGGCAAGCCATGCCGCGACGATCCAGCCCACTTCGCCCGCGCAGTGTAACGGGTCAGTCGGCGGAAACGACTGAATAGAGTGCCTTGCGCGGCGCGCCAGAGATTTCCGCCGCCAACTTGGCGGCCTTGGAGGCAGGTAGATGATCGCGCAGCAAGGCGAACACGCGTTGACCCTCAAGCAGTCTGGCGTCCGTGTCTTCGCTGGCACCCTCCAGCATCACCACGAATTCACCCTTGCGCTGATTGGCATCTGCGGCAAGTCGCACACGCAATTCGTCCAATGTACCGGACAGAACCGTCTCGAAGAGCTTGGTCAATTCGCGCGCCAGTACCACTTGGCGCAGCGCGCCGTATACGGCAATCATGTCTACCAGACATTCTTCGATCCGGTGACTGGACTCGTAGAACAACAGGGTTCTTGGCTCGCTTCGCAAGGCCTGCAATCGCTCGCGGCGTGCACCGCTCTTCGGCGGCAGAAAGCCCTCGAACACGAAGCGGTCAGATGCCAGACCCGCCACCGACAGGGCGGCAATCGCAGCGCAGGCACCGGGAATGGGACTGACCTTGAATCCTGCCTCGCGCGCTGCTCGCACCAAGCGAAAACCGGGATCACTGATCAAAGGTGTTCCTGCATCCGACACCAACGCAAGCTGCTCACCGGCGTGCAGCCGCGCGAGCAACTGCGCAACCTGTTGCGATTCGTTGTGATCATGCAAAGCCAGCAACGGACGCCGCAAACCCTTGGCTGCCAGCAGTTGCTGGGTATGCCGCGTGTCCTCCGCGGCGATCAGATCAACCTCCGCGAGCACCTTTGTCGCGCGCGGCGAGAGATCGTCGAGGTGACCGATGGGCGTCGCCACCACGTAAAGACATCCAGCCGCATGCATCGTCATCGTCAATCCCCTATCACTTCGCCCATGGATGCTGGCGGCCGCAAATAACATTCATCAGGCGGCTTGAAAAACGCGCCCGACACGGGCACAGCAAACTCGCACTCAATCATCCGAACCTTGCGAACCGTTCGGATTCCGCGACGGCGTCGCGACACAGTCTACGCGGACGCACCTCAACCACTGGGTGAGCGCCGCTACAATAGGCTTCAGAAAACGACCATGCAGCGGGCTCAGTTATCCACTCCAAGCCGCATCATCGTCGACTCGAACACCTCGCCAGGCCTCAAGGATTCACCATGCCACGTCGACTTCCCGCCTTGCTTGCACTGGTCCTCAGCGTCCTGCTGACCGCCTGTGACGTCAGTGGCACACGCGCACCGTTGCCCGAAGAGGCCCTGATTGCAGAACGCCTGTTCGAGGAAGGCGACTTCGTGCAGGCGGCGGCAGCGTTTGAGGACGCGGCGCGACGTGATCGAGCGCACCGAGACGCGCTAACCCTTCGCGCTGCCGAGTCATGGCGCGAAGAGGGACGCATCAACGACGCACGACCGCTTCTGGCCAAGATCCGGATGGATCGCCTGAGCAGTGACGAAGCCCTGCGCGCCAACCTGTTGCGCGCTGAATTGGCCCTACAAGATCGTGAGCCGCAAGTCGCGCTGGATGCGCTTTCGACGCCAGCCGCCAGGGTTCCCGATGACCTGCGTGGACGGTTCCACTTCCTGCGCGCGCAGGCATTTGCGGCATTCAATCAGCCGTTTTCCGCAGCCAGCGAACGCGCTGCAATGCAGACATTCCTGCCCGCACGCGAACAACCGGAGAATGCGGCGGCAATCAGCGCGTTGTTGACGCAACTGCCAGCTCGCCAACTGTCGGCTGCGGCAGCCGACCTGGATCGCGATGACCCGCTCTATGACTTCGCTGCTGACACGCTCCGCGCCCTTGGACTGGCAGTCCCTGGTCGCCGCACCGGGATCCAGACACGGACCGGCCAGGCGTCCAGCATCGCGGTGCTACTGCCACTGGATGGACCGCTGGCGGCTCCCGCCAAAGCCGTTCGTGATGGCGTGCTGACAGCCTATTTCGCCGACACCGACAATCGCCCCGATTTGCGTTTCTACGACAGCGGCGAATCGGATGCATCGGCGGTAGCCGCATACCAGACTGCTGTCTCTGAAGGTGCCGAACAGGTCATCGGCCCCTTGGGACGCGACCAGGTCAACGCGCTATTTTCGCTGGGCGACATTCGCATTCCCACCCTGGCACTCAACCGCGCCACCGTAGCCACCCCCGAGCACAGCCTGAGTTTCGCGCTCAGCCCGGAAGACGAAGGCCGCGCTGCCGCCAAACGCATCCGCAGGCTCGGCATGTCCACCGCCCTCCTGGTAGCCAGCGGCGATGAAGCCTCCCGGCGTTCCGCGCAAGCACTCAGCCTCGCGCTGGGCCAGGAAGGTGGCCGCGTGGTGCAGCGCATTGATCTACCCAGCAATAGCCCCGACTTCATTGCCTTGATCCGTGCCGCGTATCAGCAGATCGGTTGGCGTGAGGCCGTCGCCCCGCCTACCAATCCGAACTCACCCGCAGCCACCAAACCGCCGCAGCGAAGCGTCGATGTGGATGTCATCTATCTGGCGGTGGGCGGTGCCGAGGCCCGGCTGGTAATCCCTCAACTTCGCGCCGAAGGTGCACTGGGGAAGCCCGTCATGGCGACTTCGCAGATCCATGCCGTGGGTGCCAACCCAAGACTGGATCGCGAACTTGACGGCGTCGAATTCACCGAACTGCCCTGGCTGCTGGATGCCGCCCCCGCCGATCTGCCCAGTGCCAGTTCCCTGCGCGCACTGGAAACCGCACAGGGCGCGTCTGCGCGCCTGTTCGCCTTCGGCTTGGATGCTTATCGCCTTCTGCAGGCGTTGCCTCATTTGCAGTCCGATTCGCAGGTCGAAGGCGCGACTGGCTTGTTGAGCCTGGATGGCTTCGGCAGCGTGCTGCGGCAACCCGCTTGGGCTCGCTACGTTGGCGCCAGACCGCGCGCCCTGCGCGAAGACGAGATTAGCCCCATTTCCACTACCGCGGCCTCGGTTCGCTGAGTCACGCATGCTGCGTCGACTGTTGTCCCGGCAGCAACGTGGCGAGCAAGGCGAATCGCGAGCGCGGCACCATCTTGAGCGCGCTGGGCTGCACTTTCGTGCTGCCAACGTCCGCTTCCGATTTGGCGAACTCGACCTCATCATGGATGAGGGTGACACGCTGGTCTTTGTCGAAGTCCGCGTCCGCTCACACGCACAGTTTGGCGGTGCTGCAGGCAGTGTCGATCAACGCAAACAGCGCCGATTGTTCAGCGCAGCGTCCGCCTATCTGGCTGCCAATCCCACACTGGCGCAACGCAACTGTCGATTCGACATCGTCGCCATCAACGGCCCCGCCGAAACGCAACTGGAATGGCTGCGCAACGCGTTTACTGCCGACGACCTCGGGCCAAGACAGTGGCGTTGAAGAAGCTGCCCACGCACCGGTCGGCCTGCAAGCCATCGCTATCAGATCGACCGGTGCGGAACATGCTTACCTGCGGCAAACCGCACTCAGTCGGCCTCAAATCCGTTGCGAAAAATGTCGCCCGTTGAGCCGAAGCGAGCCAATGCCACGTCCGTGTCGTTGCCATTCCATGTGCGCGTGCCTACCGCCATCAGGCCGTAGGCAGGGTCGAAGTACAGCCGCTGAACAAACGAGCGATTGTTGCTCGCGTTGCTGGTCGAATAGGGATAGCTCCACTCCACCATACCGTTCGAGCCGTAGCCCGGCGCAGGCACCGGCACCGTTCCGTCCGCAGGCGCGACAAAACCTTTGATCCGGCTGGTCAACGCTCCTGAGGCAAAGGGCTGCAGACCCGCCGCAACAAAGACCAGGTCACCCAGCACCGTAGGTGGGGTGACATAGGCGTTGTTGACCCCATTGTTGATATCCAGACAGCTCACCAACGTCTGCTCCCCATACTGGATTCGCACCAATATCGGCACGTTGTTGACCCCATCATTGCGCAGGCCGGAAATCACGTAATCGCCGGTTTCTAGGCTCGCCATTCCAAGAAACTGGGGCTGCGCAATGCCACCACAGGTCGACCACCCTGTACCGAAGGCCTGCTGATCGCGGCCCGGCACCGTGGCGTACGTCGCCCCGCTTGGAACCAGTGGCCTGACAAAGGCGGAATTCGACGCGCCGTAGTAATGAAGTCCGACAACAATGCCGCCGTCGACTTCCGCCGCAAACGTCGCCACTGCATCAATACCCGCGCTGGTTCCATAGGTCTGAAAGCGCACT
This sequence comes from Lysobacterales bacterium UBA2790, assembly GCA_002352135.1. Taxonomy (GTDB): domain Bacteria; phylum Pseudomonadota; class Gammaproteobacteria; order Xanthomonadales; family Xanthomonadaceae; genus Aquimonas. The sequence continues at coordinate 50,054 of DEHW01000196.1, forward strand.
GGATCGGCAAGTCCAGTTGAAGGCATCTCCGCCACCACTGCGTTTTTTCCTGAGCCCTGGTCGTACCAAGCTGCGACCAGTACGTTCCCGTTCGAGAGGCATTCCACATCGCGAATACCCTCATCGAACTCGTCACCACCGGATTCGCTTGCAAGACTGAAGGCGACACCCCCATCGCCACCGAAGGACAGATCGTCCGAGCCATTCGCATTGAACCGCACCAAGGCCAGATCTTTCGCACCGCCTGAGCCATTTGCACCGGGCGTCATCCCGGCCACCACGATGCGTCCGTTGGGGTCGATACAGGCATCCACCACACTGGTCAGGAAGGCGTCTTTGACCCGCTTTCCATTGGTCTGAAAGCCGGTATCGGGCAAGCCGTTGAACTGCGTGCGGGCCAGACCGATACCGACCAGGTTTGGATCGGCGTTATTGATGTCGACCTGTGCGACCGAGGTGATGTTGCCCAGGTCTGGATCGGAAAACGCGTTGATGCCGATATCGGTGAACGCGGTGCCGGATTGATCGAAAGCAATGGTCGCGCGCCCCGGCAAACCGGGATTGAAGCTGTGGTCCAGAAGGCTGTAGTAGCTGGCAGAAAGGGTGCCAGCGTGCGCGGTGAAGCCAATGACCAACGACGCGCTGGCAGCAAGAAACGGGGAGGGGCGCATGGCAGGAGCCTCTGTGAGTAGGTAACCCCGCAAACGCAGTCCGGCGACAAAAGCGGCAGGCTCATGGTCGCAATCGACAGGTCGCCGCCGCAGCGCACTGTGCGCCGCTGCGTAGGCGCGCGATAATGGCGGTCCCACTCGCCCTCCGTGACGGACGCCCCATGAGCAGCATGCAATATCCCGAATTCATCTGGCAGAACGGCAAGATCAAACCCTGGGCCGAAGGCACCACCCATGTGATGGCGCATGCGCTGCACTACGGCTCGTCGGTGTTCGAAGGCATCCGCAGCTACGACACACCCAACGGACCGGCCATTTTTCGCCTGACCGACCACCTGATCCGTCTGTTTCACTCGGCCAAGATCTACGACATCCCGATGCCGTATGACCTGCCCACGCTTGCCGAGGCCTGCCGCGAAATTCTGCGCGCTAACCAACTCAGCAAAGGCTATCTGCGTCCGGTTGCTTTCCGTGGCCTCGGTGGGTTCGGGCTGTCGGCTGACTGCCCGACCGATGTCGCGGTCGCCGCCTGGAACATGGGCGCCTACCTCGGTGCGGGCGTGTTGGAACAAGGCATCGACGCCTGCGTGTCGAGCTGGAACCGGATGGCACCAAACACCATTCCTACCGGCGCCAAGGCCGGTGGCAACTATCTCTCCGGCCAGTTGATCGCCCGCGAAGCACGTCGTCTGGGATTTGGCGAAGGCATTGCGCTGGCATCGACCGGCCTGCTTTCGGAGGGCGCGGGCGAGAACCTGTTCCTGGTGTTCAACGGTGCCCTGCACACGACACCGGCCAGCGCCGCCATTCTCAATGGCATCACCCGCCACAGCATCATGACGTTGGCACGCGACCAGGGAATCGAGGTCGTCGAACGCGACATGCCGCGCGAGTATCTCTATCTCTGCGACGAATTGTTCATGTGCGGCACTGCGGCAGAAATCACCCCGATCCGCAGTGTTGACGGCAAACCGGTTGGCGCGGGCAAGCCCGGCGAGCTGACGCTCAAGCTGCAGAAATTGTTCTTTGGCCTGTTCGACGGCAGCACACCGGACCGGCATGGTTGGCTGGAAGCGGTCAACCCCTGATCTTGCAGCAAGGCATCATGCACAAAGGCCGGGCAATGCCCGGCCTTTGTGTTCACGTCGTTCGCAATGGTATCCAATACGCTGACCGGCTCACCTCTTGCGGCCTCACTCAGTCGCGCCGCTGGCGATCATGCTTGTTGCGGGCAATCCGGGCGCTGGCGTTGTCCTGCGCCGCGTGGATGCGCGCGCGCTCACGTCCGGTCACCACACCATCCGCCTTCGCACGGTTTTCCATGCGGTCGATATGCGTCTGCTGCGCTTCCAGACGCCGTGCCTCGCGGCCCGTCAGCTCGCCAGAGGCCACACCTTGATCGATTCGCGCCTCCTGATTCTGCTGCCGCTCGTCAATCACTGGTGTTCCCGCCAGAGCGGAAGCCAGAGGCATGAACAGCAACACGGCAGCCAACATCGTTTGCATCGATCGCATCTCCATCTCTCCTTCGCGAATGGGCCACAGATCCGTGACCGTGGCCTGCTTCAACGTCGGTCTGGCGATTCGGTTGACCGATCACGCCACCCAAGCGACACCATGCGAGGTGCGATAGAAAAGTCCGCGAACACAGGATTCAGCAACCGGTTTCTCAGACTGAGTCCGCCGTGGCAGAACACGCCAGTCCGAAGCACTCAGCGCCTGCGCCAGTCCTCGAACTCCAGACTCGCAATCACGCCAAGCCGATCATGTCTTGGTCGCAGACTGACCCGCCAGCCATACAGCTCACACAGGCGACGCACGATCGAAAGCCCGATCCCGGCACCTTTGCTGCCTTCCGAGCTGCGACCGCGATAGCCGCGATCAAACAGGTGAAGCGCCTCTTCGGCATCGATTCCAGGCCCGGTGTCGTGAACCTCGACGCGGTCCCCCAGCACGTGAATCGCCACCTCGCCCTGCTTGGTGTACTTGAAGGCGTTGACGATCAGGTTACCCAACGCCACCGACAGAATCGCATCCGGCGCTTCCACCAGCAGTTCCGACTGTCCCTCTACTCTGACCTCAATCGGCTTGTTTGCGAGATTCACCCGATGCGCATCGGCGAGTTGTTCCGCAAGTCGACGAACATCTGTCACACCCTCGCCGCGCTCTCCGCGCGAGAGCATCAGTAGAGCGGTGGTCAGATCGGTACCCTGCTGAACCGCCCGCTCGATACGCAGCAGGCGTGAACGGGTTTTGTCACTGACATCCGGCTGCCCCATCAACAACTCGACGGCTCCGCGAATGACCGCCAGCGGCGTGCGCAGCTCATGACTGACATCCGCATTGAACTCGCGATCACGCACCACACGCTCGTTGAGCTGATCCGAATAGTCGTCCAGTGCCTGTGCCAACTGACCGACCTCGTCATCCGCGAAATAGGGCGCAAGACGTTCTGGCTTGACCCCTTCGTTGAAGCCTTCGATGCGCGCCGCCAGATCCGACACGGGACGCATCACCCGCCGCGCGGACCACACGCCGATCAGCCAGGCCAGGAACGAGAACAGCAGCACCGCGCCCGCCAAGGCGAACAACAGATGCTGCCGCCCCAGCGTCTCCTGCGAATAGTCGTAGCGCAGAAAGGTATGCAGATCGCTGGCGCGGTAAACGGCCAACTTGTAGTGCGTCGGCAGACCATCCGGTCCGGCCTCTTCCACATCGTGCACACCGGTCTGCAGCGGTTGCCAGGCGAACGGAATATTGGCCTGCCTTGGTGTGCTGACGATGGTGATCTCGATCTGACGCGAAAAATGGAACTCGGCGCCCTGATCAGGATTCAAGCGCTTGAACTCGGTGAAGTTGCGTGCCTCCTGCTGCAGCCAGTCATTCACCAACTGGTCTTCCAGAACGGTGCGCAAGGCAATCGTCGCCACCGCAAAACCTGCCGTCAGGCCCGTGCCCAACAGCAGAAACGAGATAATGATGCGGCTCTTGAGCCTACGTCGGTACTGCTTCGAGGTCGGCAAGGCGATATCCGATGCCATGACGGGTGTGAATCAGCGGCTTGTCGAAGGGCTTGTCGAGCAGCGCGCGCAAGCCGTGGATGTGGACGCGCAAGGAATCGCTGTCGGGCAACTCCTCACCCCAGACCGCGGTCTCCAGTTCCTGCCGGGTCACCACATTGGGCGAAGACTCCATCAGGCACTGGAGAATTTTCAGTGCCGTCGGATTGAGATTGACCTGCTTCCCTGCGCGACTGACTTCCAGCGTGTCCAGATTGAAATGCAGATCGGACACGTCCAACACGCGCACCGGCGCGCCGCGCCCACGCCGCGCCAGAACCGTCAGACGCGCCTCCACTTCCTGCAAGGCGAAGGGTTTGACGAGATAGTCGTCGGCGCCCGCATCGAAGCCCGTCAACTTCTGCTCGAGCGCGTCGCGCGCGGTCAGCATCAGGATCGGCGTGGTCTTGCGAGCGTCGACACGAAACTTGCGACACACCTCCAGACCATCCATGCCGGGAAGATTGAGGTCCAGCACGATGGCGTCAAAGTCGTTGACCACCGCCAGATGCAGGCCGGTGACGCCATCGGCCGCAAAATCCACGATGTGACCGCGGTCTTCCAGATAGTCGCCCAGATTGGCGGCGATATCGGAGTTGTCTTCTATGACCAGAATACGCATGCATCACCCTTGGAACGTTTGAGGATTCACCTGCCAACGCCTCGCCAGCAGGCCATTGATAAAACGCCTTCCTGCGCCCCTGGGTTCGCGAGGTCGACACATGCCCGGTCACACTTCCGACGAATCTATCGCTTACCCGATCACTTCGCGAGCGCAGCTTCCGCGAACCCCCGATGTGAACTCGCTGGAGGCAACTGGTTCCGCCGCCATTATGCGGCTGTCCGGAAACATTGTCGGCAGGCGCAGGATGGCGACCATCGAACATCATGGTGCTTCCGGCACGCTTAACGCGCGATCTGCCGAGGATGCGACGTCCGCATGGGCTCACAGTCAGGGGCTTGGCCAACAGATTCCCGACCCGAGTACACGTTGGCAATCACGCCGCGATTCGCGCCGGGCAACTGTTTCAGAAAGCGAGAAATCAAAATGGACCTGTTGCCAATCCGACACTCTCTCCTGGGGCTCAAAGCGCCAATCGTTCAGCGCAGCGCGGGATGCATCAACGAACACACCTCGTCCCCCTCGATCTACCACGCTGACATCGACCGCGCGACCTGCTCGATTGACCCGGAACCGAAGCTGGACGAAACCCTCACTCGCATCGCGCCGCGCAAGCAGCGGATAGTGAGGTTGCGGTCCGACCAAGGGACGCAATCCGCTGGCGGAGCCCACGTCGCCGTCTTGCCTATCGCGCTCCTCGGCTGCTTGTACTTTGTCTGCGAAACGCACTGGCAGATCGTGTACTTGCACTTGACCTGGCGTGAGTGAGGGCGGCTGACTCGCAGGCGACCAGCGTAGACCCTCTGGCAAACTGACCTGCCTCGCTTGCGGCCGCAGGTCGCTAGGCATGGTGATCGCAATCGGAACATCGTTCACCTTCTGCTCCCGCCAGACCGCCGGAGCGTAAAGGCCGGTCGGATCATCGAGAACCGGGGTCAGTGATCGGGTCACCTCACGCAGATTGGCCAAATGCATGGCCCAGGCAGAACTGGCGTGCTGCATCGTTGCCCATTGCGATAGGGCCGCGATGCCTGCTGCCATCAGGATGAAAAGCCCAAACGACTGCACTCTGGGTGAACTGACCGCCTTGCCCGCTTCGGGCTGCCCGACGATGCGACTGATCCGATGCATCAACACCCCATCGCCTGCAGCCATGGCTAGTCGATTTCCGACCTTGGGCTGGTGTTGCTCGAGCTCGGCAAGAGACAACAGCGCCCGCGCATAGCTCAACCGGGGAATGCACTGACTGGTGACCAGATCATCGCAGCATAGTTCACGATCACGGCGAATCATCGCCGACATCCAATGGATTGCCGGGTGGAAGAACAGTATGGTCTCAACCGTTACCTGCATCAGATTGAGCAGCCAATCTGCCCTACGAACATGGGCGAGTTCATGCAGGAGCAACAGATCCAGATGCGCACTGGGTATTCCGGTCAAGGCACTCGCCGGAACCAGGATCACCGGGCGAAGCCAACCAACGGTCAGCAGCGACGACGTGGTTGGGGAAACCAGAACGCGAATTGGCCTCGACACGGCCATGCGCTGCGCAAAGGCAGCCGCTCGTCGTTGCAAATCTGCAAGAGCCGGTGAAGCGCCGTGTAGCAGTCGCCGCAAAAGCCACCATTGGTGGGCAAAACGCCCGGTCTGAAGCAATACTCCCAGCAGCCAGAGAGTCGCCACCAAGACTTGCGAGTTCGGGTCGGTTGACTGCTCAACCGCATGGGCACTGGTCGGAATGCCCACAAGCCCGCCCGGTTGGCCGCTAAGCTCCAGGGACGCCGCCGTGGCAAACGACTGATAGAGGTGACTGCCTGCGGCACCCATGCACGCGATCAATGCCGCATAGCCGAGGTTCAACCTCCAGCGCGGTGATTGGACTACATGACGCAGCAGCCCATATGCCAGAGCGATCACTAGGCATTGCCACAAGGCAGCCATGATCATGCTCGAAATGGCTTCCGCAAGGCGCGTCCAGTCAACGATCTCGATCTGAATCACCGCGCTTCTCCAACTCGTTCAGCAACGTTCGAATTGCCTGGAGTTCCTGGGCATCGGGCCCCTTGCCTGCGCCCAATGCACGCATCACCAGCGCACCCGCACTGCCATCAAACAGCTTCTGTACCAGATCGCCCAGTATTCGGGATTGCGTGGAGTCTTTGCTGATGGCCGCCCTGTAGGTATGCGCGCGCTGAGTTTCCTCGCGAACAACCAGACCCTTGCCATGCATCAACTGCAGCAGCTTGAGGGCGGTGGTATACCCACCGCCCTCCGAGCGATAAAGGGTGTCGTAGACTTCTCGGACAGTGGCCTGACCTTTGTCCCACAAGACACTCAGAATGGCGAGTTCAGACTCGGTCGGCTTGGGATGGGTCATACGCGCCTCGAAATGAAATGATCTCAGATCAAGCGGTGGCGTGAACAATGCCGAGCAACCTGACCCACTACAGTCCACTTGCTTGTCTACTGACGACCTACCTCATCAAACCCCGGCCGCCCGCGTTGTTCGAGGTAATCCTTGGCGCCACGCGCTCCACGCGACTGATCGCGGAGCTCGGCTTCCGTATAACACACGGTCTCGGGGATTTTCGAGCCCACACGAAGGACCCGCTCACAGATCTTTCGTTTCCCGGCCGGCGCATCTGCCAGCACACTGTTCACTTGTTCCAGCGCATTGAACACAGCCACTTGATCCGAAGGGCTCAAGTCGGACACGCGGCCTCGTTGGCCGATTTTTTCATGCGCCTTTGACAATGCGTCCCGAACCTCATCCTTTTCGCGTTCCGATAGGCCACCGTAACGCCCTTCCGGCTCCATATCTTCTTCTATGCGCCGCCGCTCATCGGCAAAGCGCTTCGCCAGATCGATCTCAGAGAGCTCCGAGTCGGATGATGCAGAACCCTCGGCGGCTGTGGCCGACAAAGACAGCGGAAACGTGAAGCACGCCAACAAGGCAAGGAGGGCCAGCTGAGGAAATGTCCACTTCATTCGATTGCTCCAATGGAAGGATCAAGGGCGCGTTCCTGCAACCTCGATCCGGATCTGGTCGGGATTGCGCACCACGCTGTACAGGGAATCAGTGGCGCGCGGAGGCACCGTATCGCGCACCGATCAGGCTGTCAACGAAAATGTTCGTACGTTTTTCTACGTAGCGTTCCACACCTCCCGTTGCAGCCATATCGGGAAGAGTTTCCCGTGACCCAAAGCGGGGATCTGGTATCGCGACCATTGTTACCAACCCGCTCACTCGACGGTGTGGATGGCATGTCTTCACCCCGGAGCGCCGACGAGCTTGAAGATTTGAATCCTGACTCCGGCGCAGCGGTGGACAGTTTCATGCAGGTTTCGCCTCACGATGGGCGGCCTTTGCCCGCCAGACAGGCCAAGAGTAGAACGTCGCGACAGATTCGCAGCCGTTTCCCTTTCATGTCCGTCGGGCTCCTAGAATGGACCGCATGTCGACGTTGCTGTCCAACTCTGCCGTAGAAGAACTGCGAGCGTGTCTCATGCAGCCGGAGCGCCTGTTGCTGGGGACGGAGGATTGTCTTGCCTACAGTTACGACAACTCCAAGCGGAGCGTCATGCCGCAAGCGGTCGCACTGTGTGTCAATGCAAAGGAGGTCGCTGACCTTCTTCGCGTCTGCCACGAACGCGCGATTCCTGTTACGGCGCGCGGCCGCGGTACCAACACCACTGGCGCCAGTGTTCCGATTGCGGGCGGTTTGGTGATCTCGCTGGAGCGCATGCAGCGCATCATCGAAATCAATACGGCTGATCGCTATGCCGTGGTGGAACCCGGCGTCCTGAACGGCGATCTGCAGGCGGCGCTGAAACCGCTGGGGTTCTTCTGGCCACCCGATCCCACCTCGGCACCATTTTCAAGCATCGGCGGCAATCTGGCCTGCAACGCGGGCGGTCCGCGCGCCGTGAAATACGGTGCCTGCCGCGACAACATCCTGGCCCTGCAGGCGGTCGATGGTCGCGGTGAGCGGTTCTCCAGCGGCGCGTTGACCAGCAAGCATTCGGTCGGCTACGACCTGACCCGCTTTCTGGTCGGCTCCGAAGGCACGCTCGGCATCATCACCCAAGCCACCCTGAAACTGGTTCCGCTGCCCACCGCCAAACGTGCATTGCGCCTGCTGTTCGCGCGCATTGAGGACGCCGCCGCTGCAGTTGCACGCATCATGGCGCAACCCGTCACGCCTTGTGCGCTGGAGTTCATTGATCGTGAGTCGCTGGCACTGGTGCGTGCGCGCGGTGTCAACCTGCCTGCCGGCGATGCACTGCTGTTGGTCGAGGTCGATGCGGAAGCCAGCGCGCTCGATGCCGCCTGCAATGCAGTCTTGAACGCAGCGCAGGGACCGGGTCTGACTGATGTGCTGGTTGCCCACGACGAGACCCAGACCGACACCCTGTGGGCGGCGCGAAAAGCGCTTTCGCCCGCCTTGCGCAGCCTGGCACCGAAAAAGATCAATGAAGACGTCGTCGTCCCCGTCTCCCGTCTGCCTGAGCTGATCGCGGGCGTCGATGTCTTGGCACGCCAACACGCCCTCCGTATCGTCAACTTCGGCCACGCGGGTAACGGCAATATCCATGTCAACTTGATGATCGACCCCAGTGACCCGGTCGCCGCAAACGCCGCCGCGCACTGCCTCGACGACTTGTTCGCACTGGTGGTCTCGCTGCACGGCACACTCTCCGGCGAGCACGGTATTGGTCTCGCCAAACGCGACTACATGCCGCGCGCCATCGACGCGCACACGCTGGGCCTGATGCGCGCGATCAAGACCGTGTTCGACCCCAAAGGCATCCTCAACCCGGGCAAGTTGTTGCCCTTATGACGACGCTGGATTCATTGCTGTCTCGTGTCCGCGCCTGCCGCCTGTGCGCCTCGCAGCTACCTTGCGAGCCGCGTCCGATCCTGCGCGCGGCACCGACTGAGCGTCTGCTGATCATCGGCCAGGCGCCAGGCATCAAGGCGCACGAATCCGGCATCCCTTGGAATGACGCCAGCGGCATCCGCCTACGTGGCTGGTTGGGGTTGTCGCGCGAGCAGTTCTACGACGAGCGCCATGTCGCCATCATGCCGATGGGGTTCTGCTATCCGGGCAAGGGCAAGGCAGGCGATCTGCCGCCGCGTCCGGAATGTGCGCCGACCTGGCATGCGTCGATCCTTGCGCAGCTACCGAACATCGAACTGACCCTGCTGATCGGCCACTACGCGCAACTCGGCTACCTGAGTGAGCGGCGTCACGCCACGCTTACCGACACGGTGAAGCACTTCGCGGACTATCTTCCGCAACACTTCCCGTTGCCACATCCCAGCCCGCGCAATCAACTCTGGCTGGCCAGCAATCCTTGGTTTGAGGCCGATGTCGTCCCGGCATTGCGGCAACGGGTACGCGCCTTGTTGGATTGACGCACTCAGTCGGCGCGTGGACCTGCGTCATCCATATGTGCTCGCAGCAGCGGATGTGCAAGTCCAAGCAGGTGAAAAATGACGTTCTGCTCCATCACGCCGCGCACGGCTTCCGCACCCGGGCCACGCGCGTACACGCCAACATCCTCCCCGCCGTGCGTTTCCGAGCCCAGTGGCAATAGCGCTTCCTGCAAATAGTCCGGGGCAGTGGTATCGACCTCGCGCAAATCTGGGCGTCCGCGATTGGGCTGACGCGATTGGGTCGGCTCATGAAGAAAACGCTTCGGCCCCTCTGCCTGGCTGTCACTTTCCCCCACATAGCCCGGACCATTGGCATAGGCCAGCGTGGTGTACGGCAGGCCCATCAGATCGGTGTCCAGCGTGCCATGCGCATCGGCGACTTTGCCGAGAATCGGATTGCCGCGCACGCTGTAGCCCGCGAAGTTGAGCACGTGCGAGTGATCGGCGGTCACGATGATCAGCGTGTCATCGGCCGATATCCGATCCACCGCCACCTGTACGGCCTCCGAAAGGGCCACGGTGTCGGTCAATGCCCGATACGCATTGCCAGCGTGATGCGCATGATCGATCCGACCTGCTTCGACGATCAGCAGATATCCCTTGGGTTCACGCTGCAGGCGCGTGATGGACGCACCGACCATTTCCGCCAGTGTCGGCTCACCTGCTGCATCCTGCGGGCGATCATGCGAGAACTGCATATGTCCCGGCTGGAACAGACCAAACACGCGGTCAACGTTGGCGAAATCCAGCGCCTTGAATTGCGCCGCATTCCACACGAAAGCCCCTGCGGGATGCGCCGCCTGCCATTCAGCGACCAAGTCGCGTTCGTCGATCCGACCACCGCGCACCTGCGGGTATTCCGGGTCTTTCGCTGACGCGGGCAGAAACATCTGGCGGCCGCCGCCCATCACCACCTCGATCCCGTCGCCTTCGTCGAACTCGATCAACTGCCGCGCAATGTCGTGGCAACCGGCTTCGCGGGCCTCGGGCGGCATCAGCGCATCCGACTCCCAATCGCGATCCACCGCGTGGGCGTAGGTGGAGGCAGGCGTGGCATGGGT
>DEHW01000196.1:61114-62882 GCA_002352135.1 Lysobacterales bacterium UBA2790
GCGCCCGCTTGAAACCACTGCGTCGGCGATTCATCGTGGTGTGCGGGCACGGCAAACTGTTGATTGGAGCGGGTCGTCTGCGCAGGGTTTTCGACTATCAGCGTGCTCGCACACGCCGCCAACGACACGGCTGCGGCCATGATCATGGCGACGCGGACGGATTCTGCGGGCGTCTTCATCGGACTTACTCATCCAAGCGGTCAGCGCATCAGAATAGTCCCTTCGCATGATGGTGGCATGTCAGCAATCACCCGTTGCGATCGCGAACAAAGGCTTCGAACTCGGCCAGTGGCAAGGGGCGACTGAACAGATAGCCCTGGAATCGCGCGCAGCCGTTCTCCGCCAAAAACGCGCGCTGCGCCTCGGTTTCCACACCTTCCGCGATGACCTGAAGGCCAAGACTTTGGCCCAAGGTAATGACCATCCGAACGATGGTGGCATCGTTCGGATCGGTCAGCACGTCGCGCACAAAGGTCTGGTCGATTTTCAGTTCATCCAATGGCAGTCGACGCAGGTAATTCAGCGACGAATAGCCGGTCCCGAAATCATCCANNAGTTTGTCGACCAGCACGCTCTCGGTCAGCTCCAACGTCAACCGCTGCGGGCGCGCACCACTGGCCTGCAGTGTCGCCAACGCATCGGCAACAAATTCGGGATGACGAAACTCGCGCGCACTGACGTTGATCGCGACATGAATCGATTCCAGCACCGGTGAGGAAGCCCAATTCACGAGCTGGCGGCAGGTCTCCCGCATCACCCACGCGCCGATGGCGTGGATGCTTCCATTCGCCTCCGCTTGCGGAATGAACTCGGCGGGACTGACCCAGCCTCGCTCCGGGTGGCGCCAGCGCAACAACGCTTCTGCGCCGATGACGCGCCCATCTGCCTGCAGTTGGGGTTGGTAGAAAAGGACGAATTGCGACTCGGCCAAAGCGCGCTGGATGGCTTCCTCGGCCTCATCCTTTTCCGCAAAGTCGATCTGCAACAGGACCAGAACAACATAGAGCAGCGCGATGGCCGCTGCGTTGTTGATCCAGCCTCCGAACACACGGACATCATCACCAAGAGACATCACGCTCGGCACACCGAACTGGGTGCTCGCCAGGACAAGAAAGGTGGCAAAGCACAGGGCGGGTAGCCCATGTCGAAAGAACTTTGCCTCACCTCGGAAAATCAGGGTGGAGACGACGCCGAGTGCGAGCAAGTAGACATGCACCGAGCGTGGTGCGGCAGCCGAGGGAACATCCGCGAACAGAGCCAGGACAATCAAGACGAGCCACAGCCCGCCGATCAACAGCAGTCCCGCACTCAGTAGTGCACCACGCTTGGCACGCTGCATGACGGTCAAGGCCAGCAAAGCCATCAGCGCGTCGAATGCCACCAACATCCCGTGCCCACGCAAGGCAAAGAACACACCCCAGACAACCGCCATCAGAAGCAGTGCGCCAGAACCCGTCCACAGCATCAGTCGAACCCGTCTGCGGTGTGCGCTGGAAAGTGTGTCTGTTCCGCGAAGGCGCATCTCGAAAGACATGGACGGGTCCGGTTCCTCACCGCTCTGACAGAACGCACGATAACGTACTGCGGAGCGAGAAATAGCGCACGAAGCTATCATTCCGCGCTTTCACTTGAACCGAGAGCCAGCCATGACCGACACCCTGCCCGATCGTCTCAGCACCGACCCACGCAGCAAGTTCTATAACGCCGAGCTACTACAACGCGGCATCGGCATCCGCTTCCGCGGCGAAGAAAAAACCAATGTCGAGGA
>DEHW01000016.1 GCA_002352135.1 Lysobacterales bacterium UBA2790
CCGCTGGCCTGATGCGGCATGCCCTGTCTCTGGCCTTGCACCACACTGCGCAGCGCCAGGCTTTTGGCAGATCCCTGGCCGATCAGCCGGTGATGAAGAATGTGCTCGCCGACCTGGCGCTCGAGAGCGAGGCAGCGACGGCGTTGGCGCTGCGTTTGGCCCGCGCGGTGGACCACAGCGAGAACGGGCAGGATGCTAGCGGCCACGAAACCCTGTGCCGCCGCTTGCTGACGCCGATCGCCAAATTCTGGATCTCCAAGCGCGGCAGCCTTTTCGCGCAGGAAGCGATGGAATCCCTGGGGGGAAACGGTTACGTCGAGGAGCAGGGCGAGGGCGTGATGGCGCGCATCTACCGCGAGATGCCCCTCAATTCAATCTGGGAAGGAGCCGGCAACATCATGGTGCTGGACCTGCTGCGTGCCTTGCGTGCTCCAGGTATGGCCAGTGCCCTGGAATACGAGATCTCGCCGGTGCGGCGTGCACATCCGGCACTTGAGCGGACCTTTGCAACGACGCTGCAGGCCATCGACGGCCTCCGGGAAGAAGCACAGGCCCGCTGTCTGGCGCGCGACCTGGCGCTGCTGCTGCAGGCCGCCTTGCTGCGCCAGCATGCCAGCGACGCGGTCTTTGACGCTTTCTGCGCGTCTCGCTTCGAGGCCGCGGCTGACGTTTTCGGTTTGCTGCCGGCTGGCGTCGACCTCGATGCCATCATTACGCGGGCGATGCCTGTGCAGATGGCCTGACGGTCATGACTTGCCCAGGTGTTCCCGATCAGGAGAGTGGAGATCGCACCCCCATTCGCCGGCGGTCGATGATCCTCACGCTGCGGGTGTGGTCGTGGCTTCCGTCGGCAGAGCCGAACCGCGCCAAAGGGGGCGCTGACCCGACCGATGGCCTGCACCCGACGGCGTTATAATCCATCTCTGCATGCGCGATGTGTGTCGCCTGCCCGTCCGCAACCAGTGAGGAATCCCCGATGAATGATCACCGTGCGCGTGCCAAGGCCTTCTTCAATGCGCTTGATCTGGACAAACCGATCGAATTCGGCGTGGCCGGGTTGGTCGACGGTGGTCTGGACCGGCAACTCTACGTCGAGAATATTCATGGCGATGGCGAGTTCGATTTGGTGCAGCAGTTGGCCGACCAGATCGATTTCGCCGCCAGCGCCGGGGCATACCTGTTTACCGGTAATCGCGGCACCGGCAAGACCACCGAGTTGCTGCGTCTGGCGAAGATCCTTGACGACCTGGGTTGCGAAGTGTTCTACATCGACCTGACCGAATACCTGATCCTGACGCAGCGTATCGAAATTACCGATTTCCTGTTCGCCGTGCTCGGAGCGTTCTCGGAAAAAATCACCGCGCGCTTCGGCGAGAACCCGGGCAAGCAAGGATTCTTCGCGCGCGTCTGCTCGTTTCTGCAATCCGACGTCAAGCTTACCGAAGTGAAGCTGCCCGCCGGGCCGATGGAACTCAAGGCTTCGTTGCAGCAGAACCCAACCTTCAAGGAAGAACTGCAGAAGAAGACGCGTGGCCTGGTCGAGCAGATCGTCAAGCAGGCGCGGACCTTCGCAGGCGAAGCCGTCGAATATGTCCGTGACCAGCGCCAGGACCCTGACCGCAAGGTGGTGCTGATCGTCGATTCGGTCGAGCGCCTGCGTGGCGTCGGCGATTCGGCCGACGTTCGCGAGGTCTTCAAGAGTGCCGAGACCCTGTTCGCTTCGCACGCTGACAAGCTGCGCTTCACCGGACTCTCGGTGGTCTACACCGTCCCGCCCTACCTTTCTGCCCTGGCTGGTGGTCTGGGCGCCTACTACGCTGGCGGGCGAATCTATACGCTGCCGAGCGTTCACATCTACCAGTGCCGGCCAGCCTCGGGAGTCTGCCCGGCACCCTATGCGCTGGGCGAAGAAAAGATGCGCGCGATTGTGGAACGGCGCTACCAGGCGTGGCGTGACTTCCTCAGCGAAGCGCAGTTGGCACGACTGGCGCTCAGTTCGGGGGGCGACCTGCGTGATTACTTCCGCATGCTGCGCCTGGCAATCACCCGTTCGCCGATGCGCGATGCGCTGGCGCTGTCCGACGCGGTGCTGCGCGATACCGAGGATGCCGTGCGCAGCGACATGCTGCCGATTGCCGCCGACGATCGCGCATGGCTCGCCAGGATCATGGCCAGCCACAAGCCGGAGTTGCCGAGTCTCGACGAGTTGCCCGATTTCGCCCGGCTGCAACAGGGCAAGTACATTCTGCAGTACCGCAACGGTGACGACTGGTTTGACGTGCACCCCCTGTTGCGGCGAGAAGTGGGCGAGGGGTGAAGTCCGACCGGATCGAGGATCTCTGGAGTCAGTTGCGACTGCACATCGAGTGGGCAAAGGGCTTCAGCCTGATCCTGCTGTTCGCCCAGCACCCGCAACCGGTCAAGCTGCTGCGCGAGCGTCTCGCGGACAGTCTGCGTCTGCGGACGCAGCGCCTGCGCGTGTGGCAGCCGAGTTCGACAGACGAGGTCGGGACTCTGGCCGAACAAATCTTCAAAGCATCCGGCAATCTGGCTGCCGGCCCGCTGTGGGTCGAACTCTGGCGGCACGCTGCTGAAGGGTCCTGGCAGCAGGCGCGGACGCAGCTTCTGCTGCGCCTCAACGAGCGTCGCTTTCTGCTCGAACGTGATCT
The DNA here is from genome assembly GCA_002352135.1 of Lysobacterales bacterium UBA2790. Classification (GTDB taxonomy): domain Bacteria; phylum Pseudomonadota; class Gammaproteobacteria; order Xanthomonadales; family Xanthomonadaceae; genus Aquimonas. The sequence continues at coordinate 2,670 of DEHW01000016.1, forward strand.
GCGNNGGCCGCCGGGCCGGCGAGAACGGAGCTAGTGAGCGCGTCCAGGCAGGCGAGCGAACTCGAGTGGGAACGTCTCTGGACCGGCACGGCCGATCGCGCCCGCCTGGATCCGCGCGATGGCTTCGCCGCTTTCGCAGCGGCGCGCGAACGCGGTGACCTCGATGCAGCGGGCGTCGTGGCGGCGCAAACGCTCGAGCTGGCGCGTGCTCAGGTCGTGGCGACATCGACAATGATCGGCGAACGGAACCTCGTAATCGCCGTGAGCCAGCTCGGCGATCTCGCCGCCGACCTCGGCGACCTCGAAGCGGCGCGCGGCGCGTACGGCGAGAGCCTCGAACT